>SFCA01000144.1:0-3301 GCA_007095475.1 Microcystis aeruginosa Ma_QC_C_20070703_M131 | reverse complement strand
GGACTCTGTGTAAGACAGTACATGGTTTTTTAACTGTGGTATGCGACGGTGGTGGAAGCAGAAACTTAAATCGTGAGGTTTAGGAATCGCCGCACTTTTAGGGCGGCGAGGATGTCAAACTATTTTCCTTTATTCGTAGCAGGCATTGTACTCTCTTGGGTTTGGTGGGTAAAATGTATTCTAAAATACATTCCTGCTGGCGAGCAAATGGAACGAACCACAAAGACACAAAGGACACAAAGATTGATCGGTATTATATAAGTTAAACTTATCACACAAAGAATAAGAGAGCCGGCATTTTACTCCCCTCTCCCTTTGGTTGTGGGGGTAAGGGAAATTAACCATCTCTGCGATTACTTTTGAGAAATGGCATCAGTGACAAGAAAACGGCAATTTTCTACTTAAGACTGTCCACTAAAAACTCACATCTGATCACTGATAACTGATCACTGATCACTAATAACTGATAACCGCTCAGGTACAATAAAACCTTGAGGCTTAGTAGATATTGAGATTATGGGTAACACTTTCGGACGACTATTTCGGGTTTCCACTTTTGGAGAATCTCACGGGGGTGGGGTAGGAGTGGTTATCGATGGTTGTCCTCCGCGCTTAGAAATTTCCGAAGAGGAGATTCAAATCGATTTAGACCGTCGCAAACCGGGACAAAGCAGAATCGTGACCCCGCGTCGGGAAAATGACATTTGTGAGATAATTTCGGGCGTTTTTGACGGCAAAACCCTCGGTACACCGATCGCTATTTTAGTGCGGAATCAGGATGCTCGCTCGCAAGATTACAACGAAATGGCCGAGAAATTCCGACCTTCCCACGCGGATGCCACCTACGAAGCAAAATACGGCATTCGCAACTGGAAAGGAGGAGGCAGATCCTCGGCCCGGGAAACCATCGGCCGGGTGGCCGCAGGAGCGATTGCTAAAAAAATCCTTAAATCTGTCTATAATGTCGAGATTATCGGTTATGTGAAGCGAATTAAAGATATTGAGGCAATCATCGACCCCAACACCGTCACCCTCGACGAGGTGGAAAGCAATATGGTGCGTTGTCCCAACGAGGAAACGTCCGCCCAAATGATCGCCCTGATCGACCAAATTCGCCTGAATAAAGACTCGATCGGCGGTGTGGTGGAATGTGTAGCCAGAAATGTGCCGAAAGGTCTAGGAGAACCCGTTTTTGATAAGCTAGAAGCCGATTTAGCTAAAGGTATGATGTCCTTACCCGCGAGTAAGGGATTTGAAATTGGATCAGGATTCGCGGGAACCTTCTCAACCGGCAGCGAACACAATGACGAGTATTTTATCGATGATAACGGGGAAATTCGCACCAATAGCAATCGTTCGGGGGGTATTCAAGGAGGAATTAGTAACGGTGAAAATATTATTATCCGCATCGCTTTTAAACCCACCGCGACTATCGGTAAAGAACAAAAAACCGTGACGCGCAGCGGGGAAGAAACCACCCTGGCAGCTAAAGGAAGACACGATCCTTGTGTTTTACCCCGGGCCGTCCCCATGGTGGAAGCGATGATGGCTTTGGTATTATGCGATCATCTGCTCCGTTTTCAGGGACAATGTACGATTAGCGATCGCTTTTTCTAAACCTTTACCCGCGATGAAATTTTTATTCCTTCATGCCAATTTTCCCGCCCAATTTCGCCATTTAATCACGGTTTTGGCTCAAGACCCCGGAAATCAAGTGATTTTCGGCACTACCAGGCAAGAGGGAGAGATAGCGGGGGTAAAAAAATTTATTTACAAGGAAAGTCGCGCTGTTTCTCCCCAAACCCATCATTATGTCCGTCCCCTTGAAAGTGCGGTTTTACAAGGTCAAGCGGTTTATGCTGTTTGCCAACAACTGAAAAATCAAGGATTTTATCCCGATATTGTCTATGCACATTCTGGCTGGGGGCCGGGTCTATTTATCAAGGATATTTTCCCGAAAACTAAGTTTTTAGCCTATTTTGAATGGTTTTATCATGCCCATGGTTCCGATGCTGATTTTGATCCGGCGGATACCCTTAATGCTGATGCCGAGGCCCGGATTAGAATTAAAAATGCGCCAATCCTGATCGATCTGGTCAGTTGCGATCGAGGTTTATCGCCGACTATCTGGCAAAAACAACAATTTCCCCCCGAATTTCACTCGAAACTGACGGTTTTACACGATGGCATCGATACGGACTATTTTTGTCCCCGTCCCGATGTGCAGTTAGTGATTCCAGAGATAGGTTTAGATTTATCCGGTGTTAAGGAGATTGTCACCTATGCAACCCGGGGAATGGAACCCTATCGCGGTTTTCCCCAATTTATGACGGCTGTTTCCCTAATTTTAGCCCGTCGGCCTAACTGTCATGTGGTGATTGTCGGTGAGGATCGGGTCGCTTATGGGAAAACTCTACCGGACGGCAAAACCTATAAACAATTGATGTTAGAAAGCCTTTCTTTGGATTTATCCCGGGTGCATTTTACCGGTTCTCTACCCTACGGTCAATATAAACAGGTTTTACAGGCATCGGCGGCCCACATCTATCTTACCCGTCCTTTTGTGCTGTCCTGGTCAATGTTAGAGGCTATGGCCATGGGTTGCGTGGTGATCGGTTCCGATACTCCCCCCGTGGGAGAATTAATTACTGATGGGGAAAATGGTTTATTAGTGGATTTCTTTTCTCCCCAACAAATAGCCGATCGCGTGGATGAAGTGTTAAATTATCCCCAGGGTTGGCAAAATCTGCGTTTAAATGCTAGGGAAACCATCAAACAACGCTACGACCTCAAGCAATGTTTACAGGATCATCTAGATTGGTTATTGAGTTGATTTTTCGGTAATGATTCGGTAGTAGTGCCGTAGCCCTCTTGCTTACCTGGTATGAATTGTGTAAAATATTTATTAATAAAAATAATTGGAACCCGCTCAGTCTTTAAACCTCTAGCTTGATCATGACTCTTCTGATAAATATCTTTTTGTGGCTCCTGTCTGGCTTACTCAAATATCAGTCTAGCACAGAACAAAATCACCTCTCTAGTTCACCTCTATTCCCCTGTCAAGCGTTGTGGTTCTCACCATAGGATCAAGAATGGTTCTATGCCTAAGGGAAAACCCAAACGTCAAGGTAAAGAATGTGGTCAACCGTTTGTGATCAATCCCACTAATAAAACTGTCTCTAACGAAACCAAACAATTAATTGATCAACTCTTACTCGAACAAATTTTCTTACGAGGAATTGCTAGAGTAACAGGGGTAAGTTGGTCATGGTAACAAAAATATGTCAACAATAAACTGGCG
>SFCA01000143.1:0-13237 GCA_007095475.1 Microcystis aeruginosa Ma_QC_C_20070703_M131 | reverse complement strand
AGGAATCGGAGACGGCGTTTTGGTCTGAGATTTAATTTAATCGCTGGCATTTACAACTATGAACTTGCTTTAGGCTATCATCAAGTAGCTGAATAGGACTTTTGCAGGAGGTCTATTTTCCTTGCTGCGCTCCATCAAACGGGAAATCTTTTGCAGTTGCCGCACCATCTCCGCTCCCGCTAATTCCGGGTTTCCTTGCAGTTGACGATTATTGCTTAAATTCACCAAGAGAAGCGCACCTTCACTCAGGGAGTTAGTTTCGTCGCAGGTTAAGATATCTTCCCCCGCTATGGCACTCCACGTCTGATCCTTATGCTGACAGGCCAATAGTTTTAATTCGGTTTTGTAACCACCGATAAAACCTTTAGTCTGTTTTTTTACTTCTGCAAGGTATAGCACGAGTAGTCCTCCCCTATAATAAAAGTTTTTCTAATCGGTTTTAGAGAGAGTTGGCGATCGAGGCTAGGAGCAGTGCTTCTCTGATCCCAAAAATTTTTTAATTTCTATCCTGCGAGTTTTTCTTTTTGATCCATACATTTGTTCTCAACTTTCTCTCTTCGGCACTGGAAAATTTTTGACGATTTTTCAGCACGAATTTACTGTCCTAGTCTCAAAAAATTTGGCAGTCAATCTCATAAATCTGCTGGTGTTTTCTGACCCTTTTTACCTCTGACTGCAGTGTGAATAAGCTGACCATACATCCAAATTATCGGTTAAGACGGCGTGAGAGTGAGAAGCAAGGCTAGGGAGATAGACCTTTTGTACTGGAAATCTCTAAGGACAGTTCAAATACAGTAAAGCTGACCGAAAAATATGTTACATAATTAGCTTATCAGATTTGTTATTAGTGACAAGAGGAGGGAAGAGAGCATTTCTAATGGTTCTTCGGTTTTTGTTAGGCAATGGACGGGGTTATAAGGAATGAACCCCTTACAGAGACAGACATTGCTGCGATTTTGGTCAATTGTCTTCGCTCTAGAACGAACTAATCAATTAAGTCTCTTGCCAGATAAGGATTTAGTCGATTCATGCCCCCCGATCGAACCATACCAAGTCACGAAGAACCAAAAATCTCTTGGCTAGTCGTTTCATGGTTAACATTGGAATTGGGAACTATAGAGATGAAACCCAAAAGGGTGAATGAAGTCCTTGTTTAGAGGGGAAACCCCTGATAAATTTCAGATGGCGTTGGAGGCAAAAATGGGAGCAATTTCGGAGCATCGGGTCAACGGGGACTATTATCGGGCATATTTTTCTATTGTTGTCCTTGGCAGCCTAGCTAGGTAGGGAGTTATGAGCGAAATATTGCTGGTAGAAGACAGCCCAACGCAACGGGAACTGATCTGTGATCTACTCCGCAACAGCGGCATTAAGGTCACGATCGCCACGGATGGGGTAGAAGCCCTCGAATATATTCAGAGAGCCAATCCAGATCTGGTCGTCCTCGATATCGTCATGCCCCGCATGAATGGTTATGAGGTGTGTCGTCGTCTCAAGTCGGATCCAAAAACCAAAAATGTCCCCGTGGTCATCTGTTCCTCGAAAGGGGAAGTCTTTGATCGCTATTGGGGCATGAAAATCGGAGCCGATGCCTACATTGTCAAACCCTTTGAACCGATTGAGTTCATTTATACCATCAAACAACTGCTGCGGGGCTAAAATCGCCTTCGTCTGGGACAGTCTAGCTATGGCATAGGTCAAGACAGCTAAAAACGCCGCCCGAACTATTAGTTGCAAGAGGAAATAAACTAATGCCTAACAACGCCGATTTTTTGGCTGGTGACGCTCAAAATATCGCCCCCGACACTCAGGAATTACCAACTCCCGTCGGTGAACTCTACTTGCGATTTTATCTACCCTCTCAGGACGAGTTTGCCCTCAGTGCCGTGGGCATTGGCGAGGTGATACAGCAGCCACTCGCTCGCATTACCCCGATTCCCAATGCTTCACCCTTACTCCTCGGCACGATCAATCTTCGGGGTCAAGTGATCTGGGTGGCGGATCTCGGGCAATTTTTGGGGGATAACAGCCGCTTAAACACCGATCGAGCCGAAATTCCCGTAATTACCCTCAAAGAAAAGGAAACTATCCTGGGTTTAGGGGTGGAACGCTTGGGAGACATGGAATGGCTCAACCCAGATAAACTAGGTAGTGCCGCCAGTATTCCCGCTCAACTCGCCCCCTATGTGCAAGGAGAGTGGATTCTGGGCCAAGAATCAAAAAAAACCTTAAGATTACTCGATCATCTGGCCATACTCCGTTCTGCCCGTTGGGCGGCTTAAAACCTGAAAAAAATAGCAGAATGGTATTTGTAGCAATTCTTTCTTTAAATTACTAAACACTTCACCACTTTATCTTTACTAGGGGAGGGGCTAATGCCGTCAGGGACAGAATACGCAAAACTCTATGGACAGGCTAACATCGCCTATTGCCAGGGCAACCTTGAGGATGCCGCCGTCATTATCAAAGACATGATCGGCAAGTATCCCGATGATGCTAATGTTGTCCTTTTACAGGGTCACATTCATCTAGGACTACAACAATATAGCTTGGCAAGGGAACGTTACGAAAAAGTGCTGAAATTGGCTAAAAATTCCCCCAATCGCTCCGATCTGGTGGATTATGCTCGACGAAGCCTCGATCAGATTCGGCAATTGCGTTTTAAAGCCGAGGATGAAGATTTTACGATCGCTGCTACGGAAAGCATTGCCTACAGCGAGGCAGCTTTCGATCCTGGTCAGGGTTTTAGCAATTCTCGGTCGAGGGAGTCGCAAGCGGCTGACCCCGATTGGCAAAATGAGGAGATGGATTCAGATAGCGGTCTTTTCCATGAGGAGGCTCTCGGCCAGCCTCGGGTGGGCAAAGTCGATGCCTATGACGATGATTTTGGGGAATCGGAGGAACCCGCCTTTAGTTCCCTTACCCCGCCGGGTTCAGGCTTTCACGGTTCCCAGTGGTCTGGCGATTCTCCAGAGGGAGAACCACCTTCCCCCTTTGTAGAAACAGCGGAGATTGAATTGCTGCAGGAAGGGTGGGGCGATGAGTTAGAGTCAACGGGAGAAGCCACTTTTCGGGTTTCCTCTGACCTACAGGAAAATCCCCTCACTGGTGAGAAGGACGAGGAGGACGACACCAGAGATTTTAGAGAACTAAAACTCAATGATGAGGATTTAGAGGGTTTTTCCTCACTGGCTCTGACGGATATGGACCGAGGACTGGGAGACTCGGAGCTATTTACCCGTTCGGGGGGGGAGGCATTAAGCGGTGGTTTTGCCCCCGAACCCACTGCGCCCCTTAATGCCAGTTTCGGTGTGGGAGAGCCTAGTTTTAATCCTTCTCCTCTAAAAATTCCCGATGACAAAAGAGATACTCATCTGCCCAATGCTTCCGAGCGCTTGCTCAAGCCAGTGGTGGAAGTCAATCCGGGCAAATTCGCCTTTTTTGTCAATGCTTCTTTAGGCAAAAAGCAACTAATTTTAGCGGCTTTAGCGGGTATTACCCCGGTGGTGTTAATTTTTGCTGTTAGCACCGCCCCTTGGCCTTCTGCAAAAGTTGCCCCCAAACCAGCCCCAATACCACCAGCACCAGCCAGCCTTTCTCCTTGGAGTCAACCGAAACCAGCAATGATGTTATTAACCGGATTGGGAACCTTTGCCCTGACTTGGCTAGGTTTACAGTTGCTAATTAGTCAGATTAAGCGGAGTCTCAACGATCTGCAAAGCCAATTCGATCATCTCTGGCAAGGCAATTTTAACGCTAAAGCGACGATCTACTCGGAAGATGAATTCGGTCAACTGGCCAATCGGTTCAATCAGATGGCCAAGGTGGTGGTCACTACCACCCTAGAAGCCCAACGCCGCGCCGCCGAAACGGAAAGGGGACGGGAAGACCTACAACGACAAGTGATTCGACTTCTCGATGATGTGGAAGGAGCCGCTAGAGGGGATCTCACCGTGGAAGCGGAGGTAAGTGCCGATGTTTTAGGGGCGGTGGCCGATGCTTTTAATTCGACTATCCAAAACTTGCGCGAAATTGTCCGACAGGTGAAAACAGCGGCAAAACAGGTGAATCAAGCCAGTACCAATAGTGAATCTTTTGCCCGCAATCAGTCTAGCGATGCCCTGCGGATGGCGGAAGAATTGGCTGTCACTCTTAATTCGGTACAGATGATGACCGACTCAATTCAAAGGGTGGCAGAAAACGCCAGAGAAGCCGAAGAAGTCGCCCGCATTTCCTCGATTACTGCCCTGAAGGGGGGCGATTCCGTGGAAAGAACCGTGGCGGGAATTCTGCAAATCCGCGATACCGTATCAGAAACGGCGCGAAAAGTCAAGCGTTTGGCGGTAGCTTCCCAGGAAATCTCGAAAATTGTTGCGGTAATCTCTCAGATTGCCTCGCGGACTAATTTATTGGCTCTTAATGCCTCGATTCAAGCGGCGCGAGCAGGAGATGCCGGCCGCGGTTTTGCGATTGTGGCCGATGAGGTGCGTCAGTTAGCCGATAGAGCGGCTAAATCTCTTAAGGAAATTGAACAGATCGTTGTACAGATTCAATCGGAAACGGGTTCGGTAATGACGGCGATGGAGGAAGGAATTCAACAGGTTATCGATGTCACCGAGCGCTCGGAACAGGCGAAGAAGTCCCTGGAAGATATTATCCAAGTTTCTAACCGCATTGATACACTGGTGCGCTCGATTACCGCCGATACGGTCAAACAACGGGAAAATTCCCTCAATGTCGCCCAAGTTATGCAGTCGGTGGAGTTAACCGCTCAGGAAACTTCCCAAGAATCCCAACGGGTGGCCGGTTCTCTGCAAAAATTGGTGAGGATCTCGCGGGAGCTGCTTTCTTCGGTAGAACGGTTTAAGGTAGATTCGGAGGATAATAAATAATCGGTGAGCGGTAATCAGTGGGTTATTGATTAGCCGCTATCCCTCAAGATTGACCGCTAGAGTGAGTAAAGTTATGCCTAAACTTAGTCTCTGCATGATTGTCAAAAATGAAGCCGAAAATCTCCGGCGCTGTTTGGATAGCGTGGAAGAGGTGGTGGATGAGATGATCGTTATGGATACGGGTTCAACCGATGATACGATCGCTATTGCTAAAAGTTACGGTGCCATAGTTCCTAGCTACGATTGGCAGGGTAATTTTTCCGATGCCAGAAATGAGGCTTTAAAATATGTTACTGGCGATTGGGTTTTAGTCCTTGATGCCGATGAGGAATTAAATCCAGCTATCGTACCGAAAATGCGTCGGGCGCTCGAAAAAGAGGAAAATTTAGTTATTAATTTAATCCGCCATGAAATCGGAGCCGTACAATCACCTTATTCTCTAATTTCGCGGCTATTTCGCCGACATCCCCAAGTCACTTTTACCCGTCCCTATCACTCAATTATTGATGATAATGTGGCCGTTTTATTAAAGAAAGAGCCTGATTGGAAAATAGTTGAAATGCCAGAAATTGCTATTTTTCACTACGGTTATACCGTCGATAAAATAGCCAGCTTAGATAAGTTTGAACGGGCAAGAAAAGCGATGGAGGGTTTTTATCAGCAACATCCTCACGATCCCTATGTGTGTAGTAAATTGGGAGGGTTATATCTGAAGATTGGCAGGGATAAAGAGGGTTTTAAGCTGCTTAAACACGGTTTAAAATGCCATGGCTCTAATCCGCATATTTTATACGAGTTATACTACCATCTCGCTAATTATTATTATTCAGTGGAGGAATTTAAGCAATCAGCCGATCATTTTATTAAAGCGATCAAGCAGCCAATTTTAGATAAATTAAAACTAGCTGCCTATAATAATTTAGGTGGGTTATTATCCGAAGGAGAAAAATATGAAACTGCCTTATCTATCTTTGAGAAAACCGTAGAAATTGATCCTAGCTATGCCGATGGTTACTATAATTTAGGACTGGTTCTCAAACAACTGCACCGGCTACCAGAATCGATTAAAGCCTATAAAAAAGCTCTCAAGTTAAACCCCGATAATCCCGCTATTTACCAAAATCTAGGGGTGGCTTATCTAGCTTTCGGTAGTTATAATGAGGCGATCAAGATTTGGCAAAAAGGCCTACAATTATTAAAAGATCAGGGTAATGTATCTCGCGCTGAAATGCTGCAAGAAACCCTAAAAGCTCTGGGAGCAAGTTGATTGAGGGATGAACAGTAACTGCTCACCGTTGTAAGGGGTGACAACAAGCTTAAAAGGGGGAATGGGTGTAGGTTGTGGGCTGACTCCTAACCCCACCAACAAACTTTTTCAGCAAACCCTAACTAGGGATGTTCTGATCTGTCGGGAAGACTATCAGCAAGCTTGACCATAAGACGAAGCAGGGCAAAAATCAGCAGTTCTGGAAAAACAAGGGTTATCATTGTAGAACGGTGTTATGATTGAGCGGTGATTGATCGAGCCAGATTGCTACCGCCAAAATTTTTTAACAGATTTGTCGTTTGACTATTTAATTAATGATGAACAACCAACAAAACGGGGCGTTGAAAACCCAAAGCCAAGGAAATCTACCAGTTTTTACGCAACCAGCTTTTCTGCCCTCCCTGACGCAGGAAGAAGAGGAACTCAACCTGCGTCAAGTCCTTTCTGTCGTCAAGCATCGCTGGTGGTTAATCGCTGGCATCACCCTAGGAGTAACAGGAGCGATCGCTGGTTGGACTTTCTTAAAAACCCCTATCTATGAGGGTAAATTCCTGCTGCTCATCGGTCAACCGATTGAGGAAAATCAAAGTTCCCTCAGACTGGCAGCCCAAGATATCTTGCCTCAGTTGGGTGGAGAGAACATCGATTATGATACCCAAATCGCTGTTTTAACCAGTCCTCAACTCCTTAACCCCATCCTTAGTAAAATAACTCCTAAGTATCCCGACTTTACCTACAGTGACTTAATTAGTAAAACTGGCAAATCTGATCTCAAAATTAGTCAATTAAAAGAGACGAAAGTTTTAGAAATTTCCTATCAAGATGCGGAACCGGAAAAAATCAAGCTGGTTTTAGATAATTTAGCCCGTCATTACCTAAACTATAGTTCTCAGGAACGGAAGACCGAAATTAATCAAGGGTTAGATTTTGTTAACGATCAATTGCCTGTGCTGCGGGAACGAGTTAATACTCTACAAAAACAAATGCAGCAATTCCGGCAGCAATACAATTTCCTCGATCCCGATAAAGAGGCAACTCGTTTATCACAACAGTTAACCACTACTGAACAAGATTATCGGGCAGCCCAAGTTGCCCTTAACGAAATTAACTCTCGCTATCAAGCTTTACAGCAACAGGTAGGATTAGCCCCCGATCAAGCAATTATCGCCACTTATCTGAGTGAATCTCCCGGTTATCAAGATTTGCTCAAGCAGCTGCAGGAAGTAGAAGTGGAACTGGCGAAACAATCGGCGGTTTTTGCGAAAGATAGCCCGATAATCGCCACCCTAGAGGAAAAAAGAGCCAATTTACTGCCCCTACTGCAAAAGGAAGCCCAGAGAACCCTAGGGGAAAAACTGCCCCAGACAGTGGGTAATTCCCCGGCTTTGGTATCTCAGAGCGCTCTGCGAGTAGAACTAACCCAACAATTGGTGGAAGCCGCTAACAGTCGCCAAACCCTAGAAATTAAGGTAAAATCCCTTGCCCGGGCCCTCGAACAACAGAAAGCCTCGGTCAAAAATCTGGCGGTTTTAGCCCGTCGTTATACGGATTTGCAGCGAGAATTGGAAATCGCCACCACCAGCCTTAACCGTTTTCTGGAGGAACAACAAAAACTCCAACTGAAAGTGGCACAACAAGTAGTGCCTTGGCAACTAATTTCTCCTCCAGAAGTAGGGGAGAACTTCGTTTCTCCTAAACCCGCACGAAATCTCGCTTTAGGGGTTATCAGTGGTCTGTTGCTAGGCCTAGGGGCGGCCTTTTTGGCTGAAAGATTAGACCCCGTTCATCATAGTGCAGATGAACTAAAAGAAGATACTAAACTACCCCTTTTAGGTGCAATTCCCTGGCAAAAAGACCTCGGTACGATCGAAAAAGTGATCACCGCCGCCCTACCCCAGTTAACAGTCGGCGATCGCAAAATCCCTATCCCTAACACTACCCCAAAATCGGTCGAAGAAAACCCCTCCTACTATAATTTCTCCCCCTTCTCGGAAGCTTTCCGCACTCTTAACACCAATATTCGTCTCCTCGGTTCCGATTCCCCCCTCAAGTCCCTCGTGATTAGTTCTGTATCACCGGGAGATGGTAAAACCACCATGGCAATGAATATCGCTAAGGCCGCCGCTGGTATAGGACAAAAAGTCTTACTGGTGGATGCTGACCTGCGACGACCTCAGATTCACCAGCGACTTAATCTCGATAACGACCACGGACTCAGTAATGTCCTCGCCGAGGGTCTCGATTGGAACGAGGCAATTCAATCCCTACCCCGCTACGAGAATTTATCGATTCTTACCTCTGGTCCAATTCCCCCAGATGCAAGCCGCTTGCTTTCTTCCCAGAGAATGCAGGAGATGATCTCGCAATTACAGCAAGACCACGCCTTCGATCTAATTATCTACGATTTACCACCGCTCGCCGCCTTTGCCGATGCGAAAATTCTCGCCGCCATGGCCACTGGCCTAATTCTCGTCACTAAACTGGGCAAAACCGATCGCTTTGCCCTGAAAAATCTGCTCGAAGATCTGAAATTATCCCATATTTCCGTGTTAGGTTTAGTGGCTAATAACGTTAGTCGGAAAGACCACAATTATCGTTATTATGGCCATTACTACGGCAAAAGATAATTAAATTGAAGATAGATACCCCCTTATTAAGGAGTGTGTCTGATGGTTTTTAACACCTAACTACTTATTGATCGGTTATCAACTTTTAATTGATGTTAAATGCGGGTTTTAATCTGGTATCGCAATGATCTGCGGGTTCACGATCACGAGGCAATTTATCAAGCCATTCAAGAACAATTAGAGATAATTCCCTTCTATTGTTTTGATGAGCGTCAATTTGGTCTTACTTCCTACGGGTTTCCCAAAACTGGCAAGTTCCGGGCTAAATTTTTATTAGAAAGCGTAGCAGATTTGCGACAATCTCTGGAAAGTTTAGGCAGTAATTTAATTATCCGACGGGGAAAACCCGAAGAAATTATCCCACAATTAGTTCAAGAATTACAGATAGCCAAGGTTTATTATCATCAAGAGGTAACGGCAGAGGAATTAGTGGTAGAAAAAGCTGTAAATAGGGCTTTATCCAGGGTTCCTGTGCAGATAGAAACTTTTTGGACAGCCACTTTATATCATCCTGGTGACTTACCTTTTACCCTCAATCAACTGCCGGAATTATTTACTAATTTTCGTAAACAAGTAGAACGTCATTGGCAAATAAGAACAATTTATCCCATGCCGAAAAAGTTGACAAAATTACCTAAAATAGATTGGGGAAATCTTCCTAGTTTAAACGATTTGGGCTTAACAGAATCCATTCTAGACCGGCGAGGCTTTTTGTCGTTTCAAGGGGGTGAAATGGCAGGAAAATCAAGGGTTAAAGAATATATTTGGGATAGTGATTCCTTAAAAACCTATAGGGAAACCCGCAATGAAATGTTAGGGACTAATTATTCCTCAAAGTTCTCAGCTTGGTTAAGTTTGGGCTGTCTTTCCCCCCGTTATATCTATGAGGAAGTACAAAAATATGAGCAAACAAGAGTCAAAAATGACTCGACCTATTGGCTGATTTTTGAATTATTATGGCGAGATTTTTTTCGATTTATTTGCAGTAAACACGGTAATAAAATCTTCTATAAATCTGGTTTGCAAGAACTTAATTTACCTTGGCTAGAAGATTGGCAAAGATTTAATCTCTGGTGTCAGGGAAAAACTGGTTATCCCCTTGTGGATGCTAATATGAGAGAGTTAGCCGCTACAGGATTTATGTCAAATCGTGGCCGGCAAAATGTCGCTAGTTTTCTGATCAAAAATCTCGGTATTGATTGGCGCATGGGAGCAGAATGGTTCGAGTCATTATTAGTTGATTACGATGTCTGTAGTAATTGGGGTAATTGGAATTACACTGCTGGTGTCGGCAATGACGCACGAGGATTTCGTTATTTTAATATCCCTAAACAGTCGAGAGATTATGATCCCAAAGGTGACTATTTACGTCACTGGTTGCCCGAATTAGCCCTAATACAAGGCGACAAAATTCACGAACCCTATAAGTTATCTCCAGAGGAACAAAAGCGTTATGGGGTGATTTTAGGGGTTAATTATCCCCGTCCCATTGTCGATTTTTTTCAATCGATCAAACACAACGAAAAAATTTATCTTCAGCATTTCAGTAATCAGTAATCAGTAATCAGTGGACTTCTACCTAATATTATACTCAAGACTAAAATTCTTTCTAGACAAGAAACTTACCCAAATAAAAATGATTTTAATGTACCCATATTTTTCAGTTAAATTGAATTGGCAACGACAGATATACATTTCAGTGCCGAACGACTAATTAGTACAAGTTATCAAAGCAAGCTCTGATTGAGTTATAATTTTTGGATATGTCTAATCAACTGAAAACTCACATCTGATAACTGATAACTGATCACTGATTAAGACATTTCTAACATTCTTTGAATCGGCAACAGTGCCTTAACTCTTAAATCTTCAGAAATAGTAATTTCTGGGGTTTTATCTCGCATACAGAGATACAATTTTTCGAGAGTGTTCAGTCTCATGTAGGGACACTCATTACAAGCACAGTTATTCAACCCTGGTGCGGGTATAAACACTTTCTCTGGGGCGTATTTTTGCATTTGGTGAATAATCCCCGGTTCTGTGGCGACAATAAAGGTTTTTTCAGAACTTTTCAGGGAATAATTTAATAGTGCCGTCGTGGAACCAATATAATCGGCATGGCGTAAAACCGATGGTTCACACTCAGGATGGGCGATAATTTTTGCTTGGGGATGGGCAACTTTTAATTCTATTATCTTGCGTTCGGAAAAAGTTTCATGGACAATACAACTACCCTGCCAGAGGACTAAATCTCTACCAGTTTGCTGACTGACGTAACGTCCCAAATTGCGATCGGGAGCGAAGATAATCGGTTGATGGACAGGGATTTGATTGACTATTTTGACTGCATTGGAACTGGTGCAGATAATATCACTCATGGCCTTAATTTCTGCACTGCAATTAATATAGGAAATCACGATATGATCGGGATATTGGGCTTTAAAACGAGCAAAATCTTCAGGATGACAACTATCTGCTAAAGAACATCCTGCATCTAAATCCGGCAGCAATACCAACTTATCTGGATTTAAGATTTTAGCTGTTTCTGCCATGAAGTGAACCCCCGCAAATACGATCACATCTGCTGGCGTTTGGGCAGCCTGTTGGGATAAACCTAGAGAATCACCAATATAATCAGCTATATCCTGTATGTCAGAATTTTGATAGTAGTGAGCCAGAATAACGGCGTTTAATTCCTGTTTAAGCTCTTTAATTGCTGTAAATAGGTCATCAGGTAAGCTCGATCGATTGGCGGGTTGAACAGTGGTGAACACGGTGGCACTTATGGTTATTTTTACCAAATACTAAACAAGTCCCTACATCATAGCAAATTTTTTTGAGGAGATTAGAGAGTGGGAGCTTTTTTCAGTGATCAGTAATCAGTAAGCAGTAATCAGTGAAAAGACCGCAGAAAACTGCCATTTAATCCTGCTCACTTGCTATTCTATTCTCTTATCTGATCAATGACCCCTGATTAAGACTGTCCACTAAAAACTTACATCTGATAACTGATAACTGGTAACCGATAGCTGACGGCTGATAGCCAAGGGTCAACAATGCTAGGATAAAGGCTTGAGTAGAGAACGATCGAGCCAAAGCCATGTCATCGACAGAAGTAAAAACCCCACCCCCAGACAGTCCTGAATTCCTCGATGAGTTACCCGGAGAAGTGGAAATGTCCTTATTTGACCACTTGGAGGAGTTGCGGCGGCGGATTTTTTATAGTTTAATTGCCGTGGCTGTAGGTGCGGTGGGATGTTTTATCTTCGTTAAACCCCTAGTACAAGTGCTGGAAGTTCCCGCCCAAGGGGTAAAATTTTTGCAGTTAGCTCCGGGAGAATTTTTTTTCGTCTCCCTAAAAGTAGCTGGATATAGCGGCATACTGGTGGCTAGTCCGGTCATTCTCTTACAAATTATCCTCTTTGTGCTGCCGGGGTTAACCCGTCGCGAACGGCGTTTAATTGTTCCGGTAGTGTTAGGATCGAGTGTTTTATTTTTTGCTGGTTTATTTTTTGCCTATATTGTCCTGATTCCCGCCGCTTTAAACTTTTTTGTCAATTATGGGGCGGAAGTGGTCGAACAAGCTTGGTCGATCGAGCGCTATTTTGAATTTGTCTTACTTTTACTGTTTAGTACCGGCATCGCCTTTCAAATTCCCGTTATTCAATTGATTTTGAGCTTTTTAGGCATTATTTCCTCGCAAACGATGTTATCGGGTTGGCGTTTCGTGGTTTTGGGTGCGGTGATTTTAGGCGCGATTTTAACCCCTTCCACAGATCCTCTCACCCAATCCCTGTTAGCAGGGGCGGTCTTGGGTCTATACTTTGGGGGCATTGGGGTGGTGAAATTAACGGGACGTTAGCAGTTTTTTGATAAAATTTGACGGCTGAAAACTAATTAAGCCAGAAAGCTAGAGATTGATTCTAGATTGAGTAACAAAGTGAAATATTTTTTCTTAACGGCAGGTTGGACAATAGGACGGGTGTGGGAATTTGGCGGTTTGTGGGATCATGCGAGTAGTTGGCGACGACCACCACAGATAGAGCGATTAAATATCGGTATTTTAGAGGGAGAACAGGTTTTATGGCTTTATAAGGTGGAAGAAGCCGTGATTATGGTGGAAGTTGCCCCCAAGAGTGCCGAAATTGCCGATACTGTCCCCACCATCGGGCAAGTGGTGCTAAAACGCTTGATTAGTGCGGAACAAGTCCTCGAAATCCTGCAAAATGCCGAAGAACTACTGAGGAAGTAATCAGTTATCAGTTATCAGTTATCAATCATAATTCCCCATCTCCCCACAGCCCACAGCCCACAGCCCACAGCCCACAGCCCACACCCTACACCCGTTACAGTAGAGCAGGAAGTCGCCTTCCCACCCCCTGCTTCAAAACCGGACTTACGACTTTCGCCGTATCCGGCTCCTGAGTAACTAGGCTACTGTCATTAGTAGA
>SFCA01000142.1:0-38910 GCA_007095475.1 Microcystis aeruginosa Ma_QC_C_20070703_M131 | reverse complement strand
TTGTCCAGACTGTGGGACTCACCATGACCGAGATATTAACGCTAGTAAAAATATTTTGGCCGCAGGGCTTGCGGTGTCAGTCTGTAGAGCGACCATAAGACCAGAACAGAGTAAATCTGGGGCGGCAGGTGCGGAACCCCGAATGGGAAAGAAGCAGAAACTCAAATCGTGAGGTTTGGGAATCGCCGTCCGTTTTACGACGGCGAGGATGTCAAGAATGCTAACCAGTACATTTACAATTCTCGAAAACTGTGTTATGAGGAACAATTAAAACTGTTACTATCTCAAAAAACCCAGACGGTAAATACTACGCCTCTATTTTAGTTGACCCGTTCGGCTCTTCGACATAGCTCAGAGGCCACTTCGCTCAGGCTTCGGCCGTGATCTCAGCCGAACCGCGAAGTCGAGACGTTGATGACGGGCAATCCCCCCCTGCGGCGATAAATATCAAAAATGAAGCCTTACGGATACTTGTACTGAGCAAAGCCGAAGCTTGCCCTGAGAGAAGCCGAAGGGTATTGTCGTTAGGAAAAGCGCGATACTGCATTCGGAGGGGATATAAGACCAAAAGCTGGGCGTAAGTCCGTCTTGAGGCAATCCCCCGTGAAATAGAAAGCTTTCAACGACCTTGAGAGTAGTTCACTCGGAACTATTAGCAATTCCTATCAAAGCTCAAGGTAAGTTAACAAAAGTTAAAATTTATCCGAACATTTACTCCTATTTTGTTAATATATATTGCGGATTACCTTAACTTTAGTAAAGAAAGGAGCTAAATCACCTAGTATTGCGTCCTTTTCAGTGAACAGTGATCAGTAACCAGTGATCAGTGAACAGTAAGCACTAAGCAGTGAACAGTAAGCAGTAAGCAGTGAACAGTAAAAAGACATCAGGAAAGTGCTATTTAAAACCGCTCACTTAATACTTGTTACTTAAAACTCAAATCTGATAACTGATAACTGATAACTGATAACTGATAACTGCCCTAATAACTTAAACTTTTAACTTTAAGCAAATGCGTAATAGCGGACTCCTATCAAAAACCAAAGTCAAACTGAAACCAAAAAAAACCCTCACCTCGCCGACGCGGCCATCACCGAATAAATTACAGAATAAAATCAAAGATAAAGAGCGTCTAGTCGGTCGTCAGCGTCAGTCGTGGCTAATTATGGGATTAATTAGCCTTGTCCTGCTAGGAGGAGTTGGCTCACGATTGGCCTATTTACAACTGCAGCAAGGACAATTTAACCGAGAAAGGGCAGAAAATAACCGGATTCGCATTCTTCCCAAACCCCCAGTCCGGGGCAACTTATTCGATCGCAATGGCAAAGTTTTAGCCACAGCCCGCTTAACCCATGCGGCCTATATTTGGCCCAAATCCCAGCGTAATCCCGCTCAAAAACTCAATCTTGACCGTTTAGCCAGTATTTTAGGCATTCCCAAAAGCGACCTAGAAAAACGCATTAACGAAGCGGACGAAAACCCCTCCACCCTGATCCGCATCGCTAGGGGTTTAACTCCGGCCCAAATTATCGCCCTAGAGGAATACAAAGACGAATTAACCGGCATTGAAGTGGACGTGGAATCAGTGCGCTACTATCCCAATGGTAAAGTCGGGGCGCATATTCTCGGTTATACGGGGGAACTAACCCCGGAGGAATATAAAGCCAAAAGACCCCAGGGCTACCGATTGGGAGATGTCGTCGGTAAAATGGGTGTAGAAGCCGCCTACGAGTCAAAATTGCGGGGAGAATGGGGAGGAATGCAGTTAGAGGTCAACGGATCGGGACAAGTAATCCAAATTCTCGGCCAAAAAATTGCTAAACCGGGGCAAGATGTCACCCTGACACTAGATTTAAAACTCCAAAAAGCCGCCGAGGCAGCTTTAGGAAAACGCAAAGGTGCGATCGTGGCGATCGATCCCCGGGATGGTTCCGTGCGGGCCATGGTCAGTTATCCTAGTTTCGATCCTAATGTTTTCTCGGCCCCAATTACCACCGCCACTTGGAAAAAACTACAAGCGGAGGGCAACCCGTTTGTTAACCGCGCTCTCCAAGGATTCCCCCCCGCTTCCACCTTTAAAGTCGTCACTGCCACTGCTGGCATGGAATCGGGGAAATTTCCCCCCAATACGGTCTTAAATACCTTTGCCGCCCTTTATGTGGGGGGGACAGCTTTTGGAGAATGGAATCACGCCGGTTTTGGTCCGATCGGTTTTGTCCGGGCCATGGCCATGAGTAGTAACACTTTTCATGGTCAAATAGGTCGCGGGGTGGGGGGACCGGCTTTAATTGCCATGGCTCGGCGCTACGGTTTCGGTCAGAAAACCGGGATAGAATTAGCGGAAGAAACTCCGGGGTTAATTGCCGATCGCGATTGGAAACTGCGTAATTTTAAAAACTGGGATTGGTCCGTAGGCGATACGATTAATATGTCGATCGGTCAAGGATTTACCCTGGCGACTCCCCTACAGGTAGCTGTGATGTTTGCTGTCCCCGCTAACGGCGGTTTTTTGGTGAAACCGCACCTTTTACAGGATGCCCGGGATGTTAAGGAATGGCGCAAGTCTTTGAACATGAAACCTAGCACCCTAGACACCCTGAGAAAGTCCCTGAGAGCCGTGGTAGCGGAAGGAACGGGGCGGGCCCTATCGGACCCCGCTTTACCGCCTGTAGCGGGCAAAAGCGGCACGGCAGAAGCACCTCCAGGCAAGTCCCACGCTTGGTTTGGAGCTTTCGCCCCTTTTGATAAGCCCGAAATTGTCGTGGTCGCCTTTGCGGAACATTCCGGCGGTGGTGGTGGTAAAGTGGCCGCACCTATGGTACGTCAGGTAATGGAGGCTTATTTTAATTTCAAGCCGAAAGAAGAAAAACCCCGGCCTAAGCCCTAGAGACTTGTGGCGGTAAGCGGCACACAGCGCACGGTAATTCCCGTGGCCGTGGCCATTTTTTGCGCCCAAATTGCCAATATTTCAGCGTTTACTGGTTTGAGAATTTGCATTCCGTCGGCAGCGGTGAGGGGATTATTACCGCGGGTTTCTAATTGTCTTTGTCTGGCCCGGGGACGGGTCGGGGTGTTAAGTTGAATTTCATCCGGTTGTAGCTGTTGCATCAAATCGATATACTGGTCTTGCTCTTGGGGCGACCAAGAGGCCAGCACCATGGTTTGAATTGCTAGTTTTCCTGACCATTCTTGGCGAAATTGTCTTAATCCCCACCAAAGCTCCTGCCAATCCAGGCCGGGGACCGGACGGTTAACCCGTCGCCATTGGGCCTCGGAAACAGCATCGATTTTAGCGGCGACGATATCAGCTTTGCTCAAGTCTTGACGCACTCGGGCATCTCCCAAGAGGGTACTATTGGTTAAGACCGCCACCGGCCGCCTGGTCATTTCCTTGACGGTGGCCAGTATTTCCCCTAAATTGAGGGCGAGGGTGGGTTCCCCGCTACCACTGAGAGTGACTATATCCACGTCCCAAGGGGCAAAAGCACTTAAATCCCTGCTAATTTGTTCGCTGGTGATAAAAATTCTTCGTTGATCGGTTTTTTGCTCAATTTCTCCTAACTGACAGTAAGCACAGTTAAAGGAACAGGTAGAAACTAAACCAATCGGATCGATGCCCAAGGAACTGCCGAAACGCCAAGAGGCAACCGGACCATATACGGAGCAGAAATAATCTTGGCGAGCAGTCATCGAAAATACCGAAAGAAGACGGAGAGGGAGGGATTCGAACCCTCGGTACGGTCTTACGATTCGTACAACAGATTAGCAATCTGCCGCATTCGACCACTCTGCCACCTCTCCAAGATGACATTATTTTAGTCTAACATGAAAGGCCGATTTTTGGCAAGTAATTTTTGGGCAGTTAATCCCCTAAACGACCATCCTCCATATTGACAATGCGATCGGCGATGTCGAAAATCCGGTTATCGTGGGTGACAAGTAAAATCGTGCAACCTTGTTCTTTTGCCAATTTCTGCATGATTTCCACCACATTGCGCCCGGATTGTTTATCTAAGGCCGCGGTCGGTTCATCAGCGAGGACTAATTTGGGATGACTGACGAGGGCGCGAGCGATCGCCACTCGTTGTTTCTGTCCCCCAGACAAATTTTCTGGGTAATAATCGACTCGGTTTCCTAAGCCAACTGTTTCTAAGATCGCTTGTGCTTTGGCGTCTAAATCTTCCTGAAGAAATTCTTCATGAAGTTCCAGAGATAAGCGAACATTTTGTTTAGCAGTCAGAAAACTCATTAAATTATGTGCTTGAAAAATATAGCCAAGTTGTTTACGAAGCTGGGTTAATTGGTTTTTGCTTGCTCCATATATTTGTTGTCCCAAAATTTTGAGACTCCCTTCTTGAGCAGAACGTAATCCCCCCATCAGAGTTAGTAGGGTAGTTTTGCCGGAGCCAGAAGGACCTGTTAAGATGACAATTTCTCCTAGATTAATATTAAGATTAATATCAAATAATACCTGTTTACGCAGTTTTCCTTCGCCAAAATAGTGGTTAAGAGAATTGATAGATATAACAGGTTCTAATGAAGTTACAGATTCAATTTGCAGCATTTCCATAGTTGTAACTATCCTCGAAACTAAAAAATATCAGCCGGGTCAGCAGAACGCAGTTTATTCATGGCGATCACCCCAGAAACAGCACACATAGTAATTGTCAATATTAATACCATGACAGCACGACTAACCTTCATCATAATTGGTAATTGAGTAGCACTATAACCAAGTTGATACAGTCCGATCGAAAAGAAAAAACCTGGAATATAACCTAAAATAGCTAATAATAATGAAGCCTGTATTAAGACACCGAGTAAGTAGCCATCACTGTAGCCCATAGCTTTCATAGTAGCATATTCTGGTAGGTGATCTGATACATCAGCATAAAGAATCTGATAAACAATTACAATACCAACAATAAACCCTACCATTACCCCTAAACCAAAAACAAAACCAATCCCTTGAGCTTCCCAGTAATTAATCTCATTTTGAGCTAATTGAGCCGGAGTAAACACTTTCACATCTTTGGGTAAATTAGCTGTCAATTGTTCCTGAATTTTTTCAAGAGAAGCTCCTGATTTTAACCTAATCAAACCCATAGATATTCTATCAGGTTTATTATCAGGAAAGAGGTTAAGAAAAGTCGAATCGCTGGTAATGACATTCCCATCAGTTACAAAAGAAGCTCCTATATTAAATAAACCTATCAAATCTACTGTTTTATCATTCATCTGGATTTCTACATTTCCTTGCTGTTTGAATGAATCAGTCATTGGTCCGTATTCTGGTCGAGATCCTTGATCAAATAGGATTCGGTTGAGTTGGTTTAACTGTGATTGATGTGACTTAATTTCTGTAGGGAGAAAAGGTGGATTAACAGGATCAATTCCCCAAACTAAAATATTGCGATTGATTTGAGTTTCAGGATTGCGCCACTGAGCAAACCCTATATAGATAGGTAAAACTGATTCTACCTGTTCATAAGCGAGGGTTTGAAATAATCGTTCTCTCGGAAATTGTTTAACCAAGTATAGGGTTTGAAACTGAGAGTTTACTAAGACTAGATCCGCTTGTAAAAGTTGATGAGATTTCGCAGCACCATCAAACAAAGCATCTAACATTCCCAATTGGAAAAACATAAGAATATCAGCAAAGGCAATTCCAGCGATCGCAACGCTAAGACGAATTTTTTCTTTCATTAGCTGAAGTAAAGCTAGGGGGGTTTTACGGAACAGTTTCTTGGGCATATATTGGCTCAATATTAAGGGTTTAGGAATTAGGATTGTCAACTTGTATTTCCACTTGTACTTGCAAATTAGTTAAGCTGGCTACCCGTTGACTATCTTGAGAATTGAGACGAATTTTGACTTCTATGACTCGGCGATCTAGGTTTTCTCCCGGTTGACTACTAAAGACATTTTGCCGATTTACTTGTAAACCAATTTGAGAGACAGTACCCTTTAATTTACCCGAAAAAGCTTGGCTAGTAATGACAGCTTGTTGTCCCAGTTTCACTTGATCAATATCAGTTTGATACACCTCTGCCACAGCCACCATATCATTTGTTTGTGCTAGTTCTAGCAAACCAGAATCACCAATTTTTTCGCCAACTCGCGTATGAATTTTGAGAATTTGTCCGTTAATAGGACTCTTGATATAAACTTGATTTAAGTTCGTTTGTGCTTGTTGTAAATTAGCCACAGCATTATCAACTTCTGCTTGCGCTATTTGTAGATCAACTGGACGAACTTCAGCCACTTGATTAAGGGTAGCTTTTGCTTGTTGAATTTGCTGTATTCCTGTTGCCTTAGTACGCTCTAAGTTAGCTTGAGCTTCGGCGATCTGTTCTTGATAAGTGGTAATAATACGTTGTAGATCTGCTTGCGCTTCTTTGAGACTTTCTTGCAGGGTTTTTTGATTGAGACACTTACTATCATAATCAGAACTAGATACGACTCCATCTTGATATAACATCTGATAACGTTGACATTCAGTTTTAGCATTTTCTAGTTCTGCTTGTAAACGGGCAATTGTCGCTTTTTGTGTGGCTTTTTCTCCCTGTAACTGTGCTTGTAGTTTGGCTATAGTTGCCTTTTGCTCTCTAGTTTGTCCCTCTAAATCAGCTTTAGCCTTTTCTACCGTCGCTTTTTGAGCATTAATCTCTCCAACCTTTGCCCCTGCTTTAACTTGAGCTAGACGCGCTTGAACTACTTTTAACTGTTCTTGATTTTGTTTAACTACTGATTGTAAACGGTTACGAGAATCTAAAATCGCAATTACTTGTCCTGTTACTATTTTATCTCCTTCTTTAACTAATAATTGTTCTATGCGATCGCCATCTAAAGGCAAGGGAGCATCTAGACGGATAACTTCACTTTCCGGTTCTAATCTTCCTAATGCTGCTACTTTGGTAATAGGGGGCGTTGTTGCTTTTGATTCAGAGGGCGATGAATTATTCCATCTGAGGGGGAAAACTTGATAAACTCCCCCCACACTGGTGATAGTTGTAGCAGCAATAGCAATGGCTAAAATCCAGCGTAAAGGATGATAATACTTGGATAATGAATCATTTTTCATAGCTATTTCTTTCGTTGTTTTTGCTCTAGATAACTGGTAATCATGTTTAGGTTTTCTCAACTACTGGATTATATTATATCACACATCCATTATAAATAATTTGTACAGAAAATAGTGAGCCTTTAGATACTTTCATGCAGCTCATTCTTGGCTGGTTTTCATCAAATATTAATGATTAAAACCAGCCAAATTGTCATCAATAAGTCAGCTAAAAACTTTGCTTATATCTGACCAAATTTGTTTAATTTTTGATCGCTACTAATGCACAAAATTTATGCCTAACTACCACGGGATTTTGAGAGTAAAATCTCTGATTGGCGTAACTAACAAAAGTCTCAAAGATTTGAGGTATTAAAGCCGGATCTAAGGCATCGATAAAACCAGCAGATGCCACAGATTTTAGCATATAATCAGCTATTTGCTCTCCATTAACACAAGGAATAATAACTTCACCATTCCATGCGTTTTGTGATTTAAGATGACCATGACCAAAAGTTTTAATCAAGTAATCGTTATTTTTAGGAAGATTGATATTTATATTTTTGATCATTGCATGAGGATAATCCATTAAAACCTGGGTGAATAGATCAGAAACATCTTTTAAAGAGGAAGAGGTATTGTCAATCATTCCGAAAAAACCACCTGTTTTTAGCACTCTTTCTAGCTGTTGTCTCAAGCGAGTATGATTCATATAGCAAGTTCCCCAACCACAAACCAAACCATCGAGACAATTAGAAGATAAACTCTCTAAAAATGAAAGGCCATCTAACTGAACAAAGCGAATATTGTTCAAATTTTGACTCACAGCTTTTTCTTGATTTTTTTCGAGCATTCCAGCCGAGAGATCCACAGCAATTATTTGACCTGTTTGTCCAACTGCGTGAGCTAATTTGGTAGTAAAAAATCCAGTACCACAAGCAAGATCGACAATAACTTGGCCTTCTTTAACTGGTAATTTTTCCCAAAGTTCTAAAGCACTACTGCCAAGATTCCGAGAGTAGTAATCGTCGAAAGACACAGCCCCTTTATCATAATCAGCAATAGGGTTAGAATTCCCTTGGCTTAGTTTTACCTTAGCAACTTGATAGAGCAGCTTTGGCATTTTTAAAAGTCTAGTCATTTTTTTGCCTCTAAATGAGTAAAATCAAATAAGAATAAAAACGAGAAAGAGAAAAAAACTAGAGAACGCCGGATTAGAATGAAAAACCGGATAAGTGGTCGGACAAAAGTAAAGTTAACCGTGGGAGTCAGGAGTCAGGAGTCAGCAAGAATTGCCAGAATTACATTTCTTAAGACAGACGACAGAATTTGTGTCCGACTACTTAGCTATTAGCTTTGAATCTTTTTCAATTCATCAGCAACCGTTTCAACCGTAAAACGAATTTCTTCCTCACTATGAGTACAACTCATAAAAAACCGCAATCTTGCTGTTTGTTCTGAGACAGCCGGATAAATCACCGGTTGAACATTAATACCACGATAGAAAAGAGCTTGAGACAGTTGAATACATTGCAAAGAATTGCCAATAATCACGGGAATAACCGCAGAATCATAGCTTAATCCTGTATTAAGTCCCCTTTCTTTGGCTAACTGGAGAAACAGTTTTGCCCGTTGATGCAAAAGTTCTACACGCTCAGGTTCTACATTTAATAATCGAATGGCAGCTAAGGCAGCAGCGGCATTAGGCGGGGAAATGCCAACACTATAGACAAAACCGGGAGCAGTATATTTGAGATACTCAATCAAAGTATGGTTGCCGGCAATATATCCACCACAACTAGCGAAAGATTTACTTAAAGTTCCCATCCATAAATCTACATCTGTAGGGTTAACTCCGAAATATTCTCCAATACCATGTCCTGACTTTCCAAGTACACCAATAGAGTGAGCTTCATCAATCATTAAAGCCGTCTTATAACGTTTCTTAAGTTCAATAAACTTAGGTAAGTTGGCAATATCACCATCCATGCTATAGACTCCTTCAATGATAATCAAAGCTTTTTCATAGCTGGAACGTTTGTCTTGAAGAATTTTTTCAAGAGCTTGCCCATCATTGTGAGCAAAGGAGAACAAATTTGCTCCTGAATAAAGACAACCCTGAACAACGCTATTGTGACTCAGTGCGTCATAAACAATCAGATCATTGCGTCCAAAAAGATGACTAATAGTAATAACATTAGTAGAGTGTCCTCCCACATAAACGATCGCATCTTCTACTCCCAGTAAATTAGCAATTTCCTGTTCTAATTCTCGGTGGATGGGTTTTTCCCCTGATGCTACACGACTAGCTGAGACAGAAGTTCCATAACGATCAATAGCATCTTTGGCTGCTTGAGAAACCTTGGGATCTCCTGACATTCCCAGATAGTTATAGGTTGAATAATTAATCAATTCTTGCTCACCAATTTGAGTAATATTGCGAGCTACTCCTTGATGAATTTTGAAGTAAGGGTTTTGTAAACCAATTGCTTCAAGTTGCATCAATTGCCGCTTCATTTGCTGGTAAGCTGGCTGTTGATCAAAGTTAGAAAAATCAACTAAAGTAACTGGATCTGAATTAGCTTTTTCCTTTTGTTGTCGCAATTTTTCAATGAGTTGAAGTTTTTGCTGAGAGGAAAGATTAGCTAGAGTTTGGCTAGTATTAGTCATTTTCGAATCTCCTTAATTAGATGATATAGAACTTAAAAGAACATCAAGTTCCTGATCCGTTAACTGGTTTAGTTGAGCTAATAACTCCTCAGAAATTTGCTCTTCATCAACTTGATTGATTACAGGGTCAGGAGAAATGGAGACTTTCTCTATTAATTGTTCATTCACGAAAATGGCTAGAGTGGTAACAGTAACATCTTCAGGAAATTTAGTTAGAGGAATATCAACTCCCAAATCAACACTTAGCTTAGTTTTCATTTCAACAGTCATTAGGGAGTCAAAACCAATTGTTTTTAGGGGCTGATCTAGATGAATTTGAGCAGCATCTGTCCCTATACTCTTAGCAACTAAACCTTGAATGTAAGCAAGTAAAAGCAAAATCCTCGAATCACTGGAAGACTCTTGCCACTGAGACAGAATTGGCGACTGAGTAGCTGATAATCCATCATATCCTCCTACATCTTGGGCAATTTGAGTCAATAGAGGAAGATTAAAGGGATAAGATGCTATAAATTGTGGCCAATCAACGGATAAAACCCCAATTTGAGCTATATTTTCTTGAATTAATTCACCGAATATCTGTAACCCTTGCTCAATTCTGATGGGATTAATGCCTTGAGCAAAAAAGCGATTGTCTAAATTGGCTGCCATACCCACTCCAGACCATGGACCCCAGTTAATACTTAGTCCGGGTAGTCCTAAACTCCGGCGATAGTGAGCTAGAGCATCCATGAACGCATTAGCTGCGGCATAGTTACCTTGACCAGGTGAACCCATTAATGAGGCTATGGACGAGAAACAGACAAAGAAATCTAAAGGTAGATCCCAACTAAAACAATGTAGATTCCATGTTCCTGTTATTTTGGGAGCCATAACACGGGTAAAACGTGGCCAATCTAGTTGTGATAAGAGTCCATCATCTAACACTCCTGCTGCATGAACAATTCCACGCATAACGGGTAAGGATACTGTCATTTTCTGGAATAATTTTTGAACATCCTCTTGTTTAGAAACATCAGCCTTGATGATAACTACCTCAGTTCCTGCCTGTTTCCATTGTTCAATCAATGTGATAGCTTCTGTATTTGGTTCACTTCGTCCAGTGAGAACTAAATATTTAGCACCTTGAGAAACCATCCAATCAGCTATTTTTAATCCTAATGCTCCTAAACCCCCAGTAATTAGATAGCTGCTATCAGGGCGTATTTTCTCTTGTTGACTTGTGCTGTGGTCACTATGTCGCACCAGTCGAGAAACATGACGGATTTCTTGACGATAAATAACCTGATTTTCGCTGTCAGGAGCTAATATTTCCGCTACAAGTAGGGATTGGTTAGCATTGGGTGATGCTTCTAGATCCACACATACACATTGTAATTCTGGATGTTCTAGGGCGATCGTTCGGCCAAGTCCCCATAAAGGCGCTTGTTCAATAGCTAAGGATGTGTCTGAGGGTTCTAAAGTTTGTGCACCTTGAGTAACTAACCACAGACGGGGTAAATTTGTACCTCGTTTTTGAGTTAAAGCTTGAACTAGAGACAAGACACTACCACAGCCTATTTCTTGCGCCTTTTGTAAGGCCTCTAGAGATAAATCTGTAGATGAATTATTCTCACAACTCCATAAATGAACTATTCCTTTTAAGGGAGGTTTATTTTCTAAGCTCTCTTGGAAAAGTTTGGTAAAATCATCAGTAACAAGAGGATTAACTGTATAACTTTCTGGGTTTAGCTTTTGATAGTGAGAGCCAACAGAAACGAGAATACAATATTCACCTAATTGTGTTAGTTGATTAGCTAAAGATGAACCCATTCCATCACCCTTGGTAAACAGTAACCAAGTGCCAAGATTTTCTGCTCCGGTTAAAGGTAAGTTCAAATCACGGTTTTGTGGTCGCCAGACTATTTCATATAACCAGTTTTCTGTCTCCTCTTTTTGCACAACTTGCCCCAGTTTTTGAGAACTAATACGCTTAACTGATAATCCTTGAATTTCGGCAAGCAGTACCCCACTGTCATCAAATAAATCCACATCTGCGGTGATGGTTTGGGAAGGCTCAGAAGAGTCTTGATTTAACTTAACTCTACTCCATAGATGAAGGGGTACAGAACCATAGACTTGATATTGCTTTAAACCCACAGGTAGGTAAGCATCGCCAGAGTCTTCTCTTGATAAAGCCGCCCCTAATACTTGTAAACTAGCATCCAGTAAAACGGGATGTAATTTGTAGTTACAAGCTTCATTAACTAAGGGTTCTGGTAACTGAATCTGTCCGAGAGCCATTCCTTCATACTGCCACAGGTCTGTAATGGCTTGAAAACTTGCTCCGTAGTCCATTCCTCGTTGTTGTAATTGTTGATAATAATCTTCAACATTTACGGATTCAAGAGAATCAATTGATAAGTTTTCTAAGTTGACTGGACTGGGTTGAGTAATATCTGTTACTTTGATAATTTTACCCAAAGTATGAAGTGTCCAAGAATCGCCAACAGGATTAAGACTAAAGATTTCAAAGGTATAAGTCTGGGAATCTTGAGGAGTCAGAATTAACTCGATGTCTTTGACTTGATTACCCTCGAAAAATAAGGGATGCTCAATCTTCACATCTTCTAGGCTGATTGAGTCGGATTTAAAAACATTGATCCCAGCGACAAGAGCCATTTCTAAGTAAGCAGTAGCAGGGAAAATAGTGGTTGCTTGAATCTGATGGTGTTGAATATAATTGGGACAATCTTGACTGATTTGAGATTCAAAGATAATTGGTTTTAGTGGCAAATGTAACCGTTTTCCTATTAAAGGATGAAGATGTCCATTGCCATTGCTAGAGTATAACTCAAATTGCTGAGTACCCTGAGGATTGTTGTGAGAAATATGTCCTTTACCATTGGTTGACTCAACTCTTGTAGTGGAGCAGTCGGACAATATACTGCCATGGCAATACAATTGTCGGCTAAATTGATAAGTTGGCAGACTCAAACGATGATAGGAATAATCTTTTGAAAATCCAGTCCAATTTACAGGTGTTCCTTTAACATATAATTCTGCCAAACTTTGTAACATTTGTTGCCAATCTGATTTTCTAGATCGCAAACTTGGCAACCATACTCCCTTGCCTTCTGGAATACAATGACTTCCCATTCCTATTAAAATGGGTTGGGGACCAATTTCTAGATAAACCTCATAACCGTGGCTCGCTAGTGTATTCATTCCTGCGGCAAACTCTACGGTCTGGCGAATATGATTCACCCAATAAGAAGGCGTAGCTATTTCGGCTGTCGCTATTTTACCAGTGACATTAGAAATTAAGCTAATATTTGGTTTTGAGTAGGTGATTTCTCGGGCAATTTTGGCAAACTCGGCCAATATTGGCTCCATCAAAGGTGAGTGAAAAGCATGAGACACTTGTAAGGTTTTTGTCTTCACCCATTCGGTATCTAAATTAGCGACTACTGCATCAACGGTTTGACTGTCCCCAGAAATAACAATGCTAGATGGCCCATTAATAGCAGCGATAGAAACCTGTTTTTCATAAGAAATAATGGCACGTCTGACAGTTTCTTCGTCGGCAGTAACTGCTACCATTTTACCGTTAGACGGTAATGCTTGCATTAAACGACCTCGATAAGCGATGAGTTTTAACCCATCTTCAAGACTGAACACCCCGGCAATGCAAGCGGCCACATATTCTCCTACACTATGACCCATAACTGCACTAGGTTCAATACCCCAAGATTTCCATAATTGAGCGAGTGCGTATTCTATGGCAAATAAGGCGGGTTGGGTGTAAGCTGTTTCATCTATGGGTGAGTTCTCTCCCTCTTGAGGATAGAGAATAGATAGCAAAGGTTTGTCTAAATAGATACTAAGAATCTCTTGACAGTTTTCAAGGGTTCTACGGAAAGTAGGTTGAGTCTCATAAAGTTCCCGGGCCATATTGATATATTGTGACCCCTGACCTGTAAAAAGAAACGCAATTTTCTGGTGCTTCTGGTGCGATAGTTCACCGGTCAAAATTCCCCCAGCTTCTTTGCCCTCAATAATAGCCTCTAACTGGGATTGTAATTGAGTTAAAGACTCAGTTTGAATAGCTAAACAATGATGAAAATGCGAGCGCCCCACATCAGCACTAAAGCAAAAGTCTTGTAAGTTGATTTGCGGATTTGCTTGAAGATAATTGTGATAACTTGATACTAATTCTCGCAAAGATGACTTAGTTTTAGCGGTAATAGTCAAGATAGCAAGAGATGGTTTATTTTGCTCTTGCTCCAAGGTTTCTGGAACAAATTCTTCTAAAATAACATGAGCATTAGTGCCACCAAAACCAAAAGAAGATACCCCAGCTAATCGCCCTTTTTTACCCTTTTTCCAAGGCTGTAATTGAGTAGGAATAGATAAGGAAGTTCCTTCTAGAGAAATATAAGGATTGAGTTTTTGCAAATGAAGGTGAGGAGGAATTTCACGATTTTGTAAAGCGAGGCAAACTTTAATCAGTGCGGCAATTCCTGCGGCTGCTTCGAGATGACCAATATTAGTTTTTACAGAGCCGATCCAACAGGGCTGATCTAATTGACGATCCTCCATTAATACTTCTTTGAGAGCATTAAGCTCAATCGGATCCCCTAAAGATGTACCTGTACCATGAGCTTCCACGTAGCTAATATCTTTGGGGCTTACCTGAGCTTTGGCTAAGGCTTTTTTAATAACAGCTTGTTGAGCTTGTTTATTGGGTGCAGTTAGTCCATTACTGTGACCATCTTGATTAACTGCTGAACCGCGAATAATTGCATAAATGCGATCGCCATCTTGAATAGCCTTCTCTAGGCGTTTGAGGATAACCACCCCACAACCTTCGCCCCTGACATAGCCATTAGCACTTTCATCAAAGGTTTTACAGCGACCATCAGCGGCTAACATCCCTGCTTTTGAGAAATTAATAGTTAATTGGGGAGATAGCAGCAAATTTACCCCGGCTGCTAATGCGAGATGACATTCCCCATCTGTTAAGCTCTTACAAGCTTCGTGGACAGCAACTAACGAGGAAGAACAGGCCGTATCTATAGCTAAACTAGGTCCATGGAAATCTAGAAAATAAGATAAACGATTAGCCGCCACACAAAAAGCGTTACCCGTGCCATAGTAAGTGCCTATAGACTCATTATCTTTAGATAACAAGCGAGCATGATCATCACTACTGATGCCAACAAATACACCTGTTTGACTCCCTGCTAAAGTTTCGGGGGCAATACAAGCATTTTCGAGAGCTTCCCAACTAACTTCTAAGAGAAGTCTTTGCTGGGGATCCATTTCCACTGCTTCCCGAGGTGAGATGCCAAAAAATTGAGGATCAAAATCATACACATTATCTAAAAATCCACCATTTATGGGGTTTAAATTGCCCAGTTCTTGATGATTCCATCTTTGAGAAGATAATTCTGTTATTGCATCCCCTCCTTGGCGTAATAGTTGCCAGAATGCGTCTGGAGATTTAGCTTGAGGAAAACGACAGCCAATACCGATAATAGCGATCGGTTCATTTTGAGGTTGTGATGAGGTTTTTTGAGCGACTGTGGATGAAGTTGTAGCTAGAGCTTCAGAACTTAATCCATTTAGGGCTAAATAGTGAGCAACCGCATGAATGCTAGGATATTCATAAACCAGCATAGGAGATACACTTTTCCCCAGCCATTGCTCAAGCTCTCCCGAAAGACTTACTGCCGCTAAAGAACTCAGTCCATAACTTGCTAAGTCTTGTTGAATATCTATTTTTTCTGGTGCTATTTGCAAGATCTCTGCAACTTTTTTAATTAGCCACTCTTCAATTGCTTCTTGAGTATCGGACACAATTTGATTCTGACTGATCTCAGAGAATTCTTCAACAACCTGATAACTTTTGACTTGTTTTAGCAGAGAGTTAATATCTGATTTAAGCTGCTTAAATCCATTCTTATGTTCAGGATTCTTACTCCAATCCCCAATCACATTAAGAGTTCCTGCTAGAAAACTAGCTCGACAAGCTTGACGTTGAATCTTGCCACTAGATGTCTTGGGAATACTTGCTGTTTTCAGCAGTACCACAGCATAAACATCTAGTTGATGTTCTTCGGCAACAGAGCGAATAATTTGCTCAATTACCGCTGGTGAGTCTAATTTACGCAGATAGCTTCGTTCGACTTCTTGAACAACTACTAGCCTTTCTTGACCAGCAATTTCCACTGAAAACACTGCTCCACACCCTTGCCGCAATCCTGGGTGACTTTTTTCGACGGTGGATTCAATATCTTGAGGATAATGATTACGTCCCTGAACAATAATTAAATCCTTGAGTCTTCCTGTGATAAATAACTCACCAGCCAGTAAAAATCCTAAATCTCCTGTCCGCAGAAATGGCCCAACCTGGGTATCAGCTAAATAAGCTTTGAAAGTTTCTGCTGTCTGTTCGGGTCGATTCCAATAACCCTGAGCTACACTATCACTAGATACCCAAATTTCTCCTATTTCCCCATCTCGACATTCAGTTAAAGATTCAGGATTCACAATTACAATTTTTTCTGATAACCAAGCGTGACCACAACCAACTAATAATTGAGCATTCGGGTGTTGAGAGTTAATAGTAACGGCACTATTTTCTAAAAGAGCTAATTTATCAACTGCTTCAATCACAGGAGATTGGCTTTTAATTCCCCCCGATACAAATAGAGTAGTTTCAGCCATCCCATAACAAGGATAAAATGCCTCTCTCTTAAAACCATAATCAGCGAAAGTATTAGCAAATTTTTCTAAGGTAGCTGCTCGAACAGGTTCGGCCCCAGTAAAAGCTACATCCCAACAACTTAAATCCAGATTTTCTCGCTCTTGAGGTTTAATTTTATCAGCACATAATTCGTAAGCAAAATTAGGACCGCCACTACTGGTAGCGTTGTAGCGAGAAATAGCCTGTAACCATCGGAGCGGTTTTTGGATAAATGCTTCTGGGGGCATAATCACACAAGGAAATCCGACGTACACTGGTTGTAATACGTTACCAATTAGTCCCATATCATGGAATAGTGGCAACCATCCTACACCAATAGTTTCGCTTGTATGTCCAAAGGCAGAAGCAATCAGTTTTTCATTATAAAGTAAATTTTTATGACTAACCATAACTCCCTTAGGCATACCTGTGGAACCAGAAGTATATTGTAGGAAAGCTATGTCCTCTAAAGAAAGATTCGGTTTTTGCCAGTTTTCTGCTTGCTTATCCGGGATGTTATTAGTAGCTAGGCAAGGTACTGTTATTAACTCAGGGTCACTCGAAAATTTTTCCTCAATAGTATTTAATAAGGATGTAGTAGTTAAGGCCAGTTTGGCTTGGGCATCTTTAGTTATTGCTTGTAGTCGAGAGAGCTTTTGATTACGTCGGGGAGGATAAACGGGAACGGCAATAACACCCGCGTATAAACAGGCAAAGAAAGCAATGATAAATTCTTCCTCCGATGGATAGAGCAATAAAGCTCTTTCTCCCGGAGACATTTGTAACTGAAGTTGAGCCGCCAAAGCTTTTGCTTTTTGCTCTAATTGCTGATAAGTCAGTCTGGCGGTTTCTGTTTCTCCATTAGCCAAAAAGATATAAGCTGTTTGCTCGGCTTGCTGCAATGCTCTATGGTTCAAGATATCTACAAAAGTAGAAATGTCCTGAAAAATTTCGCCTTTAGATTTTGATTCTACAGATAAACAAAGCATTTTTTCCTCTACAACTGATTTCTGAAGTTCTTTTAACATAAAACTAATTACAGGGCAATCGCACGCACTTCAACATAACCTGACAATTGAGAATGGCAAAAAGTTTTGCTGATACAGGGTTTTGGGTTTTGACCGAATATTTGCTTTAGTATTGCTTACGTCAGGTTTATGACTGTTTCGTTACAAAGCAAAAGTCTGAAACGTTTGCATGGTCAATGGTCGAGGCCAAGCTGTATCTGTCAAGAGGTCTTTTTATGCGATTGCCCTATCCCTCCTCTGGGTGCACTTTACCTAAACTCAATAAAGACTGCTTACTGTTTTTTGTTTTTACCGCTCCCATTTTTATTCTAGCGGCTTACCCTAAGTAAAAATACTTAGTTAAACAAAATTTAATTATTTAATTGTCAAGTCCGGTAGTAATTTTGTAACCGTTCAGGAGAGGTGTCAAGCCGCCAGTGGCATTGACTCTGTGGAAGGACTCTCTTGGGGCAGCAGAGAAGGAGAAGCACTGCCTTTCCCAGGGGCGCAAATCGTTTCGGTCATAAGGATCTAAGCACAATTAATTACACATCTGAGCCGTCAGCCGTCAGCTTTTTCAGTGATCAGTAAACAGTGATAATCACTATAGATGGAAATCGGCTGTCCCTTTCCCTGTATGCTAGAAGGAGGGGATAATTCGTTATTGAGCGAGCTTTTTCGCAAGGATTGACAGTATGGGTAATATTCACGAGCAGTTATTAGAGGAATTAGCCGAAGTGGAGTGGAGTGACTTGATCCCCCATGCTCAAAGGGATGCGCTGATCCTGGTTTCCGATTCCCTCAATTTAATCGAAGTGGCAGAAGCGATCGCCAGTGATCGGGTTGCTCAAGTGCAGAATTGGATCGGGGAAAAACTACTAGAAAAACCGACACAAGAGCAATTAAGCGATTGGAATTCCCATCCCGATAACCTTTTTAATACACTAATCGTGCAACCTTTTGTGTTAATTCAGACTATAGTTTAGATAACACTGATTACTGATTACTGAAAAGCCAGCTCTCCGGCGCGCCCCCAACGGTTACAATTAAAGAAGATAAAATTCCCCGTTATTCTTGAGAGGACGGGGGGCAGTAGGAACAGCAATAGTGGTTAGAATATTAAAACTTTCACAATTAAGTAGTGCGGAACGGGCAAAACTTCAGAAAAGAGCCGAGTTAGATATTGATAACGCCCTCAAAGTCGCTCAAACGGTCATAGAAACCATCCGCGAGCGGGGGGATGCTGGCGTTGTGGACTATGTGCGGCGTTTTGACTACGAAGGTGCGACGGTAGAAAATATCAAAGTCAGCGAGGCAGAATTTGAGCGGGCTTTTCATTTAATTGAACCGGAAGTAAAAACTGCCATTGAACAGGCTTTCCGGAATATTCAAGAGGTACATCGTCGCCAAATGCCGGAAGAAACACTACTGGCAGAAATTGAAACCGGTGTCTTTGCCGGCGAAAAAATCTCTCCTATCCCCAATGTGGGTTTATACGTTCCCCGGGGCCGCGGTGCTTTTCCCTCGATGATGTTAATGTTAGCCATCCCGGCAATGGTGGCAGGAGTGGAAAGAGTTGTCGTTTGCACTCCCCCCGATAAACAGGGCAACGTGGAACCCGTTTCTCTGGTTGCGGCGCAGATGGCTGGAGTCAGAGAAATTTATAAATTAGGGGGCGTACAAGCGATCGCCGCTTTGGCTTTGGGAACAAAAAATATCAAAAGGGTTGACAAAATTACCGGTCCGTGCAGCGTCTATGGGGCGGCGGCCAAACGGTTACTGTTCGGCACTGTGGATGTGGGTTTGCCGGCCGGTCCGAGTGAGTCGATAGTTTTGGCCGATGAGTCCAGCGATGCCCGTTTAGCGGCCTTGGATTTATTAATTGAAGCGGAACACGGGGCCGATTCGGCGGCTTTATTAGTCACCCACTGTGAAGATTTGGCGATCGCTGCTAGTGAATACGCTCAGGAATACCTGCAAAAACTCCCGGATTGGCGACGGGAATTTTGTGAGGCGGGTTTAGCCGCCTATGGGGGCATAATTTTAACCGATAGTTTGCAGCAATCCCTCGATTTTGTCAATGAGTACGCCCCGGAACATCTAGAGGTTTTAGTTAGTAATCCTTTTGCCATTCTGGGCAAGATTAAAAATGCTGGCGAAATTCTCCTGGGAAATCATACTCCTTCCTCTATGGCTACCTACGCTATCGGAGTCAATGCTGTGCTGCCGACAGGAAGTTTTGCCCGTTCCTATTCGGCGGTTTCGGTTTATGATTTTCTCAAGCGCTCTACTTTGGCTTATGTCACCCCTGAAGGCTTTGAAAAGTTAAAAGAAACCACGAAAACTTTAGCCGAGTACGAAGGTTTTCCCGCCCATAAATTGGCAATTCAACAAAGGGAAACTTTACTCTAAATAGGGGGAATAGGAAACAGGGAATAACTTAGATATGTAGGCCAGCTTATTTTTTAGATTCAGTACAGCTTGAGTAAATTCCATGATGCAACTCGAAGACTATTTTAACTTTCTCACCCCTAATGATATTCGCTTAAAAGGGACAAGAATTGGCATTGAAACCATTCTCTATGACTATATTTATCATGCTAAGTGGGTGGGTGGAATTAAATATAAGATGAACGTAGGTTGGGCTTCGGCCGTGAGCTCAGCCGAACGGTTGAAGCATGAAACCCAACGCCCGCATGGGTTACGCTACCGCTAACCCATCCTACAAATAATTGTGCTTCCCTACTTAAAACATCTGAAGAAATTGCCAAAACTTACTCATCTTTGAGCTTAGAACAAGTTTATGCGACAATTTTGTACTATTTGCATGAGCAAGAAAAAATAACCAATTATTTAACCGAATGGATTGAACATGGAGAAAGAATGAGAGAAATACAAAAACAAAATCCTCCTCCTGTTGCGGAAAAATTAAGAAAGTTAAGGCAACAAAGAAAAGCAGTCAAACAAGTAAATGAGTCTGAAATATCTCTTAGATGAAAATGTTGATCCTCTCTATGGGACTCAACTAAGAAGACTCAAGCCTGATTTAGTTATTAGAGTCATTAAATCTGTTGAGTAACGCACAGAAAACGGGTTTCTCGGAGAAACCCGTTTTCTACTCATGCAAGAGGCAAAGGGGGAATAAATAATCAGTCTTTAATAACCGGATTTAGTATCACGGGTCGCTTGCATGATGTCGTTGGTTGTTAGACGGCTAGTTGCTTTGCCACGGATAGCGGCAATCAGTTGCTTTCCCCGGCTTAGGGTTCTAGGCTTGCGAATTTGCAAGATATCCCCAATCACTTCCAGCTGGATTTCTGTACCGGGTAACAACCCAAGCTTTTCTTGAATATCAGGGGGAATAGTGATTTGTCCGTTAGGGCTAATTTTCATGGTGTTTTTCTGCATATACTAACAAATAATCGGAAGAGTCAGTGCCACTGGCTGCTTGACCCCCCCCAAACGTTTACCTGGGAATAACTCTGATTTATTATCCTGTCTCCTATCTGGTACTATGGGGAGCATCTCACTTTGGAACGAAATAGAGGCTTTTAAAGACTGCGTACATGGAGAATTAAAACAAGAATTACCCTCGAAAAGCCTATTTTTCCACTAAGTATTTATGCTCATTGCAAAGGTGAGATGCTCCCGGTACTATGATAAGAGCAGAGAATCAGGCAAGCATTTTATGAAAAAAGTAATTGTTATTTTAATTCTGGGTTTTCTGAGCGAACAAATATCAATAAAATCACCAATTTCTGGCAATCAAACCCTCAATAATTTAGCCGTAGCTAACAACAATAATCGTCCCACTCCCCAGAAAAAACCTAGTCCTTCTCCACAGTTTCGGTGCGATGGTAGAACTCACTGTTCCCAGATGACCTCCTGTGCAGAAGCGACTTTTTTCTTGAGAAATTGCCCTAATGTCAAAATGGATGGAGACGGTGATGGAGTTCCCTGTGAAAGTCAATGGTGTGGAAAAAAATCCTCAGAAAAATGTTGGGAAAGTTCTCAAAATAACTAATTTTGGTTCCTCACCCCAATTCTCTTACTTCGAGAAAGAATCGGGGTAGAAACAATTAAGAAGCGGTAATCACGGGAGAATTAAGATATTGATAATTCCAGTCCGATTGTTGCCAAACGCGACCATCAAGGGCAATTTGTTCGATTAAACTAGCTAATCGTAAAGCTTTTAAAGCTTGTTCCCCACCGACAGAAGGTTGGTCCCCACCGCGCACACAATGAACAAAATGTTCTAATTCCGCGTGTAGAGGTTCAATATTGCTGGTATAAACTTTTTCAATTAAACCATCTTGACGGTAGAGAACTTGACCGTAATCGGTGCTATAGTTAGCGGTGGTTTGCCGGTGAATGAGAATTTCATTATTGAGAAAATCCGCTTCCGTGAGAGAATTTTTACAGTGGGCCGCTAAACGGCGAATCTTGCGATGAGTCACCTTACTAGCGGTTAAATTAGCCACCACTCCATTACTAAAACCAAGGGTTGCAGTGACATAATCGAGATAACCAGAATCAGTGGCAGCGCGACTACCACTAGCGGTTAATTTCACCACGGGAGCGGAGACTAATTCTAAAATTAAATCTATATCGTGGATCATTAAATCTAACACCACCGACACATCATTAGCGCGCTGGGAATAGGGACTCATGCGATGGGATTCAATCGCTAAAATCTCCTCGGTTTTCAAGACCTTCGATAACTCTTGGAAAGCGGGATTAAAACGCTCGATATGACCCACTTGCAGAATACAATCGTGATCGGCTGCCGCATTGACTAAAGATTCCGCTTCACTAATACTAGCGGCGATCGGTTTCTCGATCAAGGTATGTACTCCCCCTTGCAGACAGTCCATCCCGACTCGATGGTGTAACCGCGTGGGGACAGCGATACAAACCGCATCTACCCTAGGTAAGAGATCTAAATAATTTTCAAAAAAACGGACTCGGTATTTACTGGCAGTTTCCAGTCCCTTTTCGACGTTGACATCGGCCACCCCGACGAATTCCACGTCTTTTAATAAACTCAGGATGCGACTATGGTGTTGTCCCATGTTACCGACCCCGATAACCCCGACTTTAATCGGTTTGAGTTGATTTCTGTTACCCGGAAAGTTTACTGGTTGATTGGACATGAATTTTAGACTCCTGTGTTCACACTCCCCACACCACTTGATTAGATTAATCAAGCTGATTTTGTCGATTAATTACCAAGATGGTATCATGGTTATCCAGATTCTGACACGATGTCGGTGTCAATGGGGGTTCTGAGAAGATTTTCTGATTTCATCTGGCGGTTTTTACTCCCAAATGCTTATCAAAAAATCGTCCCTGAGTAGCGAGGACTACATTCAGCTAAATTTTAACTATGGACAATTCAACGGATTTTAACTCCTTACGGGGATTAAGTGTTTTTTTGCTAGGAATGATGGGATCTGGCAAATCCACCCTGGGAGAGTTGCTTTCCCGACGGTTACAATATCGTTTTTTTGATACAGATATATTAATAGAAAGGGTCGCGGGAAAGAAAATCAGGGAAATTTTTGCCGACGAGGGAGAAGCGACTTTTCGGGAGTTAGAAACCCAAGTTTTAGCCGAATTATCCTCTCTGACTAAAACTGTGATTGCCACCGGGGGAGGGATGGTTTTAAAACCGATGAATTGGAGTTATCTTCGTCACGGTTTAATGATTTGGTTAGATGTTCCTCTCGAAGTCTTGGTTAAACGTTTAAAACAAGATACCTCTCGTCCCTTGTTGGAGTCCACTGATTTAGAAAGTAAACTGGAATTATTATTAGAACAAAGACGAGGAATTTATGCAGAAGCAGATCTTCGGATTGTTGTTTCTGACCTAGATACACCTACTGATATCGTTGAGAAAATTTTAACAGCAATACCGACGGTGATTAAAGATTTTCATCCAGAAAGAGATAATAACTAATGACAGCAGCTTCAATTTTTGATTTACCTGAACTAATTCCTGACCGAGAAATTCTGGAAATTTTGGCCCAAAGTCAGGCTATTCGTCTGGAAAGAATTATTTCCACTGGTCAAACCACTCCCCGGGGTCAATGGTACGATCAATCTGAGTTTGAATGGGTGATTTTATTACAGGGATTTGCTGAGATTAGTTATGAAGATGGCAGCCAAGTTAATCTGCAAGCGGGGGATTATCTCCTGATTCCTCCTCACCAAAAACATCGCGTCGAATTTACTAGCAATAATCCCCCTTGTATTTGGTTAGCTATCCATTATCGCTAGTAAAATATAGTTTCTAACTATTGCCAGCGATCGAATAAATCGGTTAAAACTAGATTAGAAAACAAAAAACCTTCGGGGTCGCTTAATCTGACCCTGCTATCCCCCTCAATTATTACTAAATTACGCTGTTTATGCGGCTCTAAGACCTCTAAAATTGCTTTTTTGATTTCCGAACCAAAATTAGCTTCAATGGCGGGTAAACTCAGCCCTTCGGCTAACCTTAACCCTAGCATTAAGGTTTCGAGAAGATCATCAATCAAGCTATTTTTCTCCACCTCAATCTGACAGCCTTCTTTTACCCAAGCGAAATAGTTGCGACTTTTGCGCGGACGGGTAAAACGTTGTTGATTGAGATAACTAGCAGCCCCCATACCAAAACCGTAATAGGGACGATTTTCCCAGTAAACTCGATTATGGCGGCATTGATAACCCGGTTTAGCATAGTTAGAAATCTCGTAATGTTGATAACCGGCTAAAGCTAGTTTTTCACCGGCTAAAACATACATTTTTGCCGTGGTTTCATCATCAGGTAAGGGTTTTTTCCCCGGTTGATACTGTTTACCGAAAGGAGTAACCGCTTCTAAGACCAAATCGTAACAGGAAAGATGGGCCGGTTGCAGTTCGATCGCTTTTTCTAGGGAATTTTCCCAATCTGTCAGGGTTTGTTGTGGCAATCCTGAAATCAAATCCAAACTATAGTTAACTATTCCCAATCCCTGAATTAATTCCACTGCCTGATAGATATCCTTAACAGTATGCGATCGACCAGAAACCTGTAATAATGGTTCTTGAAAAGCCTGTACTCCTAAACTAACCCGATTGACTCCCGCGCTAAGATAACCCTGTAATTGTTCTAAACTAAAGGTAGCCGGATCGATCTCCATAGAAATCTCTATATCGGCCGCAAAATCAAACTTTTTGGCTAAAGTATCCAGAATTGCTCCTAATAATTCCACAGGTAACAGGGAGGGAGTCCCCCCCCCAAAAAAAATTGTTTCTAGGGGTTTCCCCGTCCCCTGACTAAGGCTAATTTCTTCTTGTAATATTTCCACATACTCCACCACAGGGGGAAAAGTCGCCGGATTGGTGCGATTACCAAGGACAAAAATCGGGAAATCACAGTAAAAACAGCGCCGACGACAGAAGGGAATATGAATATAAACCGAGGTTATGGGGTGAAAATAGGGCATTACAGCAGTTATCAGTGAACAGTAATCAGTAATCAGTGAACTCATAAGCTGTTCGTAATTTAAATTGCTTGTTGAGACGAGGCAAGAGGCAAAAGGCAACAGTAAAGGGATTGGGGGAGATTCGGCTAATCGGTAATGTTCTGGACCTGTGCATCCTATTTCTGCGAGGTAGTCAGTCTATTCATTGTCAGCAATTCTCATTTTAAGGTTTCATGACATAAAAAGCCTTATAACAAGAGGGTTGTACAATTCTTAACAATTTTAGTGATCGCTGAAACGGCGCAAAATCGTTCTGAATTTATTTTTGCTGATTCATTGTGACTTGTCTTATCCACAGATTCAGAACACTACCCTAAAATCGTGCTATTTTGACAGCCGTGACATTACTGCTGACAAATTGGGGATAATAAAGGCAAAGTGTAGGAGAAGGGATGTCATATCTATGTATTCTGTCTCAGATGATTCCAAAACAATGACGAATACCACCCGTCAAGCTGTGCTAGAGACGTTAAACTTACAAAAAACTTATCGGACGGGATTCTGGTTGGATAAAAAAATCGAATCCTTGAAAAACTGTACTTTAATTGTCCATGAGGGCGAAACCTTTGGATTATTAGGCCCGAACGGGGCCGGCAAAACCACGCTCTTAAAAACCCTTTTGGGGATTGTCCGACCCACTTCTGGACGGGCCTTGATTCTCGGTCAACCAATTGGCGATCGCTCAGTCAGGCAACGCATCGGCTATCTTCCTGAAAATGCCTACTACTACGACTATCTCACTGGCTGGGAATTCCTGCAATTAATCGCCAGCATTTTTCAAATTCCCTCTTCTGTGCAGAAAAAACGCATTCCTGAATTATTGGATTTAGTGGGATTAGACCGCAAAACTGCCCAGAAAAAGCAATTGCGTCAATATTCTAAGGGTATGATGCAACGGATCGGTATAGCTCAAGCATTAATCAATGATCCCGAATTAGTCTTTCTCGATGAACCGATGTCGGGACTGGATCCTATCGGTCGCTATCAGGTGCGAGAAATTATTCAATCCCTCAAACAACAGGGGAAAACCATCTTTTTTAACTCTCATATTCTCTCCGATGTGGAACAAATTTGCGATCGCATTGCCCTGTTGGCCCGGGGAGAATTACTCTGTGTCGGTTCCCTCGACCAAATTCTCGGTCGTGCTGATGTCTATCAGGTGATTGTTCAAGGTGGTGGGGAGGAGCAACTACAGCAATGGCTCCTCGGTTTGCATTGGCGCGATAATTGTTGGCACGGACAACTACAGGGAGAACCCGATGCTTTTCTGGCTGCCCTGTCTAGTATGGATGTTCGCTTGATCAGTCTTAATTTAGCTCGTGCTTCCCTAGAAGAATTTTTTATCGACCAATTACGTCAGCGCGGTATGACCTCTAGTCAATAGGCACTCTCAGAGCAAATCCGTTTTTAATAGTAGCCAAGAAACATCCTCTCAGATTTGGTCAGGATTAAGGCCCAATTCCCGCAGTTTATTGGCTAATCTTTCCGCTCGTTGTTTTTCCTCGTTATAGCTGGTGAAAGCTTGTCCATCGGGATAAAAAAGCAACATTTCTGGTTCCCCCAACTGAAAACGAATACCTAAACGGGGACTAACCCAATTATCGAGAGTTTCCAGAATTTCTAGCTGATTTTCACCTCTTATCCCACCACTAGCATCATTTTTATGGGGATCATAAAGATAATACTCCTCGACCCCATAACGGTCATAAAATAGCTGTTTTTTGGCTATTTCCGTGAGAGTGTTACCCGGAGAGAGGATTTCAAAAACCACCTGGGGACTAACGTTATTTTCTAGCCATTGTCGATAGGAACCTCTTTCCCCTTTTGGTCTCCCAAAAACCACCATGATATCTGGCGCTTGACGCAGTTTATTATCATTTTCCACGGGATACCAAAGTAAATCCCCCGCAACAAAGACATCAGACTGATCGCGAAATAGCCAGTCTAAATTAGTTTTAATTGTTGTGATCCAACGAAATTGCAAGGTATTATCGGCCATAGGTTGACTATCGCTATCGGGGTAGATAATTTCAGTGACGTTAGTTTTATCTAGTTGCGAAACCATAAGACTAAGTTAAAAGTAAAAAATATAATTCTATAATAGCGGGCATTTGTATTATATAGCAATTTGTCGGCTGGGTCAGCAAGACCTCGGCCACCATCTCTTGACAAATAGGATAACTTGTGCATTACTATATCTGGCTCTATCCTGATATTTTTCTGAAGTTGGAAGGGTATAGTAAGAAGGTAAGAGATTCTGATCACCGCTTATTGAGATAAATCTATTATGCTTATTTACTTTATTCATGGAGTGGCAACAAGAGACGCTAGTTAGGGCAATAAATTAATCCAACTAATTCAAGAAGAATGTAAACGCAAAAATATGAATCAATCCCCCCGCATTCTAGCACTCGATTTTGATGGTGTTCTTTGTGATGGCATGATCGAGTATTTTCAGATTAGCAAACGCACCTATGAAACCCTTTGGCCGGAAATAATTCCCGAGGATTTTTTCCCTAGTTTTTCGCAACTTCGTCCCGTTATCGAAACCGGTTGGGAAATGCCTTTACTGTTGCGATCGCTCGTTCTCGGTATTTCCGACGAGGAAGCTTTAAATAATTGGCCGTCAATTCGGCAAAATCTGCTAGAAAGGGAGAAAATAGCGAAAAAAGTTCTCTCAAATGCCCTCGATGGTCTTAGGGATCGATGGATTGAGTCGGATCTAGAGTCTTGGTTAGCCTTACATCAATTTTATCAACCCGCGATCGATCGCCTCGCCTCTCTTTTAGACTCGGATTTTTTGGTCTATATTATCACTACAAAAGAAAGTCGTTTTGTCAAGCAATTGTTACAAAAAGTAGCAATTAATTTTCCCGCAGCGAGATTAATTGGCAAGGAAATTAAACAGCCAAAATACCTGACTATTCAGCAAATACTGGCTAATTTACCCGAATCTCCCGCTAATTTGTGGTTTGTCGAGGATCGTCTCGATGCGTTGGAGTTAGTGGAGCAACAAGCAGATTTAAACGACGTGGGCTTATATTTAGCCGATTGGGGTTATAATACGTCATCGGTGCGGGATTCGATACGCGAAGCTCCCCGGATTCGGTTGTTATCTTTGGCACAATTCACCGGGGATTTTGCGGGATGGAACCCCCGGTAACAGAGTTGCGGGATTATGGTTTATTTAGCCTTTCCAGGCTTTTTTGGAGTATCTAACGATTTCGCCGCATTACGCACATTCATAATTTTACCCAATAGATCGAACCAGAAAGGCGCTCCCATACTCAGGGCGATCGCCGTGATCAGCCAACCGAAAAGAACTCGCAGCCATCCCCCTTGTTTATCGATAGTTTTTTGGATATGTAGGGTAGGTTGTCCTCCCGGATTACTAAGAGTTTGGATGATCACTATCTTTTGAAGTTTTTCGCGTTCGGTTTTCAGCAGGTTATAAAAATCCTTTAAACATTGATCAAGTATTTTCGCTTTGTCTTCTAAACAGTTCTTGGTTGTATCAAGGCTATTGATAATGGGTTTCGGAGAACTGTCTGTGGGAACTGGAATAATGGAATCGATTTCTTGTCGTCGATCGCTTAAGCTAATCAAGCAAGGTTTTATTTTATCACTCAAATCTTGCTGCGTTGCACTGGTTGTCTTTGTAGTAAAGCATTGTTCCTCTAACTGTTGGGCAACTTTCTGTAAATCTGAGGTGAGAGAAGATAGTTCCCAGCCGATAGGCAGAGGAGCGGTAACTTCCGTAAGCTTGTTCATCTCTTCTAGCTGTTCTGCGGGAGATAGTTTGGTGAAATCAGGATTTTTCTGAGTGATCGACTCAGTAATTGCTGCGACAATTTGAGGATTTCTCGCCAGAACATTCACCATGTGAATAGTATCGGCATTGGCAATGATAGCGATGAGTAAACCGACTAAAAAAGCGACTCCAGTAGCGTTTCTCGTATACACTCCCAAAGACCGCTGTTGCGATGCTTCAAATAATTTAGTGAGTTTCTCTTTATATTTCGGTAGTGTAGGATTATCTCCTTCTAATTTTACGGTTTTGGCAATCTCGATTAGCATGGAGATAGCGGGAGGATAGCAATTCAGTTTTGCTAGTTTTGTGATCAAATCATCCATCGTATCCCCTTCCGTTAACTGAATCTGTTGCCCTCGATCATCGGTTCCTAGATTTTCTTGGACAGTCGCGATTAGTGCTTCGGCGAATAAACTCGTGGGTTCTACATAACTAGGTCCCTGGGAAACTCGCAGATTCCGCCATTTTTTATCTGTGGAGAAGACTTTTTTATCTTTGGAGTAGTCTTTGCCATCGTAAAGCGCCCATCCCAGAAAGACTACCCCTAATACAAACATGATAATGGTGAGCCAAAGATTGTTTTTGCCTAGGGCAGAAAGTCCTCCAAATACTACACACAGTAATCCGACGATCCAGTATCCATAAACTCCCGTTGTACTCTGATTTAGAGACTTGAATAGTAGATTTTCATAAAGCTTTTGGGTCAGCGAAAGAGTGGGCTTTTCTTGGATCAGAAAAGCTGTTCTCCGCTCTAGTTGTTGAGTCCCTGTCAATTTTCCTATCTTGGAATTCTGGGGATCAATCGTTATATTCTTTTCTTCTGATCGAGATACTGGCTCTCCATTGCTGTCTTTAATCCACAGGAATCGATCGAAGAGTTGCCCATCTTCTACAGGAACTAACTCGTTATCCTTAGATAGATAAACAAATTGATCATTACCGCCACTTTTTAGGACATAAGCGGGATACCGTTTAACCGTTGCGGTTACTGTACTTGTGGCAACATCGAATACCCAAGAATCGGCAGCGGGGATCGGTTTATGTGTGTTTTTTTGCAGTAATACTACGGGTTTATTATTGACTATTTTTCGATATTGTTCCGAGATTTTAATTAGTTTGTCTCCGTCATAATCGGCGATATAAAAATTCTCTCTTTCGGTTAATGGAGAATTTTTTGCTAGGATTGCCGTGAAAATATCCCGTTTTTTGACTGGAATGGTCGGATCTCCTTTGAGATGTCCCGAACTTTCACCAGGTACCGCTTCTACATTATCGGAAGCGATCGCTTTACTATCGTCTTCTCTCACCCAAACAAAAGGTTTTCCATTTTCTTCAAAGCGATGTGCGGAGACCGTGAATACTTGACTTTGATCGTTGGTGTAATAGGGTTGTCCATTTTGTAATGATTGACCGATAGCGATCGTGAAAACTTCTAATGGCTGAACGGGAATTATGACACTTCCATCATCTTCCTCCGTACTTTTGGTAATTTTTATCGCAGAGTTGATGATTTCTTTGGTGTTTTCTTCAACCCAAATATACGTGCCGTTCGCTTCTCTGAATATTTGATTTTTGTCAATAGGAATCAGTTGACCCTGAAATAATCCCAGTTGACTATCTTGCACTTTTAGAAGCTCACATTTGGTGAGTGTTTCCTCGATCTTACCCTCGGAATTGATAGTTTTAGAGCGGTCGATTAGAGTTGAGCCATCTAGCCAGACAAAAGCCTTTAGATTTTCCTGACGAATTTTATCATCAGGAACTGGGATTTTATCTTGGTTACTATCAATGTAAAAAAAGTTACCAGTAAGATTATCAGTGATCTTGTCAAGTTTTTGTTTATCGGTATCCCAATACCATTTTTCTTGCGCTTTTCCTAGTAATTGGTATATTAACTTTTCTTCCCCTAATAATTGGAAGATCGATTCTTTCAACCGTTTCGCTCTAAACTCTTGCCATCCTGCGAAGGCTTCTTGTAGTTGACTGCTGACGAGGGATAAGATTAGATAGATGAAGACTAAAGCAATAATGAGTTGAAGAATAGAGAAAAGAAACATTGTTCGTTTTCCTTGGGTAGTAATGAAAAACAACGCCCGCATCTATAGCGTTTCCTGTTCGCAAGAGGTACATTATCGATGCCGAAAAGCTTAATTAGCAAAGGTTTAAATGTGCCACACAGGTGTGAGAACTGCTATAGTTATGCCGACAGCAAATACATCGATTCAGTTAGTCAGATCGACCGTGAACTATCCACCGACCTCATCCAAACTCTACTTTCGAAAGTATCGATTTGAGCCTATCATTGATGTCAGTAAAATCCCTATTAATGTAGAGCTTTGTTAGGAATCTTTACAGATTTACCGTAATTCAGGCGATCGCTCTCGCTCTGGCCTCTTTTCCCCTCGATCAAACCGTCAACTTTCCCACGCGATTCTGCTATACTAAAAAGCGTAGTCGTTATGAGTTGCATTTACGGTTATGACTGTCGAGAATTTAGTCGTTATTGGTTCGGGACCGGCGGGATATACGGCGGCGATTTATGCGGCGCGTGCGAACTTAAAACCCTTGATGTTTGAGGGTTTCCAAGCGGGAGGCATTCCGGGGGGACAATTGATGACCACCACAGAAGTAGAAAATTTCCCCGGTTTTCCCGAAGGAATCACCGGTCCCAAGCTCATGGAAAGAATGAAGGAACAGGCCGAAAGATGGGGGACCCAATGCTATACCGAAGATGTTATCTCGGTGGATTTAAGTCAGCGTCCTTTTACCATTCGTTCCACGGACCGGGAAGTGAAGGCCAATAGTATTATTATCGCCACGGGAGCCACTGCCAAACGTTTAGGATTACCCAGCGAGGCCCAATTCTGGAGTAACGGCATTTCCGCTTGTGCTATCTGTGACGGTGCTACACCGATATTTAGAGAGGAAAACCTCGCTGTCATTGGTGGCGGTGACTCCGCAGCCGAAGAAGCCGTATATTTAACTAAATACGGCTCTCACGTCCATTTATTGATACGCGGGGAAGCGATGCGTGCCTCGAAAGCAATGCAGGACCGGGTGTTAAATAATCCGAAAGTTACCGTTCATTTTCACACCCAAGCGGTGGATGTATTCGGTACAGGCAGTAAAATGGCAGGATTACGCATTAAAAACTCGCAAACGGGAGAAATCAGGGAATTAGCCGTTAGAGGGTTATTTTATGCCATCGGTCACACTCCCAATACTTCCCTATTCCAAGGACAACTAGAATTAGACGAGGTGGGTTATGTGAAAGTCAAACCGGGGACTGTTGCTACCAGCGTCGAGGGGGTTTTTGCCGCAGGAGATGTGCAGGACCACGAATACCGTCAGGCAATTACTGCCGCAGGTACGGGGTGTATGGCGGCGTTATTGGCAGAAAGATGGTTATCGGAGCATAATTTAATCCAAGAATACCGTCAATCAGCCACTTCTGAACATTACGAGACGAAAACCGTTAGCGAAACCCCGGCCGATACGGAGGAAACTTTTGATATTCACAAAACCCGTCACGTTGGGGGTTATGCTTTGCGGAAATTATTCCACGACGGCGATCGCTTGTTAATGGTAAAATATGTTTCTCCCACCTGTGGCCCCTGTAAAACCCTGAAACCGATTTTAGATAAAGTGGTCGATGAGTACGATGGCAAAATTTATTTTGTGGAAATTGACATCGAAGCTGACCCGGAAATTGCCAAAATGGGTCAAGTAACTGGGACTCCCACGGTACAATTCTTTAAGGACCGGGAATTAGTCAAGGAAATGCGCGGAGTCAAACAAAAAAGCGATTTTCGTCAAGTAATTGAGAGTTATCAATAATCAGTTATCAGTTATCAGTTAACAGTTATCAGATGTGAGTTTTGAGTTTACTGTTTACTGAAAAAGCTCCCCACACCCCACACCCCACACCCTATGCTAGAGGCTTTACAATTTGATTTTATGCGCCATGCGATTGCTGCAGGAATATTAGTTAGTATTGCCTGTGGGATTGTGGGTACTTTGGTAGTAGTTAATCGCGTGGTTTTTATCAGTGGGGGAATCGCTCATGCTGCCTATGGAGGGATAGGAATCGGTTATTTTTTTGGGATTAATCCTGTGGTGGGGGCGATATTTTTTACCTTTTTTTCGGCTTTAGGTATGGGGTTTTTACAGCGTCGCATCCGCGAGAGAGCCGATACTTTAATCGGGGTGATGTGGGCGATTGGTATGGCGATTGGGGTAATTTTTATTGATTTAACCCCCGGGTATAAAGCTGATTTAATGAGTTATCTTTTTGGTAGTATTTTAACTGTACCGAGGGATGATTTATGGATAATGGCGGGCATAGATATATTAATTATAACCTTAGTTAGTATCTTTTATAAAGAGTTATTAGCCATATCTTTTGATGAAACTTTCGCGATTATTCGTAATATTCCCGTGGAGGTAATTTATTTGGGTTTAATGGGAATAACCGCTTTAACTATTGTGGCAGTAATGCAGGTAGTAGGATTAATTATGGTAATTGCTTTGTTAACTATTCCTGCGGCTATCAGTGGACAATTTGTTAAAAATATGAAGGGAATGATGGTCCTAGCGATTATCTTAGGAATTGTCTTTACTTTGGTTGGTTTATGGTTATCCTATAGTTTAAATCTCACCTCGGGGGCGACAATTATTTTAGTGGCAGGATTGGGTTATTTAATCAGTCTTGCTTGGAAACCTTTCATCCTCACTATCACCAGAAAAATAGCTAATCTTTAAAGCTCTCCCCTAGTTGTGGTGATATAGCATTTATCTTAATGGTGAGGTATGAGGTTTTTATTTTCGGGAGACAGGAGCCGGTCGTTAATACCCAATTAGGCTATACTTCATATTTATGAGAAACGTCCTAATTTAAAGAAAAAATACCAAATCCGTGTTAATTGCAATGATGATGAAATCCCGAAAGATATACTGTGACTAGATTTATCAATAATTTTGGTCAGCGGATTTGGTAAAATCAAGTAATTAATCGAGTTCATCAAACAAAAGTTCCTCTAGAATCGGTCCCATACCGTCATCATCGGGGGAAACTAATTCAACTTTCCCGTCCGCATCACCGACGGCTAAGAATAACAAAGGAGCAAGGGGACTGTAAATCGAGTATTTTTGGTCTTCGGAAAAGAAACTGGCGAGAAATTGCAATTCTTCCGGCTCTGATGACGAGGAAGGTTCATCGCTATCGATTTCTAAACTGAGAACATTATCTTCTTCTAGGGGCGGTAATTCACCACTAACAGTCAAGGTGTGAGCAGTGGATTTGAGCAATAGGTCTAATTCTGCTAAAACTGCCTTAGCATCGGCAAAAACCCGCTCGATTTCCTCGCTATCTTCGATTAAGAAGGCATCAGATTCTTCTTCCTCCGATTCCTCATCCCAAGCTAGAATCATCACCGGGGTATCCACGGGGACAAGAAGCATATAGGTAAGGTCATCGGTTTCATAGGCATTCTCAATATAACAGTCTAGCGATCGACCTTGCTCATCCCAGAGGGTTATGACATCCGCTTCTTCGAGTTCGTTTTCTTGAAAATTAAATTGAGGGGACATAGGCTCTCAAACGCTACTGATTGAATCAGAATATCATGAGATGCTCCTCAATCAAGCCAAGAATTCCGGTGCAAATGTTGAAAACCCTGTACATCAGTTAAATTGTATTGTAGGGGCGTGATGGTGATAAAATTCTCGCCAATAGCGCGTACATCCGTAGGCACTTCCGAGGGTAAATGGCTGTAGTCCGGTTGTTCGATATCTTCCACCACTTCCCCAATTAACCAGTAATAACTTTTACCCCTGGGGTCGAGTCTTTTCTCGAAGGTTTCCTCGTAGCGTCGCAATCCCTGCCTAGTGATTTTCACTCCCTTGATTTCGGCGCTACTAACCGGAGGGACGTTGACATTGAGTAAAGTGGCAACAGGAAAAGGGTTAAGGGTAACTTTCCTGACTAAAGTGAGGGCAAAATCCGCAGCCGGTTGGAAATCACAGGCTTTAAAACTGGCCAGACTAACAGCAATACTGGGAATACCTTCGATTAATCCCTCCATGGCCGCGGAAACCGTGCCAGAATAGAGGATATCAGTACCGAGATTAGACCCGTGGTTAATGCCGGCTAAAACTAAATCGGGAGGCTCTTTGAGGACGGCACTAAGGGCAAATTTTACCGAATCGGCGGGAGTTCCCGAGCAGGACCAGGCAATCACCTCGGGATGAAAAATTCCTTCCACCTGTTCGGCCCGGATGGGATGGTGTAAGGTTAAGCCATGACCGGTGGCAGAGCGCTCGCCGTCGGGACAAACTACGGTGACTTGATGACCGGCGGCAGCGAGGGTGTTGGCAAGGGTGCGGACTCCTAGCGCGGAAATACCGTCATCGTTACTGATAAGTAATTTTAAAGAGCGATCGCTAGTCATGGGAAATTTCTGCTCTACTGCGCCGGCTAGTGGTATAATGTAATAGTATTTTATCGTGGGTACGTAGCTCAGAGGATAGAGCACCAGGTTCCGGTCCTGGGTGTCGGGGGTTCGACTCCCTCCGTACTCGTTCAGTAATGTAGGGTTGATTCATGAATCAACCCTACCCTTTGGGGGTAGGAGTGCTTTTCTTGATATGTAAACTATACTCAAGGGATTGAGTATTACTTGCGATTTTATTGCTCAATCCAAGTTTTTGGGGGGTTCTACCCCCCAAACCCCCCGTTGGGGGCGTGGCGCCGCCCCCAAACCCCCCGCGCATTAGTTTTTCGGTGGGATGCTTACACGCGGCTGCTGATATATCTGTAATAATTTAAGAGGCACTCCACTTGCAAGAGTGACTCTCCTGATATGTAGCCTGTACTCAAGGAATTTATTCTGATTGAAGAATTGGCGTTATTTTAGCTTCTATTTTCCAGTCAAGGGACAGGTTTTGGGGTTTATGGGGTTTTAGTTCAATTTCCCCAATTCATAATTCATAATTCATAATTCATAATTCATAATTCATAATTCCCTTACAGGTTTTGGTAAGCTTTGAGGGTGGCAGTTTTGACGCTTTCGGGGACGAGGGGAAAGGTAGTTAATATATGTTGAAATTCTGTTAGGGTTAATTCATACAAGTGGGCGACTATTGCATCTAATTTCGCTCTAATTGCCATTCTTTCTCCTTCTTCTGTTACTCCATTTTTATGGGAACCTATCCCCACTTCTTTCGCTAATTGCTCAAATTCTTCTGTGGTACAAATCAATTTTGCCGCATTTTCTACTATCTCCTGAAAGTATTTATCTCCCTCTTTTAATCGGGGGATAGGAGTTTGATAGATGTAGAAAAACGATAAATGAGATGTAACTTTATCTCGGATACTTCTATCAAAAACAAAACTATTAAAAATGGACAATAGATAACATTTTTCTTTTAAACTTATAGTTGGTTGCTTATCGATTTTTTCTAAACTCATTGTATGAGGACAAAATAAATTAGGAGGTAAAATTGTAGCTATCATAGTTCTAATATCCGTATTTCTAGCAACATCACGAAATCCTAAACGATAGGTTTGATAGTCCAAGATTTGACCTTTATCGACTTCACCGCGTTTTAATAAAGCTTGTCTTGCTTCCTTTTCATCTAACCAGTATTTCGGTAAAGCATACCGATGGGTGAATTGATGAATCATTTTTCCTTCGTAGAGGGGTAGTCTTCCTTCTGCGGGTTCAGTTTTAAATAAATAACTATCATTAGTCATATCAAATTCGCGAGTTAACTTGAGATTCCATGTATCGGGAAGGGTTTCTCCTAGCAGGGGAAAACGAGACATTTTTTCAGCGATATGAATATCTATATCTTGTTTAAATTCCATTACCGAGAGGGAATCGGGGGATAGTTTGCGGATTAAATCGACGCTAATTACTAAACTATCTTTATGGGGAAAACGTTGTAATTCCTCAACATCGTGACGCATAAACTCCACAGGAAAGGAAAGAGTTTGTTTATTTTTCTCAAAAGTTAAGATAGCAATCTTAAAACTTCTATGGACGTTTTCAAAAATTTCTTTACGATTTTCAAAACAAAATAATCCTGTCACATTTGTCTGAGAAAATAACATTTCTCGCAGTTGCTTGGTTCCCAAATCGGTATAAATTCCACTGGGAATAACTATTCCACATTCTCCCCGGGGATGGAGAAGATTAAAACATTGTTCAACAAAAAGCTTATAGAGATTAATATCCGTCCCTTGCTTTTTACCATTGACAATAGAGATTTGATTTTTATATTGTTCCGAGGAACGAAAATAGAGACTAACGTGGGGGTATTGACTTTGATATTCTAACCATGCTTGAGCGATTTCGGGATTAGTTAACAGTTTTTTCTGTTCCTTTTCAAACGTCTTGATGTCCATTTTATTTTTAGTCACCAAGTCGCTATGCTGAGAAAAAAATTCTTTCGCTTGCGGTTTAAAGACTTCCCAAGGGGGATTGGTGATAATCACATCAAAACCACCTTTTTCTGTAATCAGTTTATCGAAGTGATAACCCCAGTGGAAGGGTTTCAGGGACTGCATATCAGAAAGAGTTAATAAACGTTTCTTTGCTTTTCCCGTTAATTGTGCGGATTCGTACTTAATTGACAACTTACCGCTAAACTCATCTAAGAGAATTTGGTTTAATTTCTGCACCGATTCGCGGTTGACATCCTCGATGTGATTGCGTAACATCTGGAGACGGTTTTCTTGGGGGGTTCCCTCTACTTCTCCCAACCGAAAAGCGTGTTCTTTGTATAATTCAATACTACGATTTTTTTCTGCGAGAATTGCCTGATAATTTTGCGCGGTGAGGGTTTGCAGAATGTTTTCCTCTCCCATGAGATTAAAACTTTTTTCGTCCACGCGAATTAAACCGATGAGGGAATTTCCCGACATGATATTAAAATCAATATTCGGTAAGGGTTCCAATTCTGTCACCGATTGTGCGGCAGCAACTAAAGCGAGAAATAAACGCAGTTTCGCGATTTCCGTCGCTTCCTCCATGATATCGACACCGTAGAGATTATCGGAAATAATTCTTTTTTTGATGTAATATCCGAGAGAGGGATGGGATTTTCTTACCTCTGTTAACCACTGTTTTAATTTACTGTCTCCCCGTAGTTCAATTGTCCCAATCACCGCGCTATAAATTCCGATTAATGTCTTCATCGCAGCCACTAAAAAAGCACCGGAACCACAGGCAGGGTCTAAAATAGAAAGCTGGGGAAGAATATCTTCAATCAGAAGCTGACAGAGGGGAGAATCGAGATTAATTAGTAGTTCAGAAATACTGGCAAATTGTTTGCGGGGATAATGTTGATTGCTTCTCTCGACAATCCATTTATTAATCGTCCTATCACAGAGATATTCAGTAATCTCCGGACGGGTATAGTAAGCACCGAAAGCTTTTTGGTTGATATACTTTTCAAAGATATATCCCAAAACATCGGGGTTAATTTCGTCATCGCTTCCCCCCGGAGTGTCGTCAAGGTTCCAAGAGTAACGGGAGAATAAATCGAGGATATTCTCAAATGCTTGGTCATCAATACAAATGTTTTGATAAAGATTTTCGAGGGGATGTTGGAGAAATAATCCTCCGTTAAGATATTTGACTTTTCCCACCAATGCAGTTACTGTCTCATCTCGTTGGGATTCCGGTTGAGCGAATGCTTGGAAAAAGAGGGTTTGCAGAAACTGACGATAAAATAAATTTTTCCCGCGTCGTTGACTTGCTTGTAATTGGTTTTGCAGATAGTTGAAGTCGTTATCTATAAATCCCTTGCGCTGCAGGAAATAGACGAACATTAAACGATTGAGAATAACCGAAGTGTACCATTTTCGATCGCTTTCTCGATCGATTCCTTGGATAAAGGGGAGGAACTGTAAATGCTCTCGCTGAAATTCCTGATAAAATTTCTTGGTAATCTTTTCGATATCGAAACCTTTTTGTAAGCGATGGGCCACCTCCACCACCTATCCATTAGTCACATCTTTCTTAACATAAAATTTGACAAAAAGAGAAAAGTGTGCCAGATGGCTCAAGGGGGTTCTATAGGGGGACTAATTTGATGAGATAGTTTCCAAGTCTGGC
>SFCA01000141.1:0-34852 GCA_007095475.1 Microcystis aeruginosa Ma_QC_C_20070703_M131 | reverse complement strand
AAGTGTTTAATTGCTAGGTGCTTCTCAATTTTCTCTTGTTTTTCTAATAACCAATCTAAGGCGTTATATAATTCGTCTTCATCGGCTTTCTCTAAGTCTAACAATTGTCCTAAACTCTGGCTGCAAGTCTCACTATTAAACCCTCTCGCTGTGGCTAGTTTTGATTTAGGATTGATGATTCTTGCCACAATCATCGCCACCACTAAGTTTCTGATTCGAGAGGATTTTTCACTGATTATTTTATCTAAACCCAATTTTTTAATCGTCTCTAAAATAGCCATCACATGACCATGAGGAAGACTTCTAATCACTTCAAAATGATTGGGAATGCCTTCAGTCATTGACAGTGTTGCTCCTTTAAGAGCCAGTTTCAGATTGTCAATAATATCATCGGGTAATTTTGAGAGATTGGCAAGGGTTCTTTTTTTGACTTGTTCTCCTTCTCGGTAGGACTCTCGAAGAAGAACAGCGGGGGGGGAATTACGGTTAGGAACTTTTTATATATACATAACTACCATTCTAGCAAATAGAGAGAATTCTTGTCCATTAAGAAATGTTACAAATTACATGGGTACATTAAGAAAAGTTAACGGGTGTATCCATTGATGGATAAGGGTTTTTGGCTCTTGTAGTAGATATGTATGGGGGAAGTCCAGATATTCTCCCCTGGTTTTGCGTCCATACCCCTCGGCAATATTCGCTGCTATTGACACCGAAGCTCGGCGAATCTGTGTTGTCATCCCATAAAGCTCTTCTTTGGGAAAAGTTTTAGTGAGACGATAGCAACTTTCAGCTAAATTTACGGCCTCCTGCCAAACTCTTAAATCTCGGTAAGATTGAATTTTTGAATCCGCCAGAGATTTTATCAACTTATCCCTATTGCCTACACTCTACACCCTGTCTCAACCCAAAAGATTGTACTACAATTTCCAGTACCCAGTTTCAATGCAAAGGGAGATAATTTTCGTTAACAATTCTTAAGGAAAAACTAGAAAAATTAGCTGTACGGGGGATGATACCGTAGAAAAGGCAATAGAATAATCATCGTGATATGACTGACTCCCCTGAAATACCTTATTTATTACGCGCTGCCAAAGGAGAAATCTTACCCCGTCCTCCCGTGTGGATGATGAGACAAGCAGGACGTTATATGCAGATTTATCGAGAATTGCGGGATAAATACCCCAGTTTTCGGGAAAGATCGGAAAATGCCGATTTAGCGATCGAAATCTCCCTGCAACCTTGGCGCGCTTTTCAACCAGATGGGGTGATCATGTTCTCCGATATCCTCACTCCCCTAGCGGGAATCGGTATTCCCTTTGATATTATCGAAAGTAAGGGGCCGATTATCGATTCTCCCATTCGTACTCAAGCGCAGGTGAACCAACTTAATCCCCTCGATCCCGATCAGTCTTTACCTTTTATCAAAACGATTTTAAAAACCCTACGTCAAGAGGTGGGAAACAAATCCACTGTCCTCGGTTTTGTCGGAGCGCCTTGGACTTTAGCAGCCTATGCAGTGGAAGGGAAAGGTTCTAAAAGTTATTCTGTGATTAAAGGGATGGCTTTTTCGGAACCCTCGGTACTGCACCAATTTTTAGATAAATTAGCGGATATGATTGCCACCTATGTCCGTTATCAAATCGATTGTGGGGCGCAAGTGGTACAAATGTTCGACTCTTGGGCGGGTCAATTAACTCCCCAAGATTACGATGTTTTTGCCTTACCCTATCAACAAAAAGTAGTTCGTTTGGTGAAAGAAACCCATCCCGATACACCGTTAATTCTCTACATTAGTGGCAGCGCCGGCGTTTTGGAAAGAATGGGTAAATCGGGGATTGATATTGTGAGCGTCGATTGGACTGTCGATATGGCGGAAGCGAGACAGCGTTTAGGTAAAGCGATGATGGTTCAAGGTAATATCGATCCGGGGGTTTTATTCGGTTCCCAGTCCTTTATTCGCGAGCGGATTCTTGATACTATTCGTAAAGCGGGTAATCAAGGCCATATTCTTAATTTAGGTCATGGTGTTTTGGTGGGAACTCCTGAAGATAACGTGCGTTTCTTCTTTGAAACTGCTAAACAAGCGGATCAATTATTAGCAGTTCACGCCTAGGATGTCGTGATCAAGGTTTAGGGAATAGGGGTTAGGAGGTAAGGAAATCGTCTCTAACACCCAACACCTAAGAGTGCATCTCATAATTGTAATCTACTAAGTTGGGATTCTCTGATAACTTCTGTTGAAAAACTGTGCTTTCTAGGTTGTTTGTTTCCAACCCAGACTCTTGGGGGGTTCTACCCCCCAAACCCCCCGTCGGGGGACGAAGCGCCTCCCCCGAACCCCGGAGCGCATTAGTTTTTTTGTGGGATACTTACACGCAGCTGCTGATATATTTGTAATAATTTAAGAGTCACTGACCATTACTCATTTTTGATATTTCTGCAAAGTTTAGATGCACCTCTCCAAAATCCGAACTCTTGATTCCCTTTTTACTTTCAAACTGTCCCCTAAATTCTGCCGTATCAATTAAAATAATGAAAAAAATATTTCTAACGGGTGTGAGTGGCTGTATTGGGCATTATATCGCCGAAATTTTACTGGAAAATCCCGACCATGAATTATATTTTTTAGTGCGTAATCCAGAGAAGTTAAAATTTACTTATCAAGGGCGATCAAATGTTCATATACTTTTAGGAGATATGCAAAATATTGGGGTATATGCGGAGCTTTTAAAAACAATGAATATAGCGGTTTTAATCGCTACCAGTTGGGGAGGAGAGGAGGAAAGTTATCAGATTAATGTGGTAAAAACCCTAGAATTAATTAGTTATTTAGATGCTCAAATCTGCGAGAAAGTCCTCTACTTTTCCACTGCCAGCATTCTCAATCAAAATAATCAAACTTTACCGGAAGCTGGGGAGATAGGAACTAATTATATCCGCAGTAAATATATTTGTTATAGTCAATTTACTGACCTAGAAATCGCCAATAAAATTATCACTTTATACCCCACTTTTGTCTTAGGTGGTGACGAAAATAAACCCTATTCTCATATCTATGGTGGTTTACCAGATGTGTTGAAATATATCGGTTTAGTGCGTTGGTTTCAAGCTGATGGCAGTTTTCATTTTATCCATGCTAAAGATATAGCTCAAGTGGTGAATTATTTAATCGAAAATCCCGCACCAGAAAGCAAAATTGTCCTAGGCAATCAACGCACAACAGCTAACCAAGCAGTGGAGGAAATCTGTACTTATTTAAACAAAAAAATCTACTTTCGCATTCCTTTATCTTTAACCATTGCTAACTTTTTTATCAAAGTTTTTAACTTGCAGATGGAAGCATGGGACCGTTTTGCGATGAATTATCGCCACTTCACCCACGTTAAAACCTATACTCCTGCTGATTTTGGTTTAAAAAACTATTGTTCCACCCTCGATGATGTTTTAACCTTGCGAGGAATTCCCCGAAAAAAACCCTAAGTAGAGGGAACGGAAAAATATCTATAATTAATTCTGTCTGGATACTTACAGCGTTTCCCTAAAGATGAAGTCTAACCTAATTCGGCGACCGACTCCCCAAAACGACAACTTCGTACCTCACCATTAAGATAACTGCTATATCGGTGATTCTTAAATTAGTACAAGTGTATGAACAACCGCGTGTAAGCATCCCACCGAAAAACTAATGCGCGGGGGGTTTGGGGGCGGCGCCACGCCCCCAACGGGGGGTTTGGGGGGTAGAACCCCCCAAAAACTTGGCTTGAGTGATAAAATCAGAAATAATGCCCAACTCTTAACGCCAAATAGACTAATCCTGAAATTGTCTAGCATGAAATTGAGCGTAACGACCATTAAGATTTAATAACTCCTCGTGATTACCCACCTCGATAATTTCACCCTTTTCTAAGACTAAAATACGGTTAGCTTTTCTGACAGTTGCTAATCGGTGAGCAATAACAAATACTGTGCGCTCCGTCATAATTCTTTCTAAAGCTTCCTGCACTAAAGCTTCCGATTCCGAATCGAGCGCTGAAGTTGCTTCATCTAAGATTAAAATTCTCGGATTAGATAAAACCGCTCGCGCGATGGCGATTCTTTGTCTTTGTCCACCCGATAAATTAACACCCCTTTCTCCCACATAGGTATAGTAACCCTGGGAAAGTTCACCGATAAATTGATGAGCGTTGGCAATTTTTGCCGCTTTTTCTACCTCTTGCAGATTAAAATCTCCCTGGCCAAAAGCGATATTTTGGGCTATAGTACCAGAAAAGAGAATATTTTCCTGCAAAACTACGCCAATTTGTCGCCGGAGACTTTTTAAAGTCACATCACGAATATCCACCCCATCGATTAAAATCTTGCCAGAAGTGGGGTCATAAAAACGCAATAAAAGATTAACTAAAGTGGTTTTTCCCGCTCCCGATGCTCCCACTAAAGCAATCATTTCGCCAGCGTGTGCAGTAAAATTAATATTTTTTAAAACCTGTCTGTCCTCATTGTAAGAAAAATTTACTTGACAATATTCAACTTCTTTGCTGTGGAGTGGCAGATTGATCGCATTCGGTTTTTCGGTAATTGTTGGCAAAATAGCTAACAATTCAAAAATCCGATCCATGGAGGCTTGCCCCTGTTTAAATTGATTATAATTACTGGTAATATGGGCGATGGGATCGATTAACATTGCCACCGCTGCCACATAACTAACAAAGTCAATTCCAGTTAAATTCTTTTGGGAAATTTGCCAACCAGCGAGAAAGAATAAAAAGATGACACCGAGAGCTTGTAAGAATCCCACCACGACGTATTGTAAAGCTTTGGTGGATTCTGATAGGTATTGAGCGCGGCGATTTTCCTCCGCTTCTTGGGCAAAAAGCTCGGTTTGATAATCTTCAGCAGCGAAAGCTTGCACCACACGAATACCGCCAAAAACTTCGGTTAATAACGAAGAAAGGTTAGATATTTTCGCTTGGGCGCGACGAGCATATTGTAATAATTTTTCGCCAAAAAATCCCACCAAAACTCCCAACAAAGGAGCGATAATAATGACAGCGATCGTCAATTGCCAGTTAACAATAAACATATAGGCAAAGACGACAATTAACTGTAAGGCTGAGGGAATAAAATCATGGAAAAATTTGTTAATTACTTCCCCAATGCGATCGATATCTTCCGTTAAACGATAGGATAAATCACCAGTTTTCGCAGTTTCAAAGTAATTTAAACCGAGGGTTTGCAGGTGTGCATAAACTTTTTTTCTTAATTCGAGGGCAATTTTTAAAGAAGCTTTTGCCATCAGGGAATCTTGCCCATACTGAGACATTCCCCGCAGTAAAAAAACCACTGCCCCCACCCCCGAAAGTGTCGCCAATGCTTGCACATTTCCCTCACCGATATATCTGGCCATTTGTCCAGCTAACCAAGCTAAAATCGGCCAAAATACCGTAAATCCGATCGTACAGATAAACGCCAAAATAATTGTTTGGGTTTGGGGACGGAGATAGGGAATGAGGTTCCAATAACTAGAGCGAGATTTCAAAATAATTTAGCACCTTTAAATATTAAGTATTCCTGCAAAATTAATTTGCTAGTCGAGACAGTTATCAGTTATCAGTTATCAGTTATCAGATTTAAGTTTTAAGTGAGCAGTATTAAATAGAAGTTTCCTACTGTCTTTTCACTGTTTACTGTTTACTGTTTACTGTTTAGGCACTCTTGCACTTTGGCCAGAGGTTAACTGAGAGGTATAATTAACCTTGCTTAGGTACTGAAGAAAAGGAGATTAACTAACAAATTTGCCTAAGGGGTTAATCGGGAGGTAGAGACGTTTTTAGTCCACGTCCCTACGATATTTTCCAATAATACAAAGTTATTTAGCGATTAAACCGCCACAGCTTGATGAATGTAGCCTAATTCCGTCAATTTGTTCCAGACTTTGGCGACACTTTCCTCTAAAGTCTCTAAATCAGTGCGACATTCCACTTCTGGGTTAAAAGGTGGTTCATAGGGATCATCAATTCCCGTAAAAGACTTGATTTCGCCAGCACGCGCTCTTTTATATAATCCTTTCACATCGCGCTCCTCACAGACGCTTAAGGGAGCATTCACGAAAACTTCGACAAAATTGCCGATTTTTCCCCGTACTTCCTCGCGAATCTCACGATAGGGAGAAATAGCCGAAACTAGGACAATTACACCGTGACGGGTGAGCAAATTAGACACAAAACCAATGCGACGGATATTTTCATCGCGATCCTCTTTACTAAATCCTAAACCTTTGGTGAGATTCGTCCGCACTATATCGCCATCGAGAACCTCAATTGAATAACCTTCAGCGATTAATTTTGCCTGTAATGCCTCGGTAATCGTGCTTTTCCCCGCACCGCTCAATCCTGTTAACCAAACCGTCACGCCGCGCTGTTTCATAGCAATCATTAATAATACTTAAATCCTGTTTAGCGTACCATATCTCAGTGATCAGTGATCAGTTACCAGTGATCAGATGGGAGTTTTCAGTTCACTGATTACTGATAACTGCTTACTGATCACTGAACAACCCCCAACCTGATTGAAACAAACAACCTGTCACCACGATCACTGATAATGTATGTTGAGTTACTGTCTTGAATTAAGGTAATGTTTAAGAAATTCCCCCCTCACACCCCGCTCATTCTTGGACTAGGTTCTGGGGTTGCGCTTTTTACTCTCACCAGTCTCTTTCTCTTTCACCCGAAAATTCTCGCTTGGCTCGATCGCAATAGTGCTTCCCTTCCTAGTCAAGATCCTAACCAACCCTCTGCCGTGGTTGATAGCACTTCTTTACCACAAACCGAGCGAGATGTCAAGTTAAAAGATGTTGCTGATGCCAACGCGCCCTCTTTAGATCGTAGTCGCGCCCGCTATCTCTTGGCTATGGATTTATTGAGAAAATATGAAGGGGGTCCGGCTTTAAAACAATTAGAAGGCTTAGAAAAACAATATCCTGTCCTCGCTCCCCAGATTCTCCTCAAACAGGGACGCGCCCACGAATTAAGCAACGATAGTGAAAAAGCGCAAGAAATTTGGCAAAAATTACTGAAAACCTATCCCCAATCGCCCGTAGTGGCGGAAGCTTACTACTCTTTGGGCAAATACGACCCCAGTTATCATGAGAAATTGCTTAAGGAATACCCCCGACACCCGCGGACGTTGGCTTTAATTCGCCAACGTCTTCAAGAAAATCCCGATCAATTTCCCTTATGGTTGCAGTTAGCCAAGGCTAATCCTTTTGATCCTACCCTCAATCAAGCCCGCGATCGTTTGGTGAAAGACTACGCCGAGCAGTTAACTCCGGCGGATTGGGCAATGATTGGGGCGGGTTATTGGCAGTCGGGATTGTACGAAAAAGCCTATAAAGCCTACGCTCAAGCCACTCCTAGCCCCGAACAAGCCTATCGTTACGCTCGCGGGCTACAAATTGCCAAAAAACTGCCAGAAGCTCGCACCGCTTACCAAAAATTAATTAAAACCTATCCCCAAGCCTCAGAAACCGGTTTAGGATTACTGCGACTCGCCCAGATTTCCCCTAACCGCGATGCCCTAGCATATCTTGATCGCATTGTCAAGCAATTTCCCGATCGCGCTCCGGAAGCTTTGGAAGCGAAAGCCAAATTACTGGACTCAACTAATGCCCAGGCCGCTAGTCAAACATGGCAGACTTTATTAAATAAATACCCAAAATCTGACGAAGCTGCCGATTATCGCTGGTTAATGGCCCAAAGAGCCGCTAAATCCGGTGATTACGCCAAGGCGTGGCAGTGGGCGCAGCCAATTGCGGTTAATAATCCCGATAGTCAAATTGCCCCGAAAGCGGCCTTTTGGGTGGGAAAATGGGCGCAAAAACTGGGCAAAAACCAAGAAGCAAAACAAGCTTTTACCTACACTATTTCTCGTCATCCCCATTCCTATTATGCTTGGCGCTCGGCGGTTTTATTAGGTTGGGACGTGGGGGATTTTACCACTGTCCGCTCCTATAATCCTACCACCGTCAAACCCGCCACCCGTAACGATCCCCCCGCCGGTTCGGAAGCTTTCAAGGAATTATATCGAATTGGTGAAGATACGGACGCTTGGAATCTCTTCCAAGCAGAAATTGTCGATCCTTGGCATTTAACCGTTGACGAACAATTTAACCTCGGTGTCTATAAACTCTCTCGCAATCAAAATTTAGAAGGAATTAACCTGATTTGGCGCTTGCGAGAAAGGGATACCCCGGAGGAAAAAGAAGCCTGGAAAGTCCTACGACAAAATGATAAATACTGGCACGCTTTATTCCCTTTCCCCTACTACGATAGCATCCTGCAATGGTCAAAAGATAGACAATTAAATCCCCTGCTAGTGACGGCTTTAATTCGGCAAGAATCCCGCTTTGAAAAAGAAATTCGTTCTCCTGTGGGGGCAGTGGGATTAATGCAAATTATGCCCGATACGGGTAAATATATCGCGGGTAATACTGGCAATAAAAGTTATTCTTTAACTAATCCCGAAGATAACATTATGATGGGGACATGGTATCTCGATTATACCCACGGCAAATTCGCAGGAAATTCACTTTTTGCCGTGGCTAGTTATAACGCCGGACCTGGAGCAGTTTCCAAATGGAGACAGCGTTTTGATTTTAGCGATCACGATGAATTTGTTGAGAATATTCCCTTTAGAGAAACTAAGGGTTATATAGAATCGGTGTTTGGTAATTATTGGAATTATCTCCAGATTTATAACCCCGAAATTCAAGAGCAAATGAAGAGAGTTGCTAACCCTTCCTAGTGGATTAATGGGGACGGGTGATTAACTCATTTCCTTAAAGTTATAATTAAATTGAAGATAGATACCCCCTTAATCCCCCCTTAATAAGGGGTGTGCCGATCCCCCCTTAATCCCCCCTTAATAAGGGGGCATCTGACAGTTTTTAACACCTAGCTACTTACTAACTTTTTTCTTGATTATGCAATCATTTAACTGGCAAACCGTTGATCGAGATTCTCCTTTTACTCGCCTAGATTTTCGGACAAAATTAACCATGATGATCGTGGTTACTCTCATCGCTTTTACTTGGGAAAGTCCCCTCGCTGGCGGTTTTCTAACTCTTATTGTCGCTTTAGCTTGTCTCTGGGCGGGGGTAAAATGGTCTTATCTCCTCACTATTTTAAAATTCATGGCTCCCTTTTATCTATTCTTATTAATTACCATGGGATTTTTTAATGTGGAACAGGTAAAAGCTTTAACGGGAAAAACTGAATTAACTCCCTTATTAACCGTCGGTTCTGCTCAAATGACTGTCGAGGGAACCCTCTACGGTTTAAATGTGATCTTTAAAACTCTCACCATGGTTTTAATTATTCCCCTCGCTATTTTTACCACTGATATAAATCAGATGATGGTGAGTTTAACTAAAGCCAGAATTCCCTACAAAATAGTCTTTATTTTTTCCTCTACCCTGCGTTTATTTCCTCTCCTAGTAGAAGAATCTCGATCGATTATTTCTGCTCAAAGATTACGAGGATTAGCAATAGAAAAAATGGGTTGGCTGCAAAAAGGAAAAATTTATGCTTCCATCGCTGTACCTTTAATTTTAAACGCTATGGCTAAATCGCAAAAATTAGAGGTAGTTTTACAAGCTAAAGCTTTCTCTGGTGATCCCGATCGCACATTTTTACAGGAATCAATCTTAACCAATAAAGACTATTTATTAATTATTGGCTTTCTATTTTTATTGGTTTTGGCAATCATTCTCTATGTAAAATTCGGGGTGGGAAAATTTGCCTGGTTGTTGTAAGATTAATCCCTATTGTATAGCTCGATCGATCTGGGTATATAAAGCTTCTAAATCCCCGGAATTGTCCAAAACAATATCAGCTAAGGCAATTTTTTCGGCTAAAGGCATTTGATTATTAATCCGAGCGATCGCTTGTTCCCTAGTTAAGTTATTCCTAGTCATTAAGCGTTCAATTTGTTGCTCGAAACTGCAAGAAATCACCCAAATCTCTGTGACTAAATGGGTTAATTTGGCTTCAAACAATAAAGGGATAGAAAAAACAACTGTCAAGGCTTCTAACTGCTCTAAATGCCGATTAAAACATTCTCTGACGTAGGGATGAATCTGACTTTCTAACCAGATTTTTTCCTCGGAATTATTAAAAATAATCTCTCCTAACTGTTGGCGATTAAGGGAATTATCCTCAGTTTTAACTTTTCTGCCATAACGCGCCAAAATTCTCTCTAAAATTGCCGAACCTTTTTCCACTGCTTCCCGGGCATAAATATCCGCATCAAGGACGGGAATCTTGTAGATATTTTCTAAATAATTAGAAACCGTGGATTTACCACAGGCTATTCCCCCTGTTAACCCGATAATTCTTCTCGACATAAATTATTAAATTGCTAATCTCAATTAAGGTGCGTTACGCGCTCGCTAACACACCCTACGGTTATAAACTCTCTATCTGTTGTAAAACTCTTGCTTGTACTTGTTGATAGGCAGTTTCCACATCTCCCAAATCGCGACGAAAACGATCCTTATCGAGAATACGCGCTTGGGCATCCTCTTGGGTTTTATCCCAGAGACGACAGGTATCGGGGCTAATTTCATCACCTAGATAAATTTTGCCCGTTTTATCAACTCCAAATTCTAACTTAAAATCGACGAGAATAATCTGGCACTTATCGAAAAATTCTTGCAGATATTGATTGATTTGCAGGGCTAAATCTCGTAACTGATTGACTTGCTCCTCGCTGGCAATATCGATCACTTTTATGCGATCGGTTGTTAACAAAGGATCGCCCAAAGCGTCATCCTTGAGGTAAAATTCTACAAGAGGAAAAGGTAAAATTTTCCCCTCCTTTAATCCCGTTTGCTTGCACAAACTCCCGGCGGCGATATTTCTAACTACTACTTCCAAGGGAATGATTTTAATCGCCTTGACGCGCATTTCCCTAGAACTAGGGCGATCAATATAATGGGTAGGTATTCCTAGGGATTCTAACCATTGAAATAGGGCAGTGGAGACAGTACAGTTAATTTCCCCTTTGCCGACAATTTGCCCGCGTTTTTGGGCATTAAAAGCCGTGGCATCGTCTTTGTAATAAGTGAGGAGAATATCGGGATCATCGGTTTGATAGAGAATTTTGGCCTTGCCTTCATAGAGTTTTTCCATAGTTATCATCCTCGGCAATTGATAAACGAAAATCGATGGTTAATCAGATAGCGGCAGCAGCAAATTTTGGCGATCAACCTAGACAAAAAATTTATATCATCGGGGAGATGATTGTTGAAAAAAATAATGTATAATTGCTGCTTAAAGATAACTGTCAACATTTTGCGACCGAACCTTAACCTATAACCAAAAAGTGTCACGATTTAAGTGTCAATTTTTGGCGAATCAGCCAAGTTTTTACTTAAATCCTCAATCATAGCCAACAACTGATATTATCTCCCATTACCATTACCGAAAAATCTAAAGAAATTCCGCAAAATTACCCGCCATCGCCCTATGAACCAGAATCCTCCTAACGATGATAACCCGAATCTCCCCGATCGCCGCAAGGAGGATTTTCTCTATCCTCGCGCCCCCTACTATGGAGAATTTAAGCCAGAAAACTTGCTATTTAACGCCAATTTACAGGAATTTGCCCAAAAAGTCAGTTTTATTTGTAATCTGGAAACCGGGGGCAAAATCAGTTCTCTAGAAGCCTACCAAAAAATTAAAGCCCTCTGGAAAGACTTAAAACAGAGCAAAAAAGGCCTAGGCATTGGGGAAAATCCCTTTCAAAAAGATGATGATACCTAAAGGAAAAAAATGCTGGGACAGAAATATTTTCTGTCCCCATAGAATTAGATAAGCAAACGCTTAAAAATTACCGTGATTTTGGATGGCACTTTCTAATTTTGCCACCACTTCCTCGAGGCTAATTACTCCTAAATCGCCCGTGGCACGGGTGCGAATACTTAAACTATTACTTTCCATTTCTTTTGCCCCCACCACTGCCATCACGGGGATTTTTTCGGTTTCAGCATTGCGAATCATTTTACCCAAACGTTCGCCACTGGTATCGGTTTCGGCGCGAATTCCTAACAATTGCATTTTCGCTGTCACCTCTTTCGCATAATCCAATTGACTATCACTAACCGGTAATAATCGTATCTGGACAGGAGCTAACCAAAGAGGAAAATCGCCTGCGTATTCTTCGATTAAAATACCGATTAAACGTTCCAAAGAACCAAAAGGTGCGCGATGAATCATCACCGGACGTTTACGATTACCATCTTCGGCAACGTATTCTAATTCAAAACGTTCGGGTAAATTATAATCTACCTGTACCGTTCCTAACTGCCATTCTCTTTCGAGGGCATCTTGGAAAATAAAGTCTAATTTTGGACCATAAAAAGCCGCTTCTCCGGGGGCTTCAAAATAATCCATCCCCAAAGTTTGCACCGCTTTTCTAATCGCTGATTCTGCCTTTTCCCAAGCTTCATCGGAACCGATATACTTATCCGATTCGGGGTCACGAAAACTCAATCGCGCCTTAAAATTCTTTAATTGTAAACTCTTAAACACCGTCAAAATTAAATCAACAACGCTTAAAAATTCCTTGTCTAATTGTTCGGGAGTGACAAACAAATGGGAATCATCGACGGTAAAACCGCGAACTCTAGTTAATCCTCCCAATTCTCCCGATTGTTCGTAACGATAAACTGTACCGAATTCTGCCAAACGCATCGGCAATTCCCGATAGGATCTCAAATCACTTTTATAGATTTGAATATGAAAAGGACAGTTCATCGGTTTGAGGACAAATCCTATTTCCTTACTAGCAGATTCCTCATCGTCTGCCATCATGGGAAACATATCTTCTTTGTACTTTTGCCAGTGACCGGAAATTTTAAACAAATCGACGCGAGCAATATGGGGAGTAACTACGGGCAAATAACCGCGTTTTAACTGTTCTTTTTTCAGAAAATCTTCTAACAAAGAACGAATTAAAGTTCCTTTGGGTGTCCATAAAGGCAACCCCGGCCCGACAGAATCAGAGAAGATAAATAAACCTAATTCTTTGCCTAATTTCCGATGGTCCCGTTTCAGTGCTTCTTCCTTACGGCGCTTGTATTCGGCTAATTGTTGGGGATTTTCCCAGGCTGTGCCGTAAATGCGCTGTAATTGGGCTTTATTCTCATCCCCACGCCAATAAGCACCCGCTACCGTCTCTAATTCGATCGCTTTCGGGTCTAGTTCACTTGTATTATCTAGGTGCGGGCCGGCGCACAAATCCCACCAAGCGTCCCCAAGATGATAAAGGGTGATGGGTTCTTGAATTCCCGCCAGAATTTCCAGCTTATAGGCTTCATTAATCGCTTTAATGCGCTTTTCCGCCTCTTCCCGAGAAACTTCCTCGCGAATCACCGGCAGTTTTTTATTGATAATTTTGACCATCTCTTTTTTGATGTCCTTGAGATCCTTATCGGTAAAAGGTTCCGGCACATCAAAATCGTAGTAAAATCCGGTTTCAGTCCAAGGCCCGATAGTAACTTGGGCTTTCGGGAATAATTTCTGCACCGCCATGGCCATAACATGGGAGGTGGTGTGACGAATGCGCTTGAGGTGGTCGGATTCGCTGGTTTTCGGTAGTTTAATCGGGGCTTGGTTATCCATATCTCTTCAATTTACACCTTCTCTATTCTCTATTTTAATAGTAAAAGGAGTCTTTAGTCAGGAAAAAAATCAGGATAGATATCAATGCCATTTCCCCCCATCTCTAACCTCTAACCTCTCATCTCTATTTCTCGATGAAAAAACTAATTTTATCCTGTTTATTTTTGGGATTGGTTGCTTGTCATGCCTCGGTTAATACTACTGATAACCAAAAACCCAAGGTAATCTCCACTAGCACAATTATCGCCGATTTAACCGCAGGAGTGGGCGGTGAAGAAATTGACCATCAAGACATTTTAAAACCCGGGGATGATCCCCACGTTTATGAACCAGTTCCCGCCGATAGTGTGGCTTTAGAAAAAGCCGATTTAATTCTCTATAACGGTTATAATCTCGAACCGGGGTTAATTAAAATGATCAATTCTACGGGAATTAAAGCGAAAAAAGTGGCTGTGGGAGAAGCAATCAAGCCTTTACAACTGGAAAAAGAGGGGCAGAAAGTCCCCGATCCCCACGTTTGGGGTTCTGCGAAAAATGGCATAATCATGGTGGAAAAAATCCGAGATCAATTGATTGAATTAAGTCCCGAAGATAAAGAGATTTTTACTGAAAATGCCGCCCAATTAATCGCAGAATTAGAAAACCTTGATCGCTGGATTACTGCGGCTATTGAAACTATCCCCCCTTCCCAAAGGCAATTAGTCACCACTCATGACGCTTTTCAGTATTATGCTCATGCCTACGGTTTAAAAGTTGCAGGAACTTTAATTGGCATTAGTACCGAAGAACAACCTAGCGCCCAAACGGTGAAAAATCTAGCCGATGCTATTAAAAATCTCCAGATTGCTGCTATCTTTGCCGAGACGACTATTAATCCCGCTTTAATTACCACTGTAGCTGCAGAAGCGGGGGTAAAATTAGCACCAAAACAATTATATTCTGATTCGATCGGCGCGGTGGGTACTGGGGGGGATAGTTATGTAAAAATGCTGAAAGAAAATACTCGCTCGATCGTGGAATCTTTAGGAGGAAAAGTACCCCAAGAAGGTCAATAGACCTCTTGTAAAAATCAAAAATTGTCATTAAAGTCAGGAGTTAGGAAGGCAGAAATACCGACAATCAGCAATTATCGGTGACTTTTAGATGATGACAAATGGATCAGCAGCTGCCTGTAAGCATCCCACCGAAAAGCTAATGCGCGGGGGGTTTGGGGGCGGCGCCACGCCCCCAACGGGGGGTTTGGGGGGTAGAACCCCCCAAAAGCTTGGATTGAGGGAAAAAATCGAAAGTAACGCCCGACTTTAGCAGAGAGTTTCCCCTTAAAAATCCCAACTTAGTAGATTTACAAAGCGGGGTTTATTTCCCAAATCCTTTACCGCGATTGACAGCAGGTAAAATGAGACAATTGTTAATCTGTTCTTTTAGGGTTTCATGATCGAGATTTTGACCGATAAGAACTAGCTGATTTTTCGGAGTACCTTTCCACTCGTCATCTTCGAGAGTAAAACGTTTACCACTGAGGTGGAAAATATGACGTTTAGGACTTTCATCAAACCAGAGAATACCCTTAGCGCGGAAAACGCTTTCCGGTAACTGATTATCGAGGAAATATTGGAACTTCCGAATCGAAAAAGGTTGGTCACTAGCAAAGGAAATAGAAGTAAATCCATCCACCTCTAAATGATTGGAATGGTCGTGATGATCATGATCGTGATCGTGGTGGTGATCATGGTCGTGATCATGATCGCAATGGTCGTGATCGTGGCCGTGGTGATCATGGTCGTGGTGTTCTTCTTCTGTGTCGAAATATTTATCCGATTCAAATAGTCCGACGCTGAGAATTAAGGGTAAAGGAACCTGACTTTTGCTAGTACGAAGAATTCTCGCTCCTTGCTTCATGTCCCGGATTCTTATTTCTAAAGAATCCACATCCCCTTCATCCACTAGATCGGTTTTATTGAGAACAATAATATCACCGTAGGTGATTTGACTTAAGGCCGCTTGCGAGTTGAATAAATCGAGACTAAAATTGGCACAATCCACCATAGTGACAATGGAATCTAAACGGGTCATTTCCCGTAATTCTGTACCTAAAAAGGTTAAAGCTACCGGTAAAGGATCGGCTAATCCCGTGGTTTCTACGACTAAATAATCGATTTTTTCGGGACGTTCGAGAACTTTATAAACCGCTTGAATTAAATCCTCGTTAATCGTGCAGCAAATACAGCCATTATTTAATTCTACCATGCTGTCATCACTGCTGATAATCAGTTCGTTATCGATACCGATTTCACCGAATTCATTGACAAGAACAGCAGTTTTTAACCCCTGTTGATTGCTGAGAATATGATTAAGAAGAGTAGTCTTACCACTACCAAGAAACCCAGTAATAATTGTTACCGGTAGCCCTTTTTTTTGCACTGACATCGTGTTAATAGCTTGTGATTCGACGGTTTGCATAATGATTTGGGGGTGAGTATTCTGTCACTAAAAAGCGATTTTTCGGGATGAGATGGCTAGTTTTTCTTGATCGAACAGTCTCCACTCGATCGCCGACTATTTTTATTGTAGATATTTTTGGACCACATCCCATCCTGTTAGGGTAACAAAAAGAAAACCCAGAAACAATAAAAGATTAGTGCCGATGTGGAGAGACCGCGCTAGAGGTGGACGAGTTGTAATGTTCAGGCCGCTAATTGCCGAAACAAAAACCAGAAAAACCACCGATAAACCCGCTATCAGGTGGGAAGAGTGGCCTAAACTGCCATAATGACCGATTGTTCCCACTAATCCGATTCCCAGCAGAATTAAGACCAAAGCAACCATGATCAGGCCGCTGAGGAGATGAAAGGGTCTTAACCATTTCGGTCGAGATTGGCCCGCGAGTCGTCGATAACCCATGTTTACCCCCGAAACCGCTAGTAAAAAATAGGCAAAGAGAGCAAATCCCATCGACCAAGCGGCAATTTTCCATAACCAGAGAAAGGAAGGGAGATTCATAGGGGTGGGATTATTATTAGCAAGGAAAGGGACGACCGATCGTGTTAATTTAAGTTTACCGGACAAAAATCAGCAAGTTAGGGCTAATATGTCTCATCTCACCATCGACACGGAAAATAATCAGCGTCAACCCTTTGAATTACCCGGGGCTAAACCCCATTATAACCCCGATCGACCCGGACAAGTTAATCATATTTTTCTCGATTTAATTATTGATATTCCCCGACAAAGTTTTCAGGGCAGCTGTCAGATTACCCTCACCCCCATTCGTCAGGGAATTAGCAGTTTAACTCTGGATGCGGTGGCTCTAAATATTGATTCTGTGTTCATTGAAGGTATCAGTCAACCCTTTGACTATGACCGTTCTCTGCTGACCATTCATCTGCTACAACCCACCACCGATAAACCGATTATCCTGACGATTAACTATCAAGTTAACCAACCACAACGGGGATTATATTTTATCGGCCCCGATGAATATTATCCCGACAAACCGATGCAAGTTTGGACCCAGGGAGAAGAGGAAGATTCTCGCTTTTGGTTTCCCTGTTTTGATTACCCCGGTCAATTAGCCACCTCCGAAATTCGGGTTAAAATTCCCCAACCCTATGTCGCTATTTCTAACGGGGAATTAATCTCGGTGGCAACCGTTGGTGAAGACCGAATTTATCACTGGTCACAAAAGCAAATTCATCCTACCTATTTAATGACTCTTGCGGTGGGAGATTTTGCCGAATTACGCGACTCATGGAATGGTGTTCCTGTCACTTATTATGTGGAAAAAGGACGGGAAGAAGAGGGACAAAGAAGTATGGGTAAAACTCCCCGCATGATCGAGTTTTTTAGCCAAAAGTTTGGTTATCCCTATCCCTATCCTAAATACGCACAAGTTTGTGTAGATGATTTTATTTTTGGTGGGATGGAAAATACTTCCACCACAATTTTAACCGATCGCTGTTTAATTGATCAAAGAGCCAGCATCGATCATACTTGGACAGAAAGCTTAGTTGCCCATGAATTAGCTCATCAATGGTTCGGTGATTTAGTCGTGATTAAACACTGGTCTCACGCTTGGATTAAAGAGGGAATGGCCTCCTATTCTGAGGTTTTATGGACAGAATCGGAATACGGAAAAGCAGCCGGTAGTTATTATTTATTAGGGGAAGCAAGAAGTTATTTAGAAGAAGATGCTTCCCGCTATCGTCGTCCGATTGTTACTCATGTTTATCGAGAAGCGATCGAACTTTATGATCGTCATCTCTACGAAAAAGGTGCTTGTGTTTATCAGATGATCCGCTCTATTTTAGGGGAAGATTTGTTTGAAAAAGCGATTCAGACTTTTGTGCGGGATAATGCCCATAAAACCGTGGAAACTGTGGACTTATTACGGGCGATCGAAAAAGCGACCGGCTACAATTTATTATTCCTCTTTGATCAGTACGTTTATCGCGGTGGTCATCCCGATTATAAGGTGGCCTACAGTTGGGACAATCAGAATAATTTAGCCCAATTAACTGTCACCCAAACCCAGGACGAAAAGGAACTATTCGACTTGAAAATTCCCGTCGCTTTTGCCTATCTCAACTCTGAGGATCTTACCTACAATCTGCGGATTCACCAAAAAGAACAAAGTTTCTATTTTCCCCTAGCACAAAAGCCCGATTTTGTCAAGTTTGATCGGGGTAATAATTTCCTCAAAACCGTCACTCTTGAGTATCCCATCGGCGAATTAAAAGCGCAATTACAACAGGATCCCGATCCGATTTCCCGTATCTATGCAGCGACGGCCATTGCTAAAAAAGGCGGTTTAGAAGCGATCGAAGCTTTAGGAACATCCCTAGAAAATGAGCCTTTTTGGGGGGTGCGTGTGGAGGTAGCCAAACAGTTAGCAACTCTTGGTTTAGATCAGGCAGTTACTGCTTTAATTAAAGGTTTAAACGACGAAAAAGCACAAGTACGTCGGGCAATTGTCGAGGGATTAAGTGAAATTAAAACCTTAGATAGTTATAACGCGCTTAAATCCCTACTAGAAGCCGGAGATGCTAGTTATTATGTGGAAGCGGCCACGGCGCGAGGATTAGGCTCCATGGCCGTGGGACAATTGCAAAATAAAGAAGGGGAAATTATTGACCTGCTCAATCATATTTTACAGTCAAGAAAGGGGTGGAATGAGGTAGTAAGAGCGGGCGCAATTGGGGGTTTAAGCCAGTTAAAAACCTCGCTGGCGGCTTTAGAGTCAATTTTGACCTACACGGCTTTAGGCACACCTCAACCCCTGAGATTAGCCGCTGTCCGCGCCCTGGGAGCAATTTCTTCGGGACAAACCATGGATAAATTAACCGTAATTTTGGAACGTTTAGAAACTATTGCCAAGGAAACTTTTTTCTTGACGCAGGTGGCACTGTGTAACGCTTTAGGACAGATAGAAAATGCCAAAGCTATCGTTATTTTACAAGCTTTGAGCGATCGAACTCCCGATGGTCGCGTGCGTCGTGTAGCGGAGGAAGCAGTACAAAAAGTCCAGAAAAAATTAGGTTCCGAGAAAGCAATTCAGGAAATTCGCGAGGAATTAGCAAAAATGAAACAGGAAAATCAGGAACTTAAAAGTCGTTTGACCAAATTAGAGGCAAAAAATAGTTAATTAACCTGAGTTAATGATAAGCTGCCCGCACATTTAAAGGCGCGGGCAGCTTATCATTAACTCCCAATCCAACTTTAAAAACCCGCTCCCTGATCTCCACTTCCCGTCCTCCCATACCTTGATTCTTCAACCACAGAGGCCGACCCCGCTTGATTGTAAAGATTTGTTTAGCTTGACCAGAGGTTGATAGTGCATAGGCTAAGATGAATTTCAAATGGATTCAAAATGATTTTCAAGTGAATTTCAAATGGATTCAAAATGAGCCAATCTGGTGAACTGTCGTATTTTAATCATGGAGTTGCCATTTTGTGAGTAAGAAATGGTTCGCGGATAACAGTTTGTCGATCGGGCGGACTCCTCTAGTGCGCCTTAATCGAATCGTTGGCAACAATCACGCCACGGTTCTGGCCAAGATTGAAGGTCGCAATCCGGCCTATTCGGTCAAATGTCGTATTGGTGCGGCCATGATCTGGGATGCGGAACAACGGGGACTATTGGGGCCGGGCAAAGAACTGGTGGAACCCACCAGTGGCAATACAGGCATCGCCCTAGCCTTTGTAGCCGCCGCTAAGGGGATTCCCCTGACCCTGACTATGCCTGAAACCATGAGCTTGGAGCGGCGCAAACTGTTGCTCGCTTATGGAGCCAATCTGGTGTTAACAGAAGGGACTAAGGGAATGACCGGAGCAGTGGCAAAGGCAGAAGAAATTGCCGCGTCTAATCCCGATCGCTATGTGTTGTTGCAACAGTTCCGCAATGCTGCCAATCCCCGCATCCATGAGGAAACCACCGGCCCCGAAATTTGGCAGGACACAGATGGGGCGATCGATATTCTCGTGTCGGGTGTGGGAACGGGCGGAACCATTACGGGAGTTTCGCGCTATGTCAAAAAGACCCGGGGAAAACCGATTTTATCGGTAGCGGTGGAGCCAGAAGCCAGCCCTATACTATCCCAAGCCCGGGCAGGTCAGCCCTTGAAGTCCGGCCCTCACAAAATTCAGGGCATTGGGGCGGGGTTTGTTCCCGAAGTTCTGGATTTATCCCTCGTGGATGGGATTGAAACCGTTTCCAACGAAGAGGCCATTCTTTATGCCCAACGGTTGGCCAAGGAAGAAGGGATTATCTCTGGCATTTCCTGCGGTGCCGCCGCCGCCGTCGCCGCTCGCTTGGCACAACAACCCGAACACCAAGGCAAAACCATTGTCGTGATTTTGCCAGATTCTGGAGAACGGTATTTGAGTTCCATCCTGTTCCAGGGGGTATTTAATGAGCAAGGGTTAGTGGCATGACGAGCGAGCATCCGAGCAGTTCTGGCGCTCTCTCCCAACCCACCTTGTCCTTGGATCTCGATGAGATTATCGCTCAATTGTCCAAACCTCGTGGCGAGTCGTTCCACAGTTGGTCTCAATCACGAAACCATTTCCCCTTGCCCTCCCGTGAGGCCTTATTTCGGATTGTCGATCGACTGCGTGCCGTTCTTTTTCCCTATCACTTTGGCAATCCCGATTTAGGCGAAACATCCAGCCGCTATTTTATCGGTCATACGCTCAATGAAGTCTTGCAACTGCTGCATCATCAGGTTTGTCGCGAACAGTGGTTGCTGGGGTCACAGTTGCACTGGTCGTCAGACCAGATTGAGACGCACGCCCAAGGGACGGTACAAGCCTTTGCCACTCAATTACCCCATCTGAAAGCTCTACTGGAAACGGATATCACGGCGGCCTATCGAGGTGATCCGGCGGCCAGAAATTTAGATGAAGTGTTGTTTTGTTACCCCGGGGTAACGGCAATCACTTATCACCGCATTGCCCATGCCCTGTATCGGTTGGAATCGCCCCTGTTGGCGCGGATTGTTAGTGAAATTGGTCATTCCTTAACGGGGATTGACATTCACCCCGGCGCGTCGATTGGCAATAGCTTCTTTATCGATCATGGGACGGGGGTGGTGATTGGGGCCACCACGGTGATTGGCGATCGCGTGCGCCTTTACCAAGCGGTCACGCTCGGGGCAAAAAGCTTTCCCCGGGACGAATCGGGCAGTTTAATCAAAGGTCAACCCCGTCATCCGATTATTGAAGATGATGTGGTGATTTACTCAGGTGCAACGATTCTCGGTCGGGTAACTATCGGTCGGGGCGCCACCATCGGTGGAAATGTTTGGTTAACCCGCAGTGTGCCGCCGGGGGGTTTTATCTCCCAGGCGCAACTACGACAGGAAATGTTTGATGACGGCTCTGGAATTTGAGGGGCTGTCCTGACTGTGAATGTTCGGCCATAACAGTCGCTTTGTTACTTTTTTTTGAATTGGAGGATTTAACTCAATGACCTATACCCAAGATCATGAATTGCAACTGGCTTTGGGAGATGCTGCCGCTCGGCAGTTGGCCAATGCCACAAAGACCGTTCCTCAGTTATTGACCATTTCGCCCCGTTGGTTCGTTCGCCTCTTGCATTGGCTACCCGTTGAAGCGGGGATTTATCGTCTCAACAAAGTCAGGGATGCCTCCCGGGTTGAGGTGGCTTGCTCTGAACGAGACGAGCGGGAGCTGCCCGAAACCTTTGTGGATTACGAAGAGACCCCCCGGGAGTATTTCTTGAGTGCGGTGAATACGGTACTGGATGTTCACACTCGCGTGTCCGATCTCTACAGCAGTCCCCACGATCAGATCCATGAACAATTGCGGCTGACGATCGAAACCCTGAAGGAACGTCAAGAAAATGAGTTGATCAACAACCATGAGTACGGATTGCTCAACAATATTGTTGATTCCCAGAAAGTACAACCTCGCAATGGTGCGCCCACGCCGGACGATTTGGATGAGTTGCTGGTCAAGGTGTGGAAGGAACCGGCATTTTTCCTCGCCCATCCCAAAGCGATCGCCGCCTTTGGCCGAGAAGCAACCCGACGGGGTGTACCCCCTGCCACGGTGTCATTATTCGGGTCTCAGTTTATTACCTGGCGGGGCGTGCCTTTGATTCCTTCCGATAAGTTGGCTGTGAATGAACAAGGCAAAACCAATATTTTGTTATTGCGGGTAGGAGAAAGCCGTCAAGGGGTGGTCGGTCTCTATCAGCCCAATTTACCCGGTCAACAGGGAGTTGGTTTGTCGGTGCGATTTATGGGGATTAGTCGCAAGGCGATCGCATCTTACCTAGTCTCCCTCTACTGTTCGTTGGCAGTGTTGACCGACGATGCGGCGGCCGTACTGGAGAACGTTGATGTCAACCAATACCACATCTACGACTATGACTAACCCTGAACTGATCCCTGAAAAGGCGGGGGGGAATCTACCCTCTGTATCCCCGCCCACCACTGCCCTAACTGACAGAGAGAACATTTCTCTTAACCCCTTATTCCAACCTGACCTTCTTGAGCATCTCGCCCAGACGATAATTCAAGAACTACAACGGCACGACCTTGGAGCGTCGCGGGCCAAGGGGTTGAGTCCAGACCGGGATGATCTGGTGCCATCCACCGCAGCCACCTCCCCGGCTGCTGTGGGCGAACGGCCCACTGTTCCCTTCGCTGTACCCTTAGCCACCCCCTCTTTCTACTTCATCGAAGAGTTAGAAACAAACATCCCCGACCTTCCGGCGGTAGTGGCCAAACCGGGCCAGCTTGTTCAAGTCCCGGGGATCGATCCCCTTTTTGTCCCCCAGGCAAGCGGGCGAAGCGTTCAAAGACCTAGCTTCTTTGATGTTCATACCATTCGCCTGGATTTTCCCATCCTGCAAGAACGGGTGAATGGCAAACCACTGATCTGGTTCGACAATGCCGCAACAACTCAAAAGCCCCAAGCAGTCATCGATCGCCTCGTTCATTTCTACAGCCATGAAAATTCCAATGTGCATCGTGCCGCCCATGAATTAGCGGCTCGCTCCACAGATGCTTACGAAGCGGCCAGAGAAACGGTACGCCGTTTTCTCAATGCCTCATCTGCCAACGAAATCATTTTCGTGCGGGGAACAACGGAAGGCATTAATCTGGTGGCAAAAAGCTGGGGACAACAAACCCTACAAGCGGGGGATGAGATTGTCCTCACCCATCTAGAACACCATGCCAATATTGTGCCTTGGCAGCAACTAGCCGCCCAAACGGGAGCAAAATTGCGGGTTGTCCCTGTGGATGACCACGGGCAGATTTTACTGGCAGAGTACCAACAATTACTCAACTCCCGCACAAAACTGGTGGCTTTTTCCCATGTTTCCAATGCCTTGGGAACCATTACCCCCGCCAAACAAATCATTGACTTGGCCCATCGGGTCGGAGCTAAAGTCTTGTTAGATGGCGCTCAATCGGTTTCCCACATTCCGATCGATGTTCAACAATTAGGGTGTGATTGGTTCGTCTTTTCCGGACATAAAGTCTTTGGTCCCACAGGGATCGGGGTACTTTATGGTCAAGAAGACCTGTTGAATGCCACAGTTCCCTGGCAAAGCGGCGGCAACATGATCGTGGATGTGACGTTTGAGCGTACCGTGTATCAGGCGGCTCCCACTCGCTTCGAGGCCGGAACGGGCAATATTGCCGATGCCGTTGGCTTAGGGACGGCCTTGGATTATGTTCAGCAGATTGGTTTGACCACCATTGCCAATTACGAGCATGAACTTCTGGAGTACGCCACTGCGGGACTGACAACCATTCCGGGCCTGCGTTTGATTGGGACGGCGGCCGATAAGGCTGCCGTGCTTTCCTTTGTGCTAGAGGGATTTGATGTGGAAGTCATCGGACAGGCCCTGAATCGGGAAGGGATTGCCGTGCGGGCAGGCCATCACTGCGCTCAACCCATTCTGCGACGCTTTGGTTTAGAGGCAACGGTGCGCCCTTCCTTGGCTTTCTACAATACTAAAGCCGAGGTGGATGCGCTGGTGGCTGCGTTGGAACGTTTGCAACACGAATAAACTGACTGGAATAGGTGCCGCACCTATTCCAGTTCCCCCTAAACTGCCACCTATTTAAAATGTATAGGAGGGTGGGGAGCGGGTTTTTCAAGTTGGATTGGGAGTTAATTATCTTATTAAAAACGGATTTGTCTGACTTTCCTAGGAAGGCTGATAAATACTCCACTACAATCTGGCACTAATAATTTTTGATCATTAATTCTCTACCAGATGCTGCCGATCCTTGTTTATAATTATTCATGCCATACTGAAGATTCCACTCGATAATATGGGCAAAATTAAATAGTTTTCGTATCTCTGGACAATCATCGTAGGTAATTAACCATTTAGCCTGACATTGACGCATATTATCAGCAAAACGTTGATGATCGAAGCTGGTATGTAAATTACCTCTTACACCGTACAAACGGGATTTTGTGGCACTATAGTAGGGGGGATCGAGGAAGATAAAAACTTCTTTTCCCTCAGCAAATAATAATTCTTCGTAGTCTTGGTTAGTAATTTTTACCGATGCTAATAACGGCGCAATTTGAGTTAATCTGGCCATTGATGAATCAGTAAATCTACTGTTAAAAGCTGCTTGGGAATAGCCACCAGAATCCACTGTTCCCGAAAAAGTAATCCGATTTAAGATAAAAAAACGCACCGCTTTCTCAAAGTCGGTTAACTTTAAATCTTCCCTTGTCAAATCTTGAAATAATTCTCGTCCGCTATCATATTTCTGTTTAATTTCTGTTATTTTTGCTACCAATAACTCAATATTTTCTTGAGCGCATTGCCAGAAACAATATAAATCATAATTTAAGTCATTAATCCAATAGGTTTTTATTTGTTGTCCAAAGAGTTGCTTAACAGCAAAAAACACAGAACCACCACCAAAAAAAGGTTCTCTATATTCCCTAATATTCACAGGAATTTGCGGCAGAATTTGCTTAATTGCCCGGGATTTCCCCCCCGGATAGCGCAAGGGACTTTTAATTTTTGACATTTTATACTAAATCCGTTTATTAAAGACTGATTATCTATTCCCCCTTTCGCCTCTTGCATGAGTGCCTGTCCTGATATGTAGCCTATACCCATAAGAATTCCGTTTAATTCCACATTTAGGACTCGTATCCTAAGGTTAGCAAAACCACTTCTTCCAATTGGGCAATTATTTCGGGACTCAGTTGTCCCAGTGTGCGGATCAAACGAGTTTTATCCAGCACTCTCATCTGAAAACATAGGGCAACAGAATCTTGGCCGAGTCCACCATTACCTTGTTCTATCAGTAAGCATATAGGCAAAGCAGCGCGACGTTGGTTGGTGGTGAGCGGAATAGCAATGATCGTAGTTGAGAACTGGGAAACAAGGTCATTCTGGAAAATGATGACGGGACGAATGCCCGCTTGTTCAGAACCTTGAGTTGGATTGAGGTCGGCTAACCAGACTTCACCCCGTTTCAGAGGATTAGTCATCATTGATCTTCTTGATGGAGTATTACTGCATAGTCATTCATACCTTCTTCAGCAAAGGCGCGATCTTCATCAGCAAACTCCGCAAAAAGATCGGCCAGTTGCATGGGATCGAGAACAGCCCGATGACGCTGACTGCGAAACTTTAAGAAGGCAATAAAATCAGCCACTTGCTGAAGCTGATTATCAGTCAGTCGATCCAAGTCTTGCTTAAGAGCTTCAGCGCTTACTGGCATAGGAAGAAAAAACATTCCGACTTCCCCATTATAAGAGATCCTGGCCAACAGCCGTCTTCAACAAACCCCCATGAGTCCCTGAGTGCGTAGCGGGGTAGGGAGGACGTTCAGACGTTCGGCTCTTATCAATTACTACTGTCTGATTCACCCGCGCTGCTAGACCCATTACCACCTGAAGTCGCCACTATTATTGAAGTTGCAGTGATACTAATTGTCTGCCACTCGCTGCTTGTCTTTTCTGCCAATCAGCAAATAGGGCCTTGAAATCATAATTAAAAGATTTGGCTTGTTCTTCTCGTATTCTGTGTAATTCTTCAAGAATTTCATCTTCCTACATAAATTTACTCTCCCATCAATTCATATTAGTCCTCGTGCTTCTCCCCCGACTTTTACTTACTTTGTCTAGCTTGACTAACTTTTAGCCAGGCAAAGATTTGTTGTGGAGTCAGTGTCAACTGAACCCCTGCAATTACCTTAAGTTGGTCATCCCCTCTGCAAACTTCCGGCTCTTGTTGGGGAGTAAACATTAAAACAGAATAATCATCTGGATCAAGCATCCATCCTAATTTACTGCCGTGTTTTAAACAATGTAAAATGTTGTCAATTACACGGTTTACCTTTTGATCCGGTGAAAGAATTTCGATAGTCCAATCAGGTGCTTCCCTAAAGTCGTCCTCCGGTTCACCTGCTTGATTGAGGTTAATTCGATTCCATGCAATTACGGCAACATCAGGAACGATCGAACGCCCGCCGAAGGTACATCGCAACTCAGGTAAGGCTGTATAATCAACAGTGTGGCTGTCAACCGCAGCTAAAAGACGTTTTTGCAGGATAGAGTGTCGAGTCTTAGGCATGGGTTTCTGAATTGCGACTCCATGCAAGTATTCCCATGCTGGAGAATCCTCCAAATATGGCAATTTGAGGAAATCTTCAAGGGTGAGACTCTCAGTCAAGGAAGTCGTCATCGGTTCAAGCAAAGGTTTTTTTTGTGACTTTATTATAAATGAACTTTATCTGGGTTGCTTACCGACGATTCAGGCATATTTAAGGAGAATTGGCCATCTCAATCAAATGGGTCGATTTCTTAACTATTCTGACTGACCGGTATCACTGGAAATGCCCACAGAGATCACAAAATTGGTCAATTGTCAATAGCTTTTCAGATGCTCTCACCTTGGTTATGGTGCTTCCCACTCTTTCTTTTCTAGTTCTTTAGCAAAGTGATTAAATATTAACCCAACTTCTTCCGATCCTAACCCTTCTTCTCGACTTATTTCTTCGATACTAGAATTTTTTACTCTCTCATAAATCATCGATTCATAGCGGACTGTATGATGCTGTCTTAATCTCATAAAACTCAATCTTTCGCTAATATACTTTTGGCACTTTTGACAATGAAACTGGCGGCGTGGCACTTCTAAATATACCAGATTGCCTAATATTGATAAATCTCTGACTAGATTGTACTCTGTCTGATTGATTCTGTCCAAGATTTGATGGCAATTCGGACATTCAATTGTTTCATTTAAAAGAGCGAGCTTTAGGAAAATTGTCTGATCAATTTTTTGATAATTGACCACTGTTACATTTGGTAAATCGAGGAGTTGATCAAAATTTATCCACATAACCCACCTCCTGTCCTGTATTACTATTATACTATGCTCACAGAGAACCTAGAAGAGCCAAATTTGCCTGTAGTGGTTATGCAAAGATATTGCCCATAATCTACGGTGTTTTTGGAGAAGATGTTGGTGAAGAGTTTGTCGGAACAGGAGAGCTTTGTAAAGGTGAGGTTGTCTTTAAAGAGTCGATTTTTGATACAAAAGTATAATAGGATACAACATTTGTTCCTATAATAGTTGTCAATGCCAACAATAAAGTAATCATATTATTCCTAAAATAACTTTCAACAGATCCCTCGATCTTTGATACCTGTTGGCTTAGTTTGTTAAAATCATCTTTAGAAACCAAAGGGCTTGTTGAATTTGACAACTCCCTTCTAATAACTTCTAAGCTTGGCAGCTCTTTTACTTTGTCATTAATTCTATCTAAATCTAACTCCCGAATTCTCGTAAGAGATGTCTCTAGAAGTCCTAGAGATTTACCTTGATTGTCAAATTTTTCTGCAAAAATTTGAAACCTCTCCTTGAGATTTTCGTCAATACCACTAGAATATTGTTTGAAACGATCTGTTTCTTTCTTAAATTCATCTAGTTGTTTCTCAATAGATCGAACAGAGCCATTCGCTTCGCTAATGAGTCTTTCATATCTTTCGGTAGCAGCTTTCCACAAAGCAGACTGAGTTTCTAGCTGACCGGCCGTATAAGTCAGGTTAGTCTCCACACTCTGAAGTTTTTCCGTAACGGACTGCATAGCTCCTCGCAAGCTTTCTAAGAGTTGAATTCGCTCTTCTTCTGTCGGCTTAGTTGTCATGTCTTTGCGGTCACAATCATAATTGTATTAAACCCTCTCCATCATAGCACATTTATAGGTCAAGTTAGCTGTCGATATTTCCCTTTAACTGACCCGAAACCAGAACTAGGCGCATCACTACTTATTAGACTGACTGGAATCTGCCTAATATCTCGTCTAGGGTGATTAGACCGACAAAGTACATCCAAGACCCCTTAAGCGTGATTAGACCGATACATTCTGTCTAAGCTCCCCTTTCAGAGCGATTGGACCGACAACTTCAGTGTACTTCCAATAGCGAACAACGACTAACAAAGTTCATACTATTTCACGAAAATGTTCGCAGGCATAACCAATTAGATTAACCATCTACTTAACTGTTGGTTTGCGGAATTTCGAGGGAGAAGGAAAATATTCTACTCGTTCATTTTTAAGTGCTTGTGCCATAAAATCGCGCCAAATGGGAGCGGCAAAACCGCCACCGGTGATACCTTTACCTAAAGTGCGGTTTCGGTCATCTCCAATCCACACTGCGGTGGCTAATTGGGGAACATAACCGACAAACCAGACATTTTTCTCGTTATCGGTAGTACCGGTTTTTCCCGCTGCCGGACGACCGATTTGGGCCGAGGTTGCTGTTCCCCCTTGAATAACTCCCTGTAGGACAGAATTGAGAGAAGCGGTGGCCCAGGGATCTAAAACTAGCTTCGGTTTGGGTGTATTATCGAGCATGACGTTACCCCGGCTATCAGTAACACGCATGATAAAGGTAGGCTCGGAATGCCAGCCATTACTGGCAAAAGTAGCGTAGGCCCCCGCCATTTCCAGAGGAGTCACATCCACGGAACCCAAAGGTAAAGAGGTCACGGCAATTAAAGGACTCTCGAAACCCAGCAGACGACAGACTTCAATGACTTTATTTATCCCGACGCGACGACCGAGAATAACTGCGGGAATATTCAGAGACTGCATCAGAGCGCTACGCAGGGAAACCGGGCCAGAAAAGCCGCCACCGTAGTTTTTTGGGCTATAGAAGCCGCCGGCCTCGCGAAAACGGACAGGAGCATCATTAACCACCGTTTCGGGGGTAAAACGACCACTAGCGAAGGCAGTATAATAAACGAAAGGTTTAAAAGCTGACCCCGGTTGACGACGGGATTGAATAGCTCGGTTTAATTGACTTTTATTGTAATCAACGCCACCGACGAGCGCCTTGACGAAATGGGTGCGGGGATCCACCGCAACTAGAGAAATTTGTAGGTCTTTGGTGCGAATACCGCGACCACGCAAGCTATTATAGGCCCGTTGAATGGTGGACTCGGCCATATTTTGAAAGTCGAGATCGATCGTGGTTTGAATACGCATTCCCCCTTTAGTTAGGGTTTCTTTGCCAAATTTTTGCCGCAATTCTGCCACCACTGCATCGGTAACGTAGGGTAATTTACTTTCTTGCCAAGCGGTGGGTTTACCCAGTTTCAGCGGTTCCTTGAAAGCGGCCTCTTCCTGTGCGGGGGTAATCCAACCCAAGGTACGCATCCGACTGAGAACCAATGCCTGTCTTTCCTTGGCGGTTTTATAATTATTAAAAGGACTATAAACTTCCGGCGCTTGGATTAATCCGGCCATCATCGCCGATTCTGCTAAATTTAACTGGGCAGCGGGTTTATTAAAATAACTTTTAGCGGCGGTTTGGACTCCGTAATTATTATGACCCCAATAGATATTATTGAGGTACATTTCCAGAATGTCATTTTTGCTAAAAACCTGTTCTACTCGTACTGCCAAGACTGCTTCAGCTAATTTACGGCTAACGGTGCGCTGATGGGAAAGAAAGATATTTTTGACTAACTGCATGGTGATGGTAGATGCACCTTCCACCACACCGCCACTTTTCCAGTTAGCGACTACTGCCCGGCCGATACTATTAGGATTAATACCACGATGGTGATAAAAATGGCTATCTTCGATCGCCATCACGGCGCGTTTCAGATTGGGAGAAATTTGATCGAGTTCCACCACTTCCCGATTCGCTTCCCCGTGTAAGCTGGTCAGGGGTCTGCCTTTAACATCGTAGATATAACTGGTTTCCGTGGGGACATAGCCCTGTAAAATCCTCACATCGGGTAGATTGCGGTAACTAATCGCTAATCCTACCACAGCCCCCGTCACCACGGCCGTGGATACCATCAACAGGCCGAGAGCGGTTCCCCCTGCGACTCTAGAGACTCCTTGGAAAAAGCTATCCGAGTCACTACTGGGTTTCTGCTCTTTATCTTGATTGCCGAGGGTACTGGTGGACACGATGGTTACAATTTCCTTTTTCCAAGAGGGGACTGATCGATTAAACTGGCTTGAAAGTCTATTCTATAGGTTTTGTTAAAAAATCGAATACTAGCTTACAGCAATTATGGCCGATCTGGCTCTAGTTTCGATCGGTCATGACAGCGCGATTAGAGGCAGCATAGTTAGATATCAGGGACAAAACAGGGTATCACGGGTATTTCTGCCAGTTACTGGGTTAGTTCCCGTCGCTCTCTCACAAAGATATTTTTCTACGTCGGAGCGAATAATTGCATCGGTAAAATCGGCCCCGTCGATAATTGCACCTTTGATTAAAATGTTAGTGGCGAAAGCTCCTTCGAGAACGGCATTGGTAAAGTTGGCTCTGGTTAAACGGGCCGATTCTAAATCCACGTTTCTCATATTGGCATCGCTAAAGTCGGCTCCCTCCAAGTTGGCCGAAAAAAAGCGTACTCCTTCTAGATTGGCATGACTAAAGTTACTACCGCGCAGATTAGAGTGATCGAAGGTGGAATCGCGCAAATCCTGCCCTGCAAAGTCATTATCGGTCAAATTGCGGTTATTATAACTTAGGGCTTCGGCCGGGGCTAAGGACGATAATAATACTAATATACTAGCAAAAAAGGTTAGTAGAGTTTTGCGAGAAAATTGCGCCATATTGCCCCCTGATTGATTAACCTTTTCTATAATAAGCTGTACTGCATTTAAACTGCGTCGGGGAAAATTTTACTACAAATGCTCGACTCCCCCTCCGCATCTCCCTACTCCGGTGCAGTCTTGTCGTCAGCTTGAAGCCATCAGTCTTGAATCAGTGATTCAGTGATCAGTGATCAGATTTGAGTTTTTAGTTCACTGTTTACTGTTTACTGATCACTGAAAAAAGCTCCCCACTCTTCTCTACCAAAATTAACTTATTTGTTTGCTCATGTCTCCCCTCGACAACATCGCTAAACTGTCTCACCTCACCCGCAGAGATGTTCAGAAAAATTGGTGGATCGCTACAGCAGCGGGAAAACCAATTCAACCCGTCACCCTCAATGAAAAACAATACATTATTTGGCCGGCTGGTGGACAAATTCAATATCTAACTCAAAAAATTATTGTCCCCGAACATTTAGCCGGTTATCCTTTAGAGGAAATGGAACTGAGATTAATCTTAACTTGGTGGGCGGAAGATGTCAAAATTTATGTTAATAATCAATTTATCCAAGCGGGAGACCTCTTTGATTCTTCCACTCGCATTTTACTTTCCAACTCTGTCTCTACTGGTCAAGAAATTCTTGTTACTCTCCGTTTAGTCAGTCCCAATCATGATATTGGTGGTTTGATGAAATCCCAGTTAATCTATGAATATAGCCAAGCGATCGATCCTAGTTTTGTTGCTGATGAATTGACCATTCTCCATGATTATCTACAAACTTTTTATCCTGAAAACTTAGCGGATTTTACCGCTACTCTCGATAATATTGACTGGGATAATGTCACCAACAAAGATAGATTTAATCAATCCCTAGAATCAATTCGTCAATCCCTACAACCCCTCGCTCAACCTCTCAAAGAACGCAGTTTTCATCTTCTCGGTCACGCACATTTGGATATGGCTTGGTTGTGGCCGTTGGCAGAAACTTGGCAAGTGGCAAAAAACACTTTTATCTCGGTTTTAAACCTCCAGAAAGATTTTCCTGCCCTCATATTTGGTCATTCTAGCCCCCTAATTTACGAATGGATAGAAAAACATTATCCTGACCTGTTTCAAGCAATTCTAGAGGCATATAAAGGGCAATCTTGGGAACTTTTGGGCGGGATGTGGGTAGAACCAGAAGTCAATTTAATCTCCGGGGAATCCCTATTTCGACAACTACTTTATGGACAAAAATATTTTCAAGAAAAATTCGGACAAATCCCTAAAACCGCTTGGCTGCCAGATACCTTTGGCTTTCCCTACCAATTGCCGCAAATTCTTAAATCCTTTGGCATCAAATATTTTGTAACTGGTAAACTACATTGGAATGATACGACTAAATTTCCCCACGGTTTTTTCTGGTGGCAATCTCCCGATGGCAGTAAAATTCTTTCCCTTATGTCTCCTCCCAATGTTGCTGGAGTTATGGATACTAACCCAATTATTATGACCGATCATGCTCTCAATTGGGAACAGCAAACCGGATTAAAAGAGATTTTTTGGTTGCCCGGTGTTGGCGATCATGGCGGCGGTCCAACTCGTGATATGTTAGAAGTGGCACAACGTTGGCAAAAATCTCCTTTTTTCCCCCAGTTAAAATTTAGCCAAGCAACAACTTATCTGGACAGTCTGGAGACAAGTAATCTTCCTATCTGGGATGATGAATTATATCTAGAATTCCATCGGGGTTGTTATACCACTCACTCTGATCAAAAAGCCTATAATCGTTACTGTGAAATTCTTTTGTACCAAGGAGAATTATGGTCTTCTCTGGCTAATATCTTACTAGAGATTCCCTATCCGAAAGTCGAGATAGAATCCGCTTGGAAAAAGGTTTTATTAAATCAGTTTCATGATATACTGCCTGGTACTTCTATCCCCGAAGTGTTTAGGGATGCCAATCAGTTATGGCAGCAAGTTATCAGCACAGGTGAAGCAATTTTAGAGCAAGCTTTACAAGCAATTGCCACTCAAATTAATTTACCTAATCCCCCCCATCCCCAAGCAAAACCTTTTCTAGTTTTTAATTCTCTTAACTGGGAAAGATCTCAGGTTATCTCTTTACCTATAGAATCTGTCAATTGCTCAGTTTATGACTTAAATAATTGTCTCTGTACCTCGCAATTATCCCACGACAATCAGCTATTATTTATCGCTAAAAATATTCCTTCTGTGGGTTATACGTTATTTTGGTTAGTTCCCGATCAACAAACAACGGAGAAAAATTTAACTAACTGCCAATTTACTTTAGATAATGGCTTACTTAAAGTTACCATTAACTCGGAAACGGGGGATATAGATAGTATATTCGATATAATTAATCAAAAAGAAATCCTGCAAGCTGCTGGTAATCAATTACAGGCATTTAAAGATCAAGGACAATATTGGGACGCTTGGAATATCGATCCGAATTATCAACAATATCCCTTACCAAAAACAGTATTAAAATCGATCGAATGCTTAGAATATGGTCCCTTGCGCTGGCAGATTCGGATCATCAGAAGTTTAGCTGATTCGGAATTTTGTCAAGATTATATCTTAGAAAAAGATTCTCCTATTCTCCAGATTAAAACTATTGTTAATTGGCAACAGGAACATACTTTAGTAAAAACCGCTTTTCCTCTCAGCCTCAACAGCAATTTTACCACCTATGAAATTGCCTGTGGTGCGATCGAGCGTTCCCACCGACCAGAATCGCCAAAATGGGAAGTTTACGCGCATAAATGGGCGGATTTAACCGATACAGAGGCAACCTACGGAGTTAGTCTTTTAAATAATAATAAATATGGCTATGATGCTACTAACCAGCAACTGCGATTAACTCTGTTGAGAAGTCCCCGCTGGCCCGATGCCGAGGCGGATCTGGGAAAACAAGAATTTACCTATGCAATATATCCCCATCAAGGGGACTGGAAAACGGCGAAAACTGTCCATCATGCTTGGGAGTTAAACTCACCTGTCACCGTTATTTTTATTACTAATTCTTCTCGATCAACCCGATTGCCACCCCTGGCACAATGGTTAAAATTCTCGGCAGATAACTTAATTTTAATGAGTTTCAAACAAAGTGAAACATCCGCTCAGAGTTGGATAATGCGCGTTTATGAATGTCAGGGAGAAAACGCTGTTATTGATTGGCAAAATCAATTACAACTAACAATAAAAGAATCGATCGATGGTTTAGAAAGAGCGATCGATCCTATTGAGCAAATTTCTCCTTGGCAGATAGCTACATGGTTATTAAAGAATTAATCTTCGTGATCTTCAAAAGGATCGCTTAATTCTGCTGCCGGCGGTCCAAAAGCGGTATAAAGAGCTAAAGCGGTAATTCCTACCAAAGCGGCAGCGATCGAAACACCCAAAATTGTTGCAGTTTCCATAAAATAAAATTTGCTTAGATACAGTTTGTATCTTATCTTAACAACCCACATTCCGCACCCTAAGTGTCACAACGTCTCAAAAGAGGAAGGAGCGTGAGTCAAAATACTTATCTAGAGGAGTGAGTTGGCGGCAAGCTGCCAGCAACTAAGCCGAAAATT
>SFCA01000140.1:0-67458 GCA_007095475.1 Microcystis aeruginosa Ma_QC_C_20070703_M131 | reverse complement strand
GACCAGAACAGAGTAAATCTGTTAAGGCAGGTGCGGAACCCCGCAAGGGAAAGAAGCAGAAACCTAAATCGTGAGGTTTGGGAATCACCGTCCGTTTACGGCGGTGAGGATGTCAATGCTGTCAACTTCAGGGAAGAGGTTCCCATATTTGTCGATGGAGAGCCTCTTTCTCTCGATGTCGCTGACGTTCAGCTTTAATCAGTCCAAAAAGTTGAGCGCGTTCGACTGATCTCGCCGAACGTCCGAAGTCTCACGGCCGAAGTCTGACTCCTAGCCCCACGAAAAACTTTTTCAGCCAACCCTACTTAATTTCTACGGGTTCTAAATTATCAGCAGGAGTAAAACCAAAGAGACGGGAATAGAAATAAAATTCTGCATCTAATGCTCGTTTTATCGATTCAGCTTGACGAAATCCGTGTTGTTCTCCCGCAAAGGGAAGGTAAGCAACGGGTAAACCTTTCGCTTTTAAAGCTTCTACCATCATTTCCGCTTGATTGGGTGGAACCACTCGATCTTCTAAACCTTGGAAAAAGATCACCGGACAGGATAACTGAGGGGTAAAATGAATAGGCGATCGCTGATAGTAAATTTCCTTTTCTTGAGGATAAAGTCCCACCAATTTATCTAAATATCTCGACTCGAATTTATGGGTATCGGTGGCTAAAACCTCTAAATCACTAACTCCGTAATAACTAGCCCCTGCTTTAAAAGTATCATGAAAAGTTAAGGCCGCTAAAGTTGTATAACCGCCGGCGCTGCCTCCGGAAATTGCCAATCTTTCCCCATCGACTAATCCCTGATTAACCAAATGTTTTGCCCCATTGATGCAGTCTTCCACATCGACAATTCCCCAATTTCCCAGCAAACGCTGACGATATTGACGACCATAACCCGTACTACCGCCATAATTGACATCTAGATAGCCAAAGCCGCGACTGGTCCAGTATTGCACCCGCAGACTTAAACTAGAGGTGGCGGCAGCCGTCGGTCCGCCGTGACTTTTGACTAAAAGGGGCGGTAATTCGCCATTGGGGGCGGTATAATCGGGATTTTTAGGGGGATAATACCAAGCATAGGCAGTTAGTCCCTGACTGGTGGGAAAAGCGAGCATTTCCGGAATCGAGAAATAATCGCTAGAAATGGTTAAATTACTGGAAGATTTGAGGACTTCTCTCGTTCCTGTGGCTAAATCCAGTGAGATAACCGCCGTTACTTCCTTGAAAGAACCGCCAATAAAAACTATTTTGCTCTCCCTAACTTGTAGGGAAGAAATGTTAGTATCATCAGTAATAATTTCTTGAAATTCTCGATTAACAGTATCGATACTTCCTAAATACCAACGCCCATCTTTTGTATAGCTACAAATAATCTGTGATTCCCCAGCGAAACCGTAGTTAGATAAACCAAAAACCCAATGAGGATAGGCAAATTCAGCCTCGATTGCTTCGATCACTGGTTCGATTTGTTCATCATGGTTAAAGCAATAAAAGTTCCAGAAATTATTGCGATCGCTAGTAAAATATAACTGTTCATCGGCAGACCAGCGCGGTTCACACACCGACTCATTTTCACCGCCAGCAATGACCCGAATATTACTCAAATAAAGATTATTAATATCCGCCACCCAGAGAAAAGAACTATCCCAGGGCATATGAGGATGATTCCAACTAATCCAAGCTAATCGAGAACCGTCGGCACTTAAGCGAGGAGAGGTATAAAAATCATCGCCAGATACTAAAGTTTCTATTTCTCCTGTATCTACATCGATGCTGACAATACTATTAACTGGTTTTCGATCTTTTTGGCTATGATCTTCACAAACACAGATTAAACGATTGCCAAATTTATCGAGAATTAAATCCGCATAACGACAGGAATTTTCTGGGGTCAGAGGTTGGGGTAAACTATCAGCAGTTTGGCGATAAATTCTTTGGTCAGCAAAATTACAAAAATAGATAATTCCCGCAACAATTAGATAGGAACCTCCCCCGTATTCGTGGACACGAGTTCGCACATTAAAAGGCACTGGGGTGATTTCTGTGGTTGTGCCGTCGGAGTTTAATTTAACTAAAACATTTCGCCCCTTTTCCTGCGGTCTGCCTTCTAACCAATAAATATCTTCTCCATCTAGAGTTACCCCGCCAAGACTAATCGATGCTGCCACAATTAGATCGGAGGTAATCGGTGATTTCCAAGAACCGTAAGCTGATATTTGATTAGACATTTTCTCCTAGAGTAGTGATCTTAATGGTGAACTAACTTGATGAGGAACGCTGATAAATTAAGGAAATTCCGGGTAAACAGGACAAAATAGGGATTGCTAGTGCGCATCCCTACCTGACTCTATATTCTTCTGCAATCGGAGCGGCGGGATTCGAACCCACGACCCCTACTACCCCAAAGTAAGCTTCTAGCTTCCATAATCCTTTATCCAAAAAACTTTTAGTTCATACCTAAGATATATCATACCCAATTCATACCCATTTTTGGTGCCACTAATTCCTGGAAGCAGAGAACAGGAAACAGCAATAGTTTTAATATTTCGTAATATTTATTAACACAGTGACACAAAATTTATGACCACCTACTGATCCTATTCAAATACTCCCTTGACGGGTTCGATAATAAACCATTCATGATAGACAATTGCCAGAAAAAAATTCTCATCCTTAACTTTATCACATACCGAGATAAAGCCAGAAAAAAAAGGTCATCGTCATGGGTTGTATCTTGGAGAAAGAGGGTGACAGAATTCCCTGATTCACTCCAAACTGACCGCAGAATTCTAATATTAGGGTGCGAGGAACGCTCAACAGGCAAAAGAATCCAGCGTCCTGCGACCTCAATAAACTCGACATCGTGATATCTCAAAACTGATTTCCAATCTTCGGGTCCCTCATGCTTTTCAATAATTCTGTCCCAACGAACAGCTTGGATTTTTTCTAAAGCAGTGGACGATAAATCAGCAAACTTCATGATGGCCACCTGTATTATTTTCTAGGATTATTTGATCACTTCTCCCTAAATCTTGAATTGCTCTTAACTCAGCTGAATTTGGCTAACGCCTTTTGAGTTGAGCGAGTGCTAATCGCTTCACAAAGCACTGCTCTCTCATGAAATCAAGGAGAAAAAACCATGAACGCTACAATTAATGAAGTTCTCTTGCCAGTCTTTCTTTTCGCTGTCTATTTCTGTGCTGTTTCTACTCTGATGTACCATCCACAGAACCTAACGACAACTTATCGAGAAGTTTCTGGAACCGTATCTCAATCTAACTCAATCACCCCTGTAGATGAGTTCCATCTCAATCAACCATTAACCACAGAATCAACCGAAAAAAGTTCTCTCATTGTCGAAAGTGAAAGTCTCTCTTTTGAGCCAGATATTTCTGAAGTACAGCAAGAGGAAATTACTGATTCCGGGCAACAAAACAACATCTACATTCAAACCGAAACAATCATTAACAACCTCAACAAATGCCAAAGCCGTCAACTCTGTAAACCCCTAGGCATCCAACAGAAATGCGGCAAAGTTGAAAAGACCTTAACTTTCATCAAAGCAGAAATTCGTAGCCTCTTCAAAGATGAACCAGAAAGAGTGATCGCCACCATTGCTGGAGAAGTTCCCAGAACTCATTTTCATACCACCTGAAACCAGTGTAATTACCGACAAAATAACCAGCTAACCCTCGTACTAGGCAGGATTAAAACCAAAACCACAGAAGGTGATTAACCTGCCTAGATACATCAGGCGAGTCCTCCTAGAACTTGCCCTTTAGCTGTTACTTGAATTGCTCTGCAATGCTAATGGATTCTGTGCGCTGGCAGATTTCGGCGAGTTTGTCTTTGCCAGAAAAACTCATCTTCTCGTTCAATAACTTGCTAAACTAAATTAACAAGTCTAGATAACTGATTAACGAAGATTGCTTCTAATTCGCTATTACTAATATTACCTGTGGAAATCAAGAGAAGTTTGTAAGGCTTCTGAATTGTCAGAAAAGAATTGACAAAATCTGAATCCTTGCTAATCACAATTCGCTCTTGTTGACGGGAAATTTCATTGATTTGGTTATCCGAAGTAGAGTTTTGCTGTGGCAGGTCTTTAGGGTGAATCACATCATAACCAGCCGTTGGTAAAAACCTAGCCAAATGCACTGGCAATTGGGCATCAATCAAAAACTTCATGAGGCGATTTTATAAATACTTTTAACTTGAGTCAGACGGGAAGCAAACAAAAAAACAGCTTGAATATCTTCTTGTTCTAAATCCTCATAATCGGCTAATATTTCTTCAATTGTCATGCCAGAACTCAGAAGCTCTGGAATAAATTCAACGGTATATCTTAACCCTCGAATACAGGGTTTGCCATGACAAATATCAGGGTGATGGATAATTCTCTCTAGGAGTTGATTATTCATAATATTTTTGGGGTTATTAATCTAAGACTGGACTGAAGCGTTGCCTAGCATCAGCTTGAACTTGACGGATATAATCTTGAGCTTGCTTGATGTACTCCTCCCAACCGTAAGCATCGGCAACAGTTGCCCTCAATTGTAGAACGCGATCGCTTTGGCTTAAAATACCCGCAACTTCTTGAGCATCCTTGGTATCAGCATAAGTCCGAATCGCTACCTCAATATCAATCTCTTCATGAGAAGCACCCACAAAAGACGAACTTTTGAGGACATCGGAGGTGTAAGCCTCATACTTTTCCCGATAACTAGCCCGTTTAGCCTCTAATTGCTCCCGTTGGCGACCTGCTCTTTAATATTGTACCATTTAGGGTTAGTCCGCTCCTTCTACAGAGCCATTGTCTCCCTGGGATGTTATTCCTACGCAAGTCCCTTAGCTCTCCCGCAAAAATCAAAAATCTTCCGTTAGGTAAGGAGACAGGCTTCGGCCGTGAGACTTCGGCGTGAGCTTTTGTCGAACGCTCAGGCTTCGACGGTGAGATCAGCCGAACCGCCGAACGGAGACAGGAGACAGGAGGAGAAAAAAGACAAGAGACAACTATCCTATCCATAAAACCTGAGATTATGTCCAATTTATCGGAGCTTTTAGATATTTTGACCCGATAGCGCCTCGATAACTTACTTTTGCAGGAGGTCTATTAATCACTTTTTGCCCTCAAATGGCCAAAAGTTGCTCCGAGTTCACCTTAAGCAGTACAATAAAAACCTTGAATGACCCCTTAAACAAAAAAAACATCATGGCACAAGGACAAGGATTCGGATTCGGTCTCGGTAAGATTAAAGAATTACAAGACGCTTTCCAAAAAGCGCAACAGGTGCAACAAGGGGCGAAAGTTCTGCAAGAAGAACTGGAAAATATGGAAATTCCTGGCCAGAGTGAAAATGGCTTGGTGACAGTCTATCTCAGTGGCAACCAAGAACCCCGGGAGATTGAAATCGATCCTGCTCTCCTCTCCCAAGATGTGGAGATTGTGGCTGGGTCTATTCTAGAAGCCATGCAGGCCGCCTATAGTGCCTCCACGGAAACCATGCGCGCCAAAATGGAAGAACTGACCAGTGGTTTAAATATCTCCAGTATGTAATCGCTTTTGACCGCAATGGTAAGATGGAAAGTTGGACTAACAAACAAGGAGGTTCAACTTTGCTGACTTTGGGTGTCAATATCGATCATGTGGCCACAATTCGCCAAGCGCGCCGCACCGTGGAACCGGATCCCGTGGCGGCGGCAGTTTTGGCTGAAATCGGCGGTGCTGATGGCATTACCGTTCACTTGCGCGAGGATCGTCGTCATATCCAGGATCGCGATGTGCGGATTCTCCGGCAAACGGTGCGGACTCATCTAAATCTGGAAATGGCCCCGACGGAGGAAATGATCGCCATTGCTCTCGATATTAAACCCGATTATGTCACCCTTGTCCCCGAAAAGCGCGAGGAAGTGACCACGGAAGGGGGGATCGATATGCTGGGCAATTTTGACCGTTTTTGTCGGGTTGTCGAGCGCCTGCAATCGGCTAAGATCCCCGTTAGTTGGTTTATTGATGCCGATTTTGCCCAAATTCAAGCGGCCGCTAACACGGGGGCGAAATTTATTGAACTCCATACCGGTCAATACGCCGAAGCACAACAGGAGAGCGATTGTCAAGCAGCATTAACAATTCTTAAAGAAGGTTGTGAATACGCTTCCTCTCTGGGTTTGCGGGTAAATGCTGGTCACGGTTTGACCTATTGGAATGTTTATGCCGTCGCCTGTTTGCCCAATATGGAAGAATTGAACATTGGTCACACAATTATCAGTCGTGCGGTTTTGGTCGGGTTGGAACGGGCTGTTAGGGAAATGAAATTGGCTATGCGTGGACAATTGTAAAAGCCATCAGCTATCAGCTAATCTCCCGACTAACGAACAATTACACTGAAAAATTAAAGGAAAGATGATGACAACTTATTATTATTTGGTAGCCAGTCAAAAGTTTTTAGAAGAAGAAGCGATCGAAAAGGAAGTTTTGAAGGAAAGAATCAGGAATTATCAAGAAAAAGGTCAAGAAATTGATTTTTGGTTAATTGCCAATCCAGCTTTTTTAGATACCCCCGCTTTTGCCGATATCAAAAACAAAACTCCCCAACCAGCAGCGGCAATTGTTTCTCTCAACCAACAGTTTATTACTTGGCTGAAATTGCGTCTAGAATACGTTATTACCGGACAGTTTGAGGCTCCTTCCGATAGTATTCCCGAACCGTTAAAATAACCCTTTTGGACTGTGGCAAAAAATGCAGACGAGGCAATCATCACCAGCGGACTTTGCCTTTGAGCTTGTTAATTTTTCCCTTACCGATTCCCGATACTCGTTCCAAATCTTCTAGGGAAGCAAAGGGTTTTTCTTGCCGGGCTGCGATAATTTTTTCGGCTAATTTGCCACTGATACCGGGTAAAGTATCTAATTCTTCTTTTGTGGCAGTGTTTAAATTAATTAAGCGATCGCTTTTAATTGTTACAGATTGGGGGCAGTTTTTTCTATCCCGTTCGATCCGATTTTTAATAGTTTCCGGCAGTCCTAATTTAGCGGTACGGTAAAGATATTGAAATTCTCGATCGAAATGAGCGGCAACGGTGGGATTATCGATAATAACTAAAGCTTCATCGTTTTGATGGTTAGCAGCTGCTGACCAATTATGAGAACCAGTGATCACAATTTTATCATCGATTAAACCGAATTTATGGTGTAATTTATCTCCCGCCGCTAGAGCGGGAACTCCTAGGGTATTAATTGGGTTTTGCCAAGGCTGATTATCTGGTTCATAACGACATTTATTACTGAGAGCAACTCCTAATAAATCTAATCCTTCGCTATAGTATCGGAAGGCAAAACTAGGATCAATTAAAGCTTTAATTTCTATCCCTTTTTGATGTCGTTGAGCGAGAATATTAGCTAAAGGCTGTTCCGTCAAGACAAACAGGGCTAAATTCACGGATTTTTTAGCTTTATTTAAAGTTTCACCGATGAGACCATTGCTAGTAATTGTCCAAGGATAAGCGGTAGAATCGGGGGAAAATTTGACCGTCAGACTACTATTACCGATAGTAATTGTTTGCGGTTTTCTGTGGGGTTTATCTAAGCCAAATCTAGGACTATCTTCCCTTCCCCACATCAGATTAAATTCTTTTTGAAAAACTCTAGCTAGTGGGGGATTAGTAATGACTAATAGGTGATTGGCATTCCCAACAGTTTTGGGATTAGAAAAGTCTCCATGAATATCACTTAAGGTATAGTTAGCTGAACTGATTAAAGTAGTGTGATCATCAATAACCATGAATTTATGGTGCATTAAACCACTACCTTTTGAGCGATCTGCACTATCATCAATTAGGGGAATACCAGCTTTTTTAAGGATAGTAATTGCATCTCTTTGGGCGATTTCCTCTGTACTTAATTTACCATCTCGATTTATATCAACTAAATCAACAAGGTTTTGATAACGTTCCTGTTCTCGATCGCTTGATTGTTCTCGGTTTTTGGCTAAACTATTAATAGGTTGATTGTAAATATTTTCGAGGATAACCCTAACTTTAATTCCCTGCTGCTGACGAACAACTAAAGCTTGAGCGATGGCGGGTAAACGTAACTCTTGCACCGCTAGATCGATCGAACTTTTGGCCGAGTTGATATTATCAATAATAACCTGTTCTAAATTATCCCCTGGGCGATTAATTTGGCGATAGGGATCGGTATAATTTGAACCCTGGGTCTGATTATAATTAAAATAGACTTGAACATATTGATCTTGGGGCAAGGGTTGGGGACGATTTTGGATAGCATTGAGAGAATGACAACCCCCCAAAAGAAAAACTGTTCCTAACAAAAATCCTAACTGTTTCATAGTCCGAATTTTTTTTAATCTCAATTTATCTATTGCCATTTTTGTCCACATAATTATCATGATCCTAGAATTCAGGAGGAGTCAGGAGAGAATTTTTACCTAAGAAGGTTCTCGGAAATCGGTATGTACTAAATTGATTATAATCAATCCTGATTCTAGATTGAAGACGATGACTTTGTCCTTGATTGCTTAAATCGCTGACCAAAGATGTGACATCTAGTTAGGGAATTTTGTTATAATCTGGGGAACAATAGCACTGTTCTTCTAGATTTGGGTTTTACCATGACTGAACTTTTACCCCAATGCAGTAATCTGGCTGGTAATGTTAACAGTATAATTGAACTATTCAAGGGCGAATCCTCTCTCCGCAATCAACAGGATACCAGCAAGATAGAAATTGCCCTACAAAAAGCCATTTCTCCCAAATTTGAAATCGTTTTCGCCGGTGCTTTTAGTGCCGGGAAATCAATGTTAATCAATGCACTTTTAGAGCGAGAATTGCTGTATAGTGCCGAAGGACACGCAACGGGTACAGAATGTTATATTGAGTACGCAGAAGCTGATGAGGAAAGAGTGGTTTTAACCTTTCTCAGCGAAGTAGAAATTCGTACTTTAGTCGATACCGTCTGTCAAAATCTGCAATTAACCAATCCCAGTAACATTAATTCCCCGGAATACTGTAGTCAGTTAAACCAATACTGTCAAAAAATTATCGAGCAGGAAGGGGGAGAAGGCAAATCCGAGCGAGCTAAACAAGCTCAGGGTTTAAAATTATTAATTGAAGGATTTACTCAAAATCGTGAGCGGATCCATACGCTGCATAATGCCACCTATTCCATGGAACAATTTCACTTTTCTAATTTAGCAGAAGCGGCAAGTTTTGCCCGTCGTGGTAGCAATAGCGCCGTCTTAAAACGTCTAGAATATTACTGTCATCATCCTCTCCTTAAAGATGGTAACGTTTTGGTAGATTTGCCCGGTATTGATGCCCCAGTCCAAAAAGATGCCGCCTTAGCCTATCGTAAAATAGAGCATCCTGATACTTCGGCAGTGGTTTGTGTTTTAAAGGCTGCTTCTGCGGGAGAATTAGCCACAGAAGAAACGGAATTACTCGAAAAAATTCGCTCTAATGCTGGTATTCGTGATCGAGTTTTTTATGTTTTTAACCGCATCGATGAAACCTGGTACTCAGCCCAACTAAAACAGCGTTTAGAAAACCTAATTCAAACGCAATTTCGTGATACTTCCCGCATTTACAAAACCAGCGGACTTTTAGGGTTTTATGGGTATCAGGTGAAAAATCAAACCAATATTAATCAGCGTTATGGTTTAGATTCTATCTTTACCGAAAGTGTTAAAAATTTAGGAGGAGAAGAAGAAACACCGCAATTTGTCAGCGAGTTTAATAACTATTGTGCCAACTCAGGTAAATTACTGGCAACTCCCTTTAAAGTTTCCATCCACGGTTATGAAACTCCTAATAAAAATTACTTCCGAGTTTTAAGCGAGTGGGGAACTCCTTTACTAGAGCAGTTAATTGCTGATAGCGGTATCGAAGAATTTCGCACGGCAATTACTCGTTATCTCACGGAGGAAAAGCGTCCGCAATTGTTTGCTAATTTAGCCGATGATTTACAATCTCTCTGCATTACTCTCAAAAATTATTATCAAGGGATTTATAGTGATTTAGAAAGTCAACCACGAGAAATTGAGGCGATGAAAGCTCTGGAGTTAAATCACCTCAATCAAGAGTTAAAGGAAGTGGGAGAGAAATTAACTAAACATATCGATGGTTATGTCAATGCTGTCGTGGTTAATAGCGATAAAAACTTTGAGGAAGACTTTAAGAAACTGAAAGCGAGAATGGTATCAAGATTGGATGAGTTATTAAATACTTTTTCTGTCAAAAATGCTTACTCGCAGGCGACTTTAAACCATCCCCGCAATGCTACAGCACCTTTATTAGCAGTATTGGTAGAAGCTTTTTATTATCTGTCTAACCAGCTAGAAGATGTGTTAATTGAGGAGTCAACAAGTTTAATTAGTCGCTTTTGTCAGCGTCTTTTAGATGCGGTAAGACAAGGTGATTATTATCGGCAAATCTATCGTTTATTAGGCAATGATGGCCACCTAGAAAATCAGCTAAAACAGCTAGAATTGCAGTTAATTCATGCCTTAGTTTCCGAAGCGAGAACAGAGTGTGATCGCTATGTAAGAGAAAATCATAATTTTTACAATGAAGGCACTTTTTCTATCTTTCAATTTCGGCAAACTGTCCAACAAACTGCCCAAGGTTATGACTGTGAAAGTATTCTTGGTGCTGAACCCGCTATCCGTCAATTACTTAAGTTAGATTTTGAGCCAAAAGTATCAGTGACAATTCAGAAAAACTTCCGTCAAACTATTAATAATACTTTAAAAAATCAATTGATACCAATGGCAAAAAAACAAGCGGATACTATTCTACAACAGTTTAATCAAGCTCGTTCTTATCTAGAACAAACCTTAGAACAGGAAGCGGCGGAAAAAATTGCGAATAATGCCCGCAAACAGGAAGAAATTCACCAAAAAATTGAGGATTATAATCAAGCGATCAACTCTCTCAATACTTGTTTAACTGCTATGGGTTTACAGAAAAATCATTTACCTGTAATTGGTGAACAAGAATTAGAGATTGTCCCGGAAGTTGTTAATCACTCCAGCAATTAATATGGGGAGTGGGAAGGTGAGAAGTAGGGGGAAACAATCCATCTGTTAAAAACCGATTTGCTGTCAAAGCAAAAAATTAATTAAAATTAAAACTCATCGAGGGATAAGCGATCGAAGTCTTGTTATTCTTATAACTGGTAGGTTTCGAGATGTTTTTAGGCTCGCAGCTGAACCTGATCAACCGATAACCGATAGAGGGGTGCAGAATGGGAGAATGGTTAGATTTTACCGATGAGGTGGTCACTGTTAATGGCAAAGGTGAGGAAATTAAACGGGAAAAAGTCACTAATCGAGGTTATAAATATTTTTTAAGCAAAAAAACCTTTTTAGAGATGATTTCTATCCCTAGCGGTCAATACCTCATTGGTGCGCCTAAAAGCGAGTTAGGCTGGAAATTGAGTCAAAGTCCCCAATCTCTGGTTAATATTCAGGCTTTTTGTCTGAGTCGCTACCCAATTAGCCAACGACAATGGCGCGAGGTGGCAAAATTAGAACCGGTAAATATTGAACTTAATCCCTATCCGGCCCATTTTGAAGGTTACGATCGCCCCGTAGAACAAATTAACTGGTGGGAAGCGGTGGAATTTTGCGATCGCCTATCCCGTCTCACCGGACTCAATTATCGTTTACCCGCAGAAAAAGAATGGGAATACGCTTGTCGGGGGGGTACATCAACCCCCTTCCACTTTGGCCCGACAATTTCCACTGATTTAGCCAACTATTCCGGGGTGGATTGGGATTATGGTGGGAAAGTGTGCAGTTATGGTCGTTATGGGGAAGGTTCCCTAGGCAGCGATCGCAGGGAAACCACACCGGTGGGAATGTTTGCCGTCGCTAACCCTTTCGGACTCTACGATTTGCACGGAAATGTCAGGGAATGGTGTGCAGATTACTGGCGCGATAACTACGAAGCAGCCACAATAGAAGATAGGGACAGACGAGTTTTACGCGGCGGTTCCTGGAATGACGGCCCTAACAAATGTCGCTCGGCCTACCGAGTCAAATTTCTGGCTACTGCTGGACTCTATGATATTGGTTTTCGTGTCGTTAGCGATAATTCCCCTTAAATCTAAAAACCGATCACTGATTACTGGTGACAGGGAGGTGAAAAAATTGAAAATAGAACTACCCCAGCAAATAATCAGTGAATTTTGTCAGAAATGGCAGATATCTGAAATGTATTTATTTGGATCGGTTTTGCGGCAAGATTTTCGTCCAGATAGCGATATTGATATACTGGTCAGTTTTCAAGATAGTGTTTCTTGGGGACTTCTGGAGTTTTCGAGGATGAAACGGGAATTAGAGAATTTATTGGGACGGAAAGTTGATTTGCTAACGAAAAAATCGATCGAGCAGAGTCATAATTGGATTCGTCAACGAGAGATTTTAGGGACAGCGCAAGTGATTTATGTGGCGGGATAAGGCTTTTTTACTAGATATTGTCCGAGCAGGTCAATTAGCTCAATAATTTGCCGAGCAACTGGCAAAATTTGCAGGTGTTTGTCAGAAAAATTTTTAAAATGTACCGCTCCTCGATCGAGAGTTAGAATTGATTTTAGAGACAATAAAGGTGATTTAACCAAATGATTGCTAACTTTGACCATAACTATCTTTCCCCGGAAGATTATTTAGCAACGGAGAGAATAGCCAAGGATAAACACGAATATATTCGCGGTCAAACCTACGCCATGGCTGGTGCAAGTAAAGCCCACGGTATGATTATTATCAACTTAGCCACACTTTTAAAAAACCGGCTGCGGGGTAGTGGTTGTCTTGTCTATGCCACAGCTATGAAAGTTCGTCTAGAAATAGCTAATAGTTATTTTTATCCCGATCTTGTGGTCACTTGCGACTCGCGAGATAATCGGTCTTTCTCGGAAGATTTTATCCGTTATCCGCGCTTGATTGTAGAAGTATTATCCCCCACTACTGCTGCCTTTGACCGGGGCGATAAATTTGCCGACTATCGTTCCCTTGAAACTTTAGAAGAATACGTTCTTATCAGTCAAGAACGCATCAGTGTGGATTGTTTTCGTCGCAATGACGAAGGATTCTGGGTTCTTTATCCCTACAGCAAAGGAGCAGATATTTATCTAGCTAGTATCGATTTTCACTGTGCGATCGAATCTTTATACGAAGATATAACAGAAATCTGTTAAAAAATCAGATCAGTTTTTTTCTGTTTACTATTTACTTTTTACCTGATTAATGCTTGTCATCCTCTCCGCTATTATTCCAGTGGGTTTTATCATCCTCATCGGTGTGATAGCAGGAAAAATTCTCACTGTGGAAGTGCATTCCCTTTCCCAAATCACGGTGTATATTCTTGCCCCCGCTTTGGTGATTGATGGACTCTATCGCACCACTTTATCCGGCAGCAATATCGGTTTAATTCTCCTAGGCTTTGCTCTTATTTCACTGGTAATGGCGATTGTCGTCGAAATTATCGCCTATTGTCTTAGTCTCGATGCTGATACCCGCAAAAGCCTCATGGCTGCCGCTGTGATGCCCAATAACGGTAATATGGGTTTACCTGTGGCTAGTTTTGCCCTGGGTGCGGCTGGACTGGAAAGAGCGATAATCTATATGATTGGCTCTAGTATTCTGTTATTTGGTATTAGTCCCGCTTATTTGCGAGGAAAAAGCTTTCTTTCAGGATTTCGCCTAGTTTTTCGCTTGCCCTTAATCTGGTCAATTTTTATCGGCATGAGCTTTCAAACTTTCTCTTTTCATCTTCCCCTGCAATTAGATAAAAGTATTAGCTATCTAGGACAAGCGGCAATTCCTTTGGCTTTAATTATCCTAGGTATCCAATTATCTCAGCAAAAATTAGCGATCGGTAAATTAGAATTATTAGGGTCCTGTTTGCGTCTTTTAGTCGCTCCTCTTTTGGCATTTGCGATCGGCAATAGTTTAGGATTAACCGGTATGGATCTAAAAATTCTCATTCTACAAAGTGCCATGCCCACCGCCGTTAATACCGTCATTTTAGTCACAGAATTCGGTGGTTCGGCGGCTTTAATGGCCCGCACAGTTGTGGTCACTACCCTTGCTAGTTTTCTGACTATTCCTTTCTTTCTTTGGTTATTAAAAGTCTATTTATAGCAGTTATCTTAAGGGTGAGGTGCGAAGTTTTCGTTTTGTTAACTGTTGACTGAAAAAAGCTCCAGCACTCCCTTTTCCCTTCTCCACAACTCCCACTCTGCAATAACTACTGGCAGCCAGAAATACGTTGGGTTCATATCATACTTTGTGCTTTTTGTCAAAAAAACTTTTTTTTTGCAATAAAACTACACAAAAAAAAGATCATCGTTGTGGGTGAAATTGACTGATTTACCCGTCCTAATTAGGATCACCTTGTAGGTGTGGCAAGGGTTTCAACCATTGCTGTCCAAAAAAGCACAGAATAACCCATTATGAAATTCAGTAAAATCGCTGTAACCATCATAACATCGTTGTTAAATAAAAATCTTTCTCAATTAATTCTTAAGAATTTGTAAATATTGCGAAATGTTAATTTAAATATTCTCAAGTTTGTGGAGTCAATAAATAATTTTTGCTTATCTTTGTCGGAAAATAGAACTCCTGCAAAAATCCAACATCTACCATGGGGTTAGAATTCAGCATTCATACTAAATCCGTTGAGTAACGCACAGAAAACGGGTTTCTCCGAGAAACCCGTTTTCTGCTCATGCACTCATGCAAAAAGGGGAATAAATAATCAGTCTTTAATAACCAGATTTAGTATCAGGAGTCAGGAGTCAGTATTCAGGAGATTATTTTTATTTATTCTCCCCACTTCCCCACTTCCCCACTTCCCCACTTCCCAATTTATAATTCATAATTTAACCTTTGACTCACCCCAGCAATGGCAGCCAAGAGAAGCCAAACAATAGTATTAATCTTGACATCGGAGAGGGTGACATCGACGAGATTAAATAAAACGCAAGCACCAAAGGCCACCAGATAGGTAAAGATAATTAACTCACCCCCGGCTTTTTGTTGCCGTAGAAAGATAAATAAACGCCACCCTTGGGCATAAATCCAACCCACCCAAACAGACAACAAAATTAAGCCAATAATTCCCGTTTCTGCCATTAACATCAAATATAAATTATGGGGATGACCTAACCACAATCCCTGACTTTTTTCGTAGAGAGGTGTAAAACTGCGTAATCCCCAACCGAATAGGGGTCTTTCTTGGGTCATTTCTAGAGTAAAACGCCATTGAGTTGATCTGAGAGTCGCTAGAGGACGATTGGGGAACATTTCATCCGATAATCGCGCCCAAATCGCCCTAGGAACTAAAAAACGCAGACTATCCCTGAAAGGATTTGGTCCCCAAGAAGCAAGAGAAATCACCCCTCCCAAGAGGACAAAACCAGCGACTAAGGCATTCCAACCCAGATAAAGGGCAAAAATTAGGCAACCTAAAAAGGCTAAGGCCCAAGCATTGCGAGAATTGCTTAAAAACAGCCCTACACTGTCGATAAATATGGTTAAAGTTAAAAACCCGATTTTGAGATTTAAAAGGTTATTTCTTTGTCTGTGCCACTGCCGCCAAGTTAGAATTAATAAACCGATCGCTAAAATCAGAGTTATGAGTAAATAAGCCCCCAAAAGATTAGCATACATAAAAACCGAAGACATCCGCCCCAAAGGTTCACCCCCCACCCCGTAGGGCCAGGTAAAAATCCCTTTTAATGCTTCCGGTTTTTGCCAACCGAGAAAAATTTGTCCCCATCCCATCACCACTACCCAAACCGACGGAATAACCATCACCCAAGCTAGTTGACGCAATTGAGAGGGTTTTTTAATTAATTGCCGAATATTGCTAAAAAAGAAGAAAAAAGGCAGGAAATTTCCTAAACCAATCCAAGCATCCCCCGGAGTTGGGGAAAGACTGGCACTAATCATCAACCAAAGAGTGACGATACCGAGACCTTGATTGAGACGTGACCGGATAATTGCCCGAAAATTGCCGGTAAAAACCCTAATTAATACGATAATCATGCCGATACCCGCTAACTCCGGCAGGATCATGGCGATAAAAACTGAAAAAAGTATTAAATTCCACTCCCACCCTTGACAAAAAATCTTTTTCATGCTAGGCAGGTTGCCAACAATCGTCACGAGTCAGACGAATTTGGGCAAGGGCAAAAATAGTCGGGATAATCCGGCCGTAATCAGTGGCGATCGCTTTCCAACCGAGATCAGCAATAAACCAACCCCATAGAGCCGGTCCTGCCAAACTTAACACGGTTCTGACCGCTCCATAGCGGGCTGCCGCCCTAGTCATGCCCTGTTTAGCCGTTTGTAGGGCGATTTGATTAGCAATCGCTGTTCCTCCTTCAATTAAAGCTGTTTTTGCCCCTTGATAGCGGGCAAAATGGAGAGCGAACTGCCCGGCGATATGTTTGAGCAGAATCGGTTTCAGGATAGAATTAATGGCGATGACGCTGCCGCCTTTGAAGACTATATCAAGGGGATTGTGTTGTAGGTGAACCGGTAAGGGTTGGGGAGTGTGGGAATCCGCGAGGGCTTTTTGAATTTGAATCGAGAGGGATTTTTGTTCCGATGGGGGGAGACGTTTCCAAGCTTTGTTAACCAGGTGAAGATAGATTTCCGCTTCAATTTCCGTTGTCGGCATTTTTTGGGAGTAGGGAACCTTGAGGAAATGACAGACACGAACTAGAATTTGACGATAACTAACTTTTTCCGTTTGACCTTTTAATACTGTCACACCATCGGCAGCCAAGTAACGAAAACGATCCTCGACGCTATCTAACCAACTATCCCAATCTTGACTTTGAACGGCGATTGCGTCCGGCGCTCGTAGATAATCGAGAGGGTTAAAACGACGGCAAAAGAGGATATTAGTGATTTGCTGCAGTTCCTCCTCGGTGGCTAACTCCAAAGCTGTGCGTAGTTCGTCCAATGTGGTTTGTCCTCCTCAGCCCCAATAATCAACTTAGTTTCGCTAGTGCTGATTACTACTAATATTAACTCAAGGGTTCACAGGATTAGGAAGGCTAGTGACAAATTTTTCGATTAAGGTTGGGATCATTGGCGCGGGTTTAGCCGGGTTAACCTGCGCTCGTCAGTTGTGCGATCGAGGTTATACTGTTAAGCTATTTGATAAGTCTAGAGGCATTGGTGGTCGTTTAGCCACGCGACGGGTTAATCGAGCTAATCAAGAGATGGCTGTGGATCATGGCTTGCCTTTTTTGACTATTCAGGGCGAAAAAACGGCGGCTTTAATTGATAATCTCCTGAGAGAGAATATAGTTACTTCTTGGTTTGATTCTAGCTATGTTGCTCCTTCTGGCATCAATAGCGTGGCGAAATTTTTAGCTCAAGGTTTAGAAATTGAACGAGATTTTCTGGTTACTCGTCTGGAAAATCGTCAAGGAAAATGGGTTTTAAACAATAACGGTCAAATTCGAGGGGAGTTTTCGGTGATTGTCCTGGCTATTCCCGCCCCGCAAGCAGCGTTATTGTTAGAAAACTCTCAGATAACTACTATGCCAGAATTGCGATCAATCGTTTACGACCCCTGTTTAACGGTAATGGCAGGTTATGGCGATTATTTACCCGCAGTTACTCCCTCTACCACCATCGCTTGGTTAGGACTTGATAGCAGTAAACGGCAATCATCCCCTGATTATGTCTTTGTTGTGCATAGTAGTGGAGATTTTGCGGTTAAATATCTCGATAGCGAGGATTTAGAAGCAGTTAAGCTAGATTTGCTCGCTCGTGCTTCTTTGCCTCTCCCGGATTGGTCTCAGATGCACCGTTGGCGTTATGCTTTAGTCCGTCAGGGTTTAGCTGTACCCTGTTTAAGTGTTAATAGTCCTTTACCTCTAGTTGCCTGTGGTGATTGGTGTCAAGGGGGAGATTTATCGAGAAATTCTTCCCTAGAAACGGCCTTAACTTCTGGGATAGCGGCAGCTAATCAAGTTCAGCAGCTACTCTCTGAAGAATCTAGAGACAAGTTCAAATTCTTAGGTTAAGCTTAAGTTAACAAAAGGTTAAATAATATAATAATGTAGGTATCCCATACTGGGGGGTTGGTGACAATGGAAAAATTCAATTCTAAAGATAACTTTCTCTATCCTAAAACCAGCTACAGGGGTTTATTCACGCCACAAAATTTAGTTTTTAACGCTAATTTGCAGGAATTTGCCCTGAAAGTCTCTTTTATCGCTGGTTTACACAGTGGGGGAAAACTTACCTCCACGGAAGCTTACGAGAAAATTAACCAGCTTTGGCAAGAGTTGAATACCAGTCAAAAATTCCTACTAGCTAATCATTTTGAGGATGACGGAGATTGAGAGATGGGGGTTTTTCAGTGAACAGTAAACAGTAATCAGTATCTAAAGTGGCATGGTAAATTTTATTCAGCGCGTATTAGCCTCAACTATCGTGCATTGGGTCTCTTGGAATCCGATCACATTTATTTGGTATTGGATTGGCACTCATGATGAATATGATGAATTACTTAAAAGACTATAGAATCGCTCTACTTAGTACAAACGCTTACGGGGGCGATAATTAGCCACAGATTCCACTAAACCCAAGGCGATAAAATTGGTTAATAAAGATGAACGTCCATAACTTAACCAGGGTAAAGGAATCCCTGTAATCGGGGCTAATCCCACGGTCATGCTAATATTAAGAATTGCCTGAAAAGCGATCATCGAGAGAACACCGATCGCTATTAAAGAACCAAAGTTTTCTTTAGCAGTATTAGCAATAACTAACAAACGCCAACAAACTAACCAGAAAGCTATTAAAACTAGAATACTGCCAACAAAACCGAATTCTTCCCCGACTACGGAGAAGATAAAATCGGTGTGTTGTTCGGGAATAAAATTTAATTGGGTTTGGGTGCCTTGATGTAATCCCCGTCCCAATAATTCTCCGGATCCGATGGCAATGCGGGATTGAATTAATTGATAACCTCCCCCCAAAGGATTCTTTTCTGGGTCAAGAAATAGGGTTAAACGATCTTTTTGATATTCTTTTAATAAACCCCAAAAAACCTCGCCCAATTTACCCACTGCCAGATTAGTTGCCACCACGATGAAAGTAGATAAAAAACGGTAGGGAAGGGTAAACCAAGCAAGTACACCGATGATAATTGCTAAAACAATCCAAGCAGGAAAAAGTAAATTAAACAGAAAAACCGATGCGAGGGGAGATAACAGGATAATCATCCAAGGTAGTTTCGCATTAGCCCAGTAAATCATGCCTAGGGTAATTGCACCAAAGACTAATCCTGTCCCCAGGTCCGGCTGCGCCATAATTAACACCCAGGGGATGGCAGTGACGGCAAAGACACGAGCGATCGCAAAAAGATTATCGGCGGGACGATGATGTAGGAGGGCTGCTAGGGTGATAATTAAACCTACCTTGGCAAATTCCGACGGTTGCACGTTAAAACTGCCGATATTAATCCAACTTTGCGCCCCATTCGCCGTCACCCCTAGGACAATTACTGCAATTAGGGAGAGATTGGTAAGAAGATAGGTTAACCAGTGCCATTTCAGCAGACTTTCGTAACGACAACGGGCCAGAAATAAAGCGATCGCCACTCCCACGCACCCGAATAACCAGTGTTGCCACCAATCGAGAGCAGTGGTATGTCTTTCGGCACTACGAATCATTAAACCACCGAAAACGGTTAAACCCGTCACCAAAACGAACAAAAGCCAATCAATTTGAGCTATATCCCGGAAAATGAAGCTAAACCGCTCACCAAAACCCCTTAGTTTCCTACTAATAAGGGACTGTCTTCTCACCATTTCTCTCCCCAAATTTATTAACTATAGGCTGCCACGGATACTTTCGCCGCCACCTGACGAGCGATCGCTATCAGGGCTTTAGCTGAGGCCGATTCCGGTTGCCCCAAAACCACTGGTACACCAGTATCACCGCCCTCCCGTAGGGCTATCTCCAGAGGCACACATCCCAGTAAAGGAATGCCCAATTCTTGTGAGGTTTTTTCCCCACCACCGGACCCAAATAGATCATAGGAGCGATCGGGCTGATCGGGAGGGATAAAATAACTCATATTTTCCACGATACCCAAAACCCGCGCCCCTAGCTGTTGGAACATTTTTAAACCCCGGCGCGCATCAATTAAAGAAACCGTCTGGGGAGTGGTGACAATCACCGCACCCGCTAGGGGGACCGATTGAATTAAAGTTAATTGTGCATCCCCGGTACCGGGAGGCATATCGACGATTAAATAGTCTAAATCGCCCCAATTGACTTGATAGAGAAACTGACGGATAATGCCGTTTAACATCGGACCGCGCCAGATTACCGGTTGATCGGGGTTGATCAAAAAGCCCATGGAAACCATTTTGATGCCATGGTTGAAAGCGGGTTCCAATATCTCGCCATTTGCGCCCTGTACCGTCACTTGTGCGTCATTTAAGCCCAACATTGTCGGGGCGTTGGGGCCGTAGATGTCCGCGTCTAATAGCCCCACTTTTGCCCCTAAATGAGCCAAGGCGACGGCGATATTGACAGCCACGGTACTTTTTCCCACACCGCCCTTACCACTGGAAACGGCGATAATATTTTTAACCCCCTCCACACCTTGGCGATCGGGTAAAGCTTTTTGTTGCGGGGTTTCGGCAGTTACTGCCACGGCGACACTTTCCACCCCGGGCAGCTGTTTAACGGCTTTTTGGCAGTCTTCCACGATAAATTCGCGCAAAGGACAGGCAGGAGTGGTCAAAACTAGGGTAAAGCTGACTTTTCCGCCATCGATCGCCACATTGCGGATCATGTTCAATTCCACTAGGCTTTTTTGCAGTTCTGGATCTTGAACGGGACGTAATACTTCTAAAATCGAGGCGGTATCAAGGGGCATGGTTTCAGTGTCTCTAGTCAAGTATTGTTCTTATGGTTATTTATCTTAACCTTGATATTTCTACTTATGGCCTAAGAGAGATGCTCCCGTATTTTCTTAAATGTATAGTGGGATCATCTGGGAGCAAGTCACTTTTGCGAGTGCATAAATTTGACACTCGTGGGACAAGTCACTGAACACCTAAGACAAGATTGTTTACTTCAAACAAAGGGAAAAAAGATGTTAAAAATTACTGCGGATCTATATTCTGGACGAGCGAATCCAGAGTGGATTATCAGCGATGAACAGGAAATTCGCGCTACCCTGCGGGAAATCGCTAATAATGCTAGTGTCATCGCTAAATCGGCACCAGCCAACGCTGGTCTAGGATTACGGGGATTTTTAGTAGAACCCCTCAACGATGAGGTAGGCCGCAATTACAATCTGCCAGAGAGTATTTATCTAGCGGCTGGACAGTATGCTACCAGTTCTAAAGCCAATGCTATTGCCGAAAGACTGGTCGGTTTAATCAATAGTGCTGAAATAACCACCAGAATGACCCCTGAAGAAGAAGCTCTATCTTTAGATGAAGATCTACAGGGGTTTTTGCAGGAACAATTATATGTAGGTGAGCGCTTGACGCTCCTCGATACGGAAGGATTAGAATTATCCCCCGAAGCTGTGGAAATCCCCCTCGAAACCCCCAAGGCCGCCTGCCAATACGAATTGGGAGCTTATAATCCCAATTTCTGGAACAACAACGCAACTATCCTGCGGAACAATAACTGCTACAATTACGCCAGTAACAAACGCACCGATACCTTTGCCCAACCCGGACGCGGTTGTGGTAGTATGTATCGCTCGCTCACCTGTGCGGAAGTGACCCGAGCTTCCCTGTGTGATGGCTTACACGTGCGTTATAATTGTTTCCCCGCCTCCGAAGCCCCTCGCTATCTGGTGGCCCTAGTTATAGCTCCAGGACGAGATTTCCACTGGTATCGACTGAATAAAGAGGGTTTCTGGAGTCATAAACCTGGTTCCACGCCGGTCAGAAATGTTGATAATAGTAACCGGGTGATTACAAATCCCGAAACCTGTAATCGCGGAATTTATACGCAATTTTGCGGCTATTTCTATACTTGTAAGAGCCAAAAAATTCGTTAAACGTTTCAACTCAGGTCAGTTAGATGGCTAAGATAGAACCTGAGGGAAGGAGGGGAAAGGTGGCAGCAATTGTGGTGATCGCCATGCCCCTCTTTTGCCTGCTCGGCCTAATAGTTTACACTCAGACAGTGGAGGCGATCGTGCAAGTAGAACTCGATATATTTAGTGGTCGTCCCAATCCCCATTGGACTCTTAATGAGCGCGATAGTCAGGAACTACTCCAACGACTGCAGCGTTTGTCCCCTACCAAAGCTGGTGAACCTAGTGGCAATTTGGGTTATCGAGGGGTGATCCTCAGTAATCCCAGAGGTGCGATCGCTGGATTCGAGTGGATCGTTTGTTCGGATGGATTAGTGGTCGGATACAAGGGAGACTCATCCCAGAAGTTTATCGATGCCAATCGTAACTTGGAACGTTGGTTAGTACAAACTGGTGAGACAACTTTGGGGACGGATATACTGCGCTCCCTCCGTCAAGAGTTCGGTGCTGATTTCTAGGCATATTTTTAGCTTTTCAAGAGTTGGTTGCCAGTATTTCCGGTTTTATTTGACTGACCTTGAAAGGGCTGCCCCTATATCCCTAGATTACGGTAATACGATCGCCGACTTTAATTGTACCTGTCTTTTCGGGGATGACATTTTCTCCGAACATGATGCCCCCGGGGAAACGGCGAAAAGTGCTTAAGGTTTTTAAAGGTTCTTGCTGGGGATTTCTCCTACCTGTTTCTTGATCCGTGGTGGTGATAATACAGCGACTACAGGGTTTAACCAGAGCATAATTTATCTCTCCAATTGTGATCTTTTGCCAACTACTTTCGCTAAAAGCTCGATCGCTACTAATAACAATATTAGGCCGAAAACGATTCATCGGCACTGGTGCAACTAAACGCTGATTTAAGTCCTCTAAAGAAGCAGTATTAGTTAATAAAATTGGATAACCATCGGCAAAGCTGACGGGAGTATGATCGTTCCCTGCATAGCGAGGATTCGCGGGACGTGGATAATCGGGAGATTGTCGCACTAAACGACAAGGAATGTCGAGAATTTTCTCGAACCATTCGGCGATTTCATCCCCTTGATCTATGGCTATGGTTTGAGATTCCCAGATTTGAACCGCTCTTTTTTCTCCTGTGAAATTAGGCTGAAAAGTCAGGGAATCTTGAGATGTTTTCAGAGAAAAATTATCTCCTGTCATCGTGATAGAAACGGTGGCTAATTGCGGATATTCTCTTTGGGTGATAAATTTACCCTTGCCATCCACTAACATCATTTCCCGATCCCAGAGTAAACCTTTAGGAGTCACTTCAGATTGGGATAATTGAATACCTCGACAGGATTTAATCGGGTAGATATAGAGATCAGTAACCTGCATTTTCTTTCAGTAGTTCTACATATTTTTTAGCCACATCTTCCCACGTCCAGAGATTAATTTTATTGGGAATATCTTCGGGTAACAAGCGAGGAATTGGATTGAGGATAAATTGTTCTAAACAATTGGCTAAACTGTCTGCATCTCCCCTAGGATAGAATTGCACTCTTTCGGGACAATTATATAATTCTACCTGTTCTTGAAACACTTCTAAATCGGAAGCAATAACGGGAATACCTTGTAAAATTGCTTCTGCTATTGCTAATCCAAAACCTTCATATTTTGAGGGAAATACCACAGAGGAACAGGTTTGATAATAAAATTGCAAGGTTTCATAGTCTTGATAACCTAATCCCTTGATATGACTCTGGAAAATTTCTTGATTTTCCCGATAAAGTCGGGTACATTCTTTGAGATAATCTTGGTATTCTTGGGTTTTGGACTGTTGAGACAATTGCAGATTTCCATTAACTAGATTATCGGTTTCTTTCCCGATAAAAACTATTTGAAATTTTAAACCTTTTTTCGCTAGTGTAATTGCTGCCTTGAGCAAAGTCAGATGATCTTTGTAGATACCAAAAGAGGAGGGAAAATAGAATGTAACTAGCTCACTTTTGACTAAATCAATCTTGGGATTAGACTGATCGATAAATCCGGCTAAGGGTACAGCTTTTAACTTACTAGCATAGGTAGCATTGGGAAAAACTTTTAAAACATCGTCTTTAGTTTTTTGGGAGATTGTGAACAGTAGATCGGCCCTATCTAACCATTCTTTTAAGACTTCATTGTAGGGTTCTTGATAGGATTCTGAGTAAGTTAAGGGAGCAAATTCCCAAAAGACATCATAAATAATGCCACTTAAAGTAACGTTAACATTGGGGGGAGAAATCCGATTAGTCATCCCATACAAACAGTGATCAGCTTGGTAACGCTTGATAATCTGATTAATTCTTGCTTCGATGCGTAAAAGTTCAATTCTACGAGAGAAAAGACGATGAATAGAATTCAGTCTTAGGGTTTTGTAAAAATTCGCTAGAAGACCATAAAAATAGATTAATTTTGTTTCAGAACTCTGGGGGTAAAAATTAAAATCTTCGTAGATAAGTTTATCGGAATCGTGCATTAAAGACTTAAAATATTCAATGTCATTAGGAGGGAGGACGATAATAATTTGTTCGACGTATTCTAATAAGCTAGGTATTAAAGAGATAATGACTCTTTCTACTCCTCCTTTGCGATAAAACACGATCGGGATGACAATTTTCATAGATTTCCTTGTCGATAGCTGGCAATAAAAAGATTGATTTTTGACTTGAACCCATTATATGATAGGCTCGAATTGTTCTACTGAGTTGAGAAATCGAGTTAAATTCGAGAAACTAAGACTCTATCACCCATCGCCCCTATTTTCCCTCGATCTTGGAGAAAAAGAGTGTCGCAAGCTACTCCATCCCTACAATCTAATCTCAAAAAATGGCTACGAGCCAGCGCACCTTCCCTATTTCAAATTAAACAGCGTTTGAGTGCCCGTCGTTGGCCGAAAAAATCGATCGTTATTTACACAGAAAAATATCGTCCCATGCTTCCGGCGGAAATTTGGCAACGGGGGGCCAGTGGTACCCAGGCATCGGTGGCTTTTTTAGCGCAGGAATGGACGAAACGCGGCTATAAAGTGACGATTTTTGGCAATTGTGAGGGCATGGAAGGGGAAGAGGACGGTATTCGCTATGTTAATTATTACCAGATGAATTGGCAAGATCACTTTGAGACATTGGTGATCTCTCGTCATCCCACCTATTGCCGTCCGGGTACCAAGGCAGAACGAATTTTTTTTGATTGGCAAGATATTAAAGTGCCGGCAGCCTCCTATACCCCCGAAATTTTGGCTAGATACGACAAAATTTTCTGTAAAAGCCAATATCAAAGAGATTTACTGGATTTCTGCCCCGATCATCAATGTCCGATTGTTCCTAATGGTATCGATACTTCCCTTTTGGCTGTAAGCGAGACGGTGCCAGAAAGTGAGTATCTTCCCTATCGTCTAGTCTATGCCTCTCGTTATTATCGCGGACTAGAGTCGATGTTAAAGCATGGCTGGCCGATGATCAAGGCGGCAATTCCCGCAGCCGAGTTACATCTCTACTATGGTTTTACTAAACGGGATGAAATTGGCGATCGCAAGGAATGGCGGGATAAATTAATGGCTTTGATTAAAGCTAGTGCGGGGGTAGTTGATCGCGGAATGATCGGTTATCGTCAACTAATCGAGGAAAAAGCGCGCTCTGCTATTCATTACTACGGTTGCACCTATCGTGAGATCGATTGTATTTCTGTGCGCGAGTCGGCAGTGGTGGGTTGTCTGCCAGTGGTGACGGATTTTGCCGTTTTTCGAGAAAAAGACTACTGTGTGAAAGTAGCGGGGGAAGTAACCGATCCGGCTACTCAGGAAGCTATAGCCTGGAAAATTGTCGAATTACTGAAAAATCCCCAGCTTTTAGCCCAAGAGCGCGAAAGATGTCGTCAAATTGCCCTAACTGACACTTGGGAGCGATCGGCTGCCGCTTGGTTAGATGTGATTGAAAAGGAGTCTCCCAGTCAGTAGATTGTTTACTTAGGGTATGCTGAAAAAGTAGGGGCGAAGCATTCGGATAGAAAATCTACGGTTTCAGCGATAGGTTATTGCCCGAATGCTTCGCCCCTACAGATATTATTTGAAGACCTACCAGGACGCCAGCCGCTCAAGATGCAAGGTTTTTGAGCCACTAGCTTGAAAATCTTGCAGCTGCTTCGCCAAACATTCCCTCAAACCCCTTACCTCGTCTATATTTCACATTTATTCAGCCAACCCTACTCAGACTATAAAAGTAACCTTTTCGCTTAATAAGTGCCTAAATTAGGGATTTTAAGAGGAAGTAAGCTCTTGAAATCTCACTTGTGCGGGATATCTATGAGCATTTCCTCTAAAACCCTTGCTACGCTTAGCATTAACTCTTCGCGATCGGGTGCGGCGATGATTTGTAAACCTAACGGTAGCCGGGATGGGCGTTTAATCGGCAACGAAAGGGCAGGTAAACCGATAAAAGAAAAAGGTTGGGTAAATCTGCCTAAATTAGGTCTAATTAATAGCTCTTGCCCGTCAATAATCATTTTTTCTACTCCTAACGGCGGCGCAATACAGGGAATTGTCGGGGTGAGGATAATATCGACTTCGGTGAAGATCTCTCGCAGACGATCGCGATACCAACGGCGAAAACGTTGAGCCTGTAAATACCAGCTAGAGGGAATTAATGCCCCTGCCAAGAAGCGATCCCGGGTTGCGGGGTCAAAATCCTCTAATCTGGTCTGTAAACGCGGTAAATGCCAATTTGCGCCCTCGGAAGCGGTAATTATATAGGCGGCTGCCCTGGCGCGGACGGTTTCGGGAATGGTGATTTTTTTGGTAACTCCTAAACGTTCGGCGATCGCTGTCACCGCCTCGAATACTTCTGGTTCGGCTCCCTGCTGAAAATAATCATCGGCAAGGGCTATTTTTACGCCCTCTAAGCCATTTAAAGGAGCTTTAAGGTTATTTTTGGCAAAAAGACTCCAAATAGCCGCCATATCCGCCACATTGCCGCTAAAAAATCCCAGATGATCCAAACTACTAACGAACAAAAATAGGCCCTGACGGGATACGCGCCCAAAGGTGGGTTTTAGCCCCACCACGCCACAGCAAGCGGCGGGAACCCTCACGGAACCATTCGTATCGGAACCGAGGGCGAGAGGCACTAAATTAGCGGCAACGGCAGCGGCGGAACCGCCGGAGGATCCCCCCGATACGCGACTAGGTCTGTCACTAAACTGGCGATTTCTTGCAAGCGTTGCCAGTTTTCAACCACAGAATTTAAATAGCGATCGGGAATGGCTAAATCTAGGATTTTCGCCATGATTATAACGTATTCTTCTGGATTATTCATAGAGGTTGCATCTCATATTTGTGATTCAAAGAGGGCGAATGCAATTCGCCCCTACAATAAATAATATTATTGCGCCAATAGTAGGGGCGCACCGCGTGCGCCCAAAATGTCATCTAGACATTTCGACCAAATTGAGATGCAGCCTTCATAGATTTCGTTCTGGTTGGGGTGAAGGAGATCAAGATTTGCTTGAAAGCAGCGCTCAGGAATAAAATCGACACCTAGTTAAGCTGTGAAAATTGCTAGGATATAAGAGAAAATCTCCTGTAAATACAATAGCTATCCCTGGGGAGGAAGTATAACTTGAATTTGTTCTTGACCCCCGACTCCCCAGCATCATAACCTGAGATATGATCATAAGCTAAACGGCTTTTACTTCGGATCACCGATATAGACTCCAAAAGGGTTATAGCTGTTGGATCATGCAGGTTAAGCGCCGTTTAGCTTATAACTGTATATTGAGATATTTTCCCCTCCTTCACCTCCAGATTAAATTAAACTTATATATGACCAAAAACAAGAGGTAACAAGTCTCCCCTTTCAAGAGAATGAAAATTAAAAACTACTGAAGACTGCTGGTAGTCACTGATAACTGATAACTGATAACTGATAACTGAAATGACCATCTTACAAGACGAAAAACTCCTCTTTACTCCCGCAATACCCCACAGTGATGCCCTTAGAACTATTTTTGCCTTTCCTAATCAGTATTCCGTCGGTATAACCAGTTTAGGTTATCAAATTGTTTGGGCAACTTTAGCCCTGCGATCAGATATACAAGTTAGTCGTTTATTTACGGATTTTCAAGAATCTTTACCCCGTTATCCCGAATTAGTCGGCTTTTCCTTTTCCTGGGAATTAGACTATGTTAATATCCTCTCGCTGTTAGAATCTTTAGAAATTCCTTGCCACAGTCATCAACGGCAAGATCGGCAAGCGATAATTTTCGGAGGTGGGCCAGTTTTAACCGCTAATCCCGAACCTTTTGCCGCTTTTTTTGATGTAATTTTATTGGGAGATGGTGAAAATTTAATTGCTGATTTTATTAATGCCTATCAAGAGGTTAGAAACGCCGATCGCCCGACAAAACTCCGTCATTTGGCCCAGGTTCCGGGTGTGTATGTTCCTAGTTTATACACCGTTAATTATGATAGTCCCGAAGGTGAAATTACGGCAATTCTACCCATAGATAATAATGTTCCTACCTTTGTTAGTAAACAAACCTATCGCAGTAATAGCCTTTCAGCTTCTACGGTGGTAACAAAACAAGCGGCATGGGAAAATATTTATATGGTAGAGGTGGTGCGAAGTTGTCCAGAAATGTGCCGTTTTTGTTTGGCTAGTTATCTAACTTTACCCTTTCGTACCGCTAGTTTAGAATCCCTGATTCCCGCCATTGAAAAAGGTTTAAAAGTGACTGATCGCCTGGGTTTATTAGGTGCTTCCGTCAGCCAACATCCTGAATTTGAAACCTTACTCGATTATCTTTTTCAACCACAATTTGAGGGAGTTAGACTCTCGATCGCTTCAGTTAGAACTAATACTGTCACGGAAAAATTAGCCAGAATTTTATCCCTAAGAGACAGCAAATCAATTACTATTGCTGTAGAAAGTGGTTCCGATCGCCTGCGGGAAATTATCAACAAAAAGTTAGCCAATCATGAAATTATCCAGGCTGCCATTAATGCTAAAGCGGGCGGTTTAAAAGGGATAAAACTCTATGGTATGGTGGGAATACCGGGAGAAGAAACCGAAGATATTGGGGCAACTGTGGAAATGTTAATAGCCTTAAAAAAAGCCGCCTCTGGACTGCGAATTTCTTTCGGTTGCAGCACCTTTGTGCCTAAATCCCATACTCCTTTTCAGTGGTTTGGCGTTAATAAAATGGCAGAAAAAAGATTAAAATATCTAGAGAAACAATTGGGTAAACAGGGACTAGAATTTCGACCAGAGAGTTATAATTGGTCAGTGATTCAAGCCCTATTATCTAGAGGCGATCGCCGCTTAACTTCCCTGTTAGAATTAACCCGTGGCTACGGTGATTCTTTAGGCAGTTATAAACGGGCTTTTAAGGAACTAAAAGGACAAATTCCCCCGCTAGATTATTACGTCCATCAGCAATGGCGTTTAGAACAGGTTTTACCCTGGAGTCATTTACACGGTCCTTTATCCTCGAATGTTTTGGTAAAACATTTAGAAGATTCCCAAACAAAAAGGTAAAGTGTCGCCAATAAGCTAAGACGCATTTAAACAATGTCTTGACTATCAGACGCCAAATGAGGTATTCTATCAAGGTAGATCGGATATTGGTACCCTTCAGACTTGAATTAGCCCTATTAACAACAAACAAATGTTACTTTTATTAACATAAATCTCGATTAAACCATTAATTTAATCTTAGTTGATCAGCCCATGAGCCATAAAAATGAGACCGTTACCCTGCTTTTAGCCCTGCTGATTACCCTAATATTTTTTGGGGCTGGTGGTTGGTGGTTATATAATCGTTTTCAAGGAAAAAATAACCCAACCAATCTTTCTAACATCGAGAAAATATCACCAGGGCAAAAATCGGTATCGGCACAAGCAAGATTTAGTCAAGGGGAAAAATTGTTAATAGTTGAAGGTGCTTCTTCTGACAAACAAGCCGCCATACAGGCTATCGGAAAAGGAGACTTTCAGCAAGCAGTTTACCTCCTAGAAAAATCCCTGCAAACTAATCAAAATGATCCGGAAGCTCTCATCTACTTAAATAACGCCCGTATTGGTCAAGCGAAGTCCCATACTATCGCCGTTTCCGTGCCAATTGGTAGCAATGTCAACACCGCCCTAGAAGTTTTACGAGGAGTTGCCCAATCTCAAAATCAAATCAATCAAACCAGAGGAATTAATGGCACTCCTTTAAAAGTTCTCATTGCTGATGATGCTGATAATCCCGAAATTGCCGCTCAAATTGCCCAAAAATTAACGGCTGACAACAGCATTTTAGGAGTAGTAGGACACACTAGCAGTGACACCTCTTTAGCGGCGGCCGCTATCTATCAAAAAGCAGGATTAGTAATGATTTCCCCCATCAGTACCTCAGTTAAACTCTCCAATTTTGGTGACTATATCTTTCGTTCTGTTCCCAGTGATTTTGTGGCGGCACGGGCATTAGCCGAATCTAGCTTGCAAAAAAATCCTAACGTCAAGGCAGTGGTATTTTTTAACTCCCAAAGTAATTATAGTCAATCCCTAAAATCTGAATTTATCACCGCTTTAGGATTAGGAGGAGGTCAAGTGGTGAGTGAATTTGATCTATCTTCCCTGACTTTTACCCCTTCTAAAAGCCTCCAACAAGCTCAACAGGAGGGAGCAAATCTAATCGCCCTTCTTGGGGATAGTGGAACCCTAGATAAGGCTTTACAGGTGGTTCAGATCAATGGTCAAAAATTACCGATTGTGGCGGGTGATGACGTTTATAGCCCCAAAACTCTGGATGTAGGCGGAAAAAATGCCCTGGGCATGGTTGTCGCTATCGCTTGGCATTTGGGGGCTAATCCGAACAGTCCTTTTGTGAATAAATCCCGCCAATTGTGGCAAGGAGACGTAAATTGGCGCACCGCCACCGCCTATGACGCTACCCAGGCTTTAATCGCTGGCATTAAGGCAGAATCTAGCCGAGAGGGAGTTCAACAGGCGTTAAGAAGCAGTGATTTTTCTGTCTCTGGGGCGACTAATCCCGTGCGATTTTTACCGTCTGGCGATCGCAATCAATCCGTGCAATTAGTGGTAGTTCAACCCGGTTCTCGTTCTAGTTTTGGGGTGGATTTTGTGCCAATTTCTCGATAAAATGACAACTAAATCAAGATGACTTATATGTTAGAAACTCCCCCAAAATATTCTGTTCTTGGTTTACCGGTTCATCTCCTCGATAACTACAGTCGTTGGTTAATTGATCGCCTCTATCAAGGTTTTGGTTCCCACGTTGTCACTCTTAATGCAGAAATGGCAATGTTAGGGGAAAATGATGCTAAAGTAGCCCAAGTTATTCGGGAAGCAGATTTAGTTATTCCCGACGGTGCTGGGATTGTTATTTACTTAAAATTAAGGGGTAAAAAACAAACCCGCTGCCCCGGTATTGAATTATCAGAATCCTTAATTACTGAGTTAGGAATGCAGGGAGAGAGTTTTCCTATTGCTTTTTTTGGTGGTAAACCGGGGATTACGGAACAAGCGGCAAGTAATTGGCAAAAAAAGATACCTAATATCCGTATTCTGGCTAACCACGGTTATCTATCCTCCCAGGAAATGTCCGATTGGATCGAGGTGTTAAAAGATCAACAACCGCGGTTAATTTTAGTTGGTTTGGGAGTACCCCGACAAGAATATTGGATTAGGGAACATCGCAATCTCTGTCCCCAAGCTATCTGGGTAGGTGTGGGGGGCAGTTTTGATATCTGGTCTGGGACAAAAATCCGCGCCCCTCGCTTTTTCTGTGACAATAATTTAGAGTGGTTGTATCGACTCTATCAGGAACCTTGGCGCTGGAAAAGAATGTTAGCTTTACCTAAATTTTTCTGGCGCTCTCTTTTTTATTCCTAGCAATAAGTACCTAAGCAAAATTAATTACACATATCTAACCACCTCTTGCCTCTTGCATGAGTGCCTATCTTCACTAGGAAATTTATTTTGCACGACTACTTAGTTATTATAAATTCTTTTCGATAAAGGCAATCACTCGCTCTAATCCTTCCCGTGTTTTCAAGTTGGTGAAGATAAAGGGTTTATCCCCGCGCATCTTTTTTGCATCTCTATCCATCACTCCTAAATCTGCCCCCACCATCGGGGCTAAATCTATTTTATTGATTACCAATAGATCCGATTTGGTGATACCGGGTCCCCCCTTGCGAGGGATTTTATCTCCGGCTGCCACGTCAATCACATAGATGGTTAAATCTACTAATTCGGGGCTAAAGGTTGCCGCTAAATTATCACCACCACTTTCCAGAAAAATTAACTTTAAGTTAGCAAATTTTCTCTCTAACTGTTCAATGGCAACTAAGTTAATTGAGGCATCCTCGCGAATAGCTGTATGGGGACATCCTCCCGTTTCTACTCCTAAAATTCTTTCCGGAGCTAAAGCTTGCGATCGCACTAAAAATTGGGCATCTTCTTGAGTATAAATGTCATTGGTGACTACGGCGATCGGATATTGATCCCGCAAATTTTTACACAGGGCATCGAGCAGGGCTGTTTTTCCTGAACCCACCGGACCGGCAATTCCCACGCGCAAGCAAGACATAGTTTTTTCGGGAAAAAGTGAAAAGGAAAGGGTTAAAAATTTTGGGGCTATCCGATAGAAAAAAGAGGGTTTCGCAGGGCGACACGGATTCCCATTATAATAAAAGGTTAACACAAATTTGAGAATTTGTCAAGCCCTTTTGTCAATAAATTTGGTGAAATTATCAGCAAAAAGATCACCAAAATTCAGTGATTTGGTAGCCAAAATCCGTTAACATCTGCCTAAATAGAGGCAAACTTAAACCGATAACATTACTGTGACATCCCTCCAATCTTTCCACGAATAGACCCCCCTTTCCTTCTAGGGCAAAACAGCCGGCACATTTGAGGGGTTCTTCGGTGTCAACGTAGGCAATAATTGTTTGATCGCTGATATTGGCAAAGTGAACTTTAGTGATCCCACAACGAGTCAAAGTTTGATGATTAACTCGATCAATTAAAGCATGACCTGTATAGAGTGTACCCACCTGACCGCGCATTTTTTGCCAACGCTCGATCGCTTCTGATTTATCCTTGGGTTTGCCATAGACTTCCCCCGCTACTTCTAAGACGGAATCACAACCAAGAATTAATCCTGAATCAAATTGGGGGGCGATCGTTTGCGCTTTACATTGGGCTAAAGTTTGGACAAGATGGAGAGTATCATCAGCATTAATTGTCGATTCATCAAAGTTACTCACCCGCACAATCGGATCGATTCCCACCATTTGTAATAGTTTTTTACGCGCAGGAGAAGCGGAAGCAAGAATCAAGGGAATGGACATAAGTTTTTTCAGTAAACAAGATAGGAGATGGTTAGGTAGGGTGGGTTAGGCAATGGCAAATTATTAGACTTAATTATTAATTTATCTATTTGCCGTAACCCACCATCAGTTATCAAATTTTTAGCTATTTCTGCTAGGAATTAGCAGGATTTTCGGGGGGGGGGGGAAATAACGATCTAAAATCTCAACCATGCGTGATTCTCTTTCTTCAATTTTGTCAAATCGATTGTAAAAATCTGACTGAACCTCATAAAAATCCGACATCGATCGAGTTAATTGTCCTAGCAGTTGATCAAGTCCCCGTCTGTCTTTTTCCCATTCTTTTTTAGACTCAGCAAGACTATTAGTTAACGCTTCGATCGATTTGGCGTTAGAATTAGCGATCGCTCTAGTTTCTTTTAATCCCTGATTGGTTTCCTGTAGTCCTAATTTAATCTCCTGTAATCCTAATCTAATCTCCTGTAATCCTGATTTAATCTCGCGTAGTTCTGTTAGGGTATTTTCAGCAAGAGATTCGAGTCTATCTAGTCTATTTTCTTCCGAGTTACTCATATTCAGTTATCAGTTACCAGTTATCAGTTACCAGTTATCAGTTACCAGTTATCAGTTACCAGTTATCAGTTACCACTTTCTTACTGATTACTGTTTACTGATTCAGTAAGTAATCTCAATTAATTGTTAGATAGTGGGACAGGCTTCTGGTTCTTTATATGTTATCTTTAATTATAACCGGCTACCTAGTTGATGATAGGTGGTGCGTTACGACGGATTTTTACCTTTAAGTCAAAACAGGAATTTTTGCCGTCTAACGCACCCTACGTTTTACTATTGCCTATTGCCAGTGGTGCGTTACGACGGATTTTTACCTTTAAGTCAAAACAGGAATTTTTGCCGTCTAACGCACCCTACATTTTACTATTGCCTGTTGCCTATTTCCCTAACTAACCGAGAAAGAATCAACGATAGTTTCAAAGAGTTCTTGAATTTGAGTCCAACGTTTTTGGGAAGTGGAAAGATTAAAAGAATAGAGTTTATTATTATTAACCGTGACGCTGGCCAGATTATGACGTTCTTGGCCGTTGGCTAATTTAACTTGATATTCGAGGATATAGTAATCTTTGCCGTCGATTTGATGAGATTCTGAGCGAATTAATTCTACTTCCTTATCGAGATTGGGGTTAAGACTGTTATTTTTCAGGAGACGATAGCCCACTTCCGAGGGTGTCCCTAAATCTGTTAAGGTTTTATTGTCGGGGATGGGATTGATAATAACGCTTAAATTTTCGCTCGTTTCGATCAGGTCATGAAAAACCACATCTACTCCTGCAACTTTTTTCACATCCACCTGCGTCCAACCCTTAGGATATAAAAATTGATAGCCTTGGCTGCCACTGGTATATCCTTGCAGTCCAGCGATGGGAGTTGCACAACCGGTGAAGAGGAGGGTGGTAATTAGGAGGAAAGTCGCCAAAAGAGATTTAATCATGATATTTTGACCTGTGAGTAGGGCTGTTTAATTTTACCTTGAATTGTTTAGGTGAAGGGATTATGAAAATTAAGAAAAAATTGACAATTATTATGGCTATAGCCACTTTTTTACTGACTATCTCTCCCCTAGTCTCTCAAACTACCGCTAACCCCGTGAAGGCTGTAGAATTTTATAATCGGGGGGTGGATCGTTTAACCGCAGGGGATTACTCAGGGGCGATCGCTGATTTTACTCAAGCTCTACAATTAGAGCCGAAGGATGCCGATGCTTATTATAATCGCGGCTATGCGGAGTTAGTTCTCGGCCAGTACGAGCGAGCGATCGCAGATTATACCCAGGCCTTGACAATCAACCCCAATTATGTTAATGCTCTCGGTAATCGTTGTTATGTGCATTATCTGACGAAAAAATACGAGGCAGCGGTGGAAGATTGCACAAAAGCGCTCGCTTTAAACGGAAATTTTGCTGATTTCTTTATTTATCGCGGTAATGCTAAGGATGACTTAGGTAAACACCTAGAAGCGATCGAGGATTACACAAAAGCTTTGAGTTTACAGGGAACCAGAGGACAGGATCGCATTTTCTATAATCGCGCCCTGTCCTATAACCGAGCCGGACAGCAGGAAATGGCTTTAAGGGACTATAATGAGAGTCTGAAAATCAATGCTAATTTTGCCGAAGCGTACCACAATCGGGGTTTGACCTATTATAAATTGGGAAACAGGGAAAAAGCGATCGCTGATTTAGAGGAGGCGGCCCGTCTAGCGTTATCTCAGGGTAAACAGGGGACTGCGGCTAAGTCTCAGTCAGCAGTGGCATTAATTCAGGGTCAAAAGCCTTAAAATAGGGAGTAGTTGTGATATTAGCGGTAAAGAGGAGTGAAAGGGGCTAAATCGCAACTACGAGGGACTAAATTTTAGCCAGCTTGAGATGCGTAAAAAGCGACGGCTAACAGTCCACCCACAAGTGTGATCGCAGCAACACCCCAGAAAAGATAATTACGTTGTTGCGATTTAGTGGGGGGAGCCGCTTGATAAACTTTCGGTTCAGCGGCGAAATTATTTAAGCGTCCACCTTCTTCATTTGTATAAGGCATAATCAAAACCTCAAATATGACAATTTTTCAGGAAAAAAATCCTCTTATTACAATAGTACAACATATTAGCAACTGAGTCGGGGATGTGGGAAATTCCCACGGGGATAACAATTCTTAGTCTGGGGGTAACTGCCGGACTCTGCTACTTTTATTGGCGATCGCATTGCCAAGGATTGAAACTGCGAAAACAAGTTTAAGAAGGCTAATCATACTAAATCCGTTTTTAATACTATAATAATGAGCCTTGAATATAAGTATTGCTTCTTTCTTTTTTAAATCTTTTAAATCTCTCTGCAGCTATCTCGCAATAGTCTGGTCGAATTTCAAAACCCACAAAAATTCTTCCTAATCCTAAGGCCGCTATTCCCGTGGAACAAGAACCAGCAAAGGGATCAAGAATTATTTCTACGGGATTAGATGAAGCTTGTATAATTCTCTCGACAATTGCTAAAGGAAATTGTGCGGGATGTCCGGTTCTTTCCTTAGAACTGCGCTTTTCTCCTGTAGTGACTTTAGGAACTTCCCACACATCAGAAGGATTTTTGCCGAGGGGATTACAACGATATTTACCATTTTTCTTTTGATTGGGATACTTAACGTTAGGGTCACGAATATTATCTAAGTTAAAAGTATATTCTTGGCAATTTTTGAGATAAAAAAGCCATTTTTCATTGCGAGGACTAAGACGATTTTTTGTAGAAACACCAGCCCCATATTTCCAGACAATTTCTTGTAAAAGATAAAAGGGAGACTTATCCCAAAGAAGATAGGGAATCGGAACACATAATCCCTTTTCTGGTACTTCTAAATAACCAACATTTAGCCAAAAAGCACCGTTATCTTGAGTAATTTGATAAATTTGCCCTAGCCAATTAGCACACCAATCAACATAGTCATTGATTGAAAGAACTCGTTCATATTCTTTGCCAATATTATAAGGTGGTGATGTAACAGTGAGGGAGGTCAATTTTTATGTCACTATGAGATAGTTTAGACAAAAAGTCTGTGGCATCTCCTTGATAAAGAATAAAGCCATTGTCCGAGTAAAAAGGTTGACCAAGATGACTAACCAGAATTTCTTTAAGAAAATTAAATTTGTTGGCTCTATCTTTTTCTAACTCTGGAGAAAATGGCTGTAGTAAGGAGGAAGGAGCAATCTGAGTTGATTGATGATCGACAATTCCCTCTGCTAGATAAGAATTTTGTTCCTTGCTGGCAATTGGACGAGACTCATCTTCCCTAGACGATAGTTTTTTTTGTTTCCCCTGGGACTCTACAATCATAATCTCAAAGGACAGGTAAGTATTTTGATAGTTTTAATTATGCCCTTATTTTACCAAAATATCACTGGAGTTGTGCTTAATTTAATAACTTTTGTAATCATTCTCCTTCCCTTACCCTGGATGGGGGGTAAAACCCCACCAAGAGTTAAAGATTGACTGATAAAGCAGCGAGTTTTCCTTGAAAAATCTCAACTGAGTAGATTGGATAATTATCAGATGCACCCGAAAATTATCCCTAAAATGGTGGTAAATAACCCATGGCATTTTTGACTCGATCGAGAGTTTGATTGGCTACCGCTTCTGCTTTGAGACGACCTTGTCGTAAAACCGTGGCTAAATAATCTTTATCCTCTCTAATTTCGGCGTATTTTTCCCGAATAGGTTGCAGAGATTCTATGGTGACTTCTGTTAACATCGGTTTAAATTGTCCCCAACCTAAATCGGCACATTCTCCCGCGACTACCTCTTTACTTTTTCCCGATAAAATGCTATAGAGAGTTAATAAATTATGGCATTCGGGACGTTCTGGATCATCGAAAGTTAAACCCTTAACTAGATCGGTTTTACAGCGTTTAATTTTCTTGGCAATGACATCGGGACTATCGAGAATATTAATCCGACTCATCTCGGAAGGATCAGATTTAGACATTTTATTCCGGCCATCGGTTAAACTCATCACCCGCGCTCCTTCCTTGCGGATCATCGGATCAGGAAGTTTTAAAATTGGTTGTTTCGGTTGCCCAAAAAGATGATTAATTCTAACAGCTATATCGCGGGTTAATTCTAAATGTTGTTTTTGATCTTCTCCCACGGGTACTTTATCGGCATCGTAGAGTAGGATATCAGCAGCCATCAGTACGGGATAATCGAGTAAACCTGTGCCAACATTTTCCCCCTGTTTAATTGCTTTTTCTTTAAATTGAATCATATCGGTTAACCAATTTAAAGGGGTGATACAATTCAATAACCAAGTTAATTCTGTATGAGCTTTAACGTGGGATTGGACAAAGATAGTCGCATATTCTAAATCAATTCCGCAGGCTAAATATAAAGCGGCAATTGCTAAAGTATCCTCCGCAAGAGTGGCGGGATTATGGGGAACGGTGATCGCGTGTAAATCGACCACACAAAAGAAATTATCATAGTCTTGTTGTCCCTCCACCCAATTGCGGATCGCACCAAGATAATTGCCTAAATGTAAATTGCCAGTTGGTTGCACACCAGATAAGATTCTTTGTTTACCCATAACTCATGCGATCGCTTTTTTTCATGATTTTATTGTATCAGTTTTTGCAGCTAATTTCATCCTAAATCCAATTGGGAAAAATCATTCTCAGATAATAATCCCGCACTGACAGGGGAATGCCTAAATAAATTGGTAGCCAATGGATAAAAGCAAAAATTATCAAAATTATGAGGTAGCGCAAGCAATTTTTATAAATAGGACTGGAACTTTCTAAACCATCGGCTAAGAGCCAAGCTAGAGCAATCCAAGTGAAGGTATAGGCAGCCATATAATGATAGAGAAAGGTACAGCGACTAATTTTTAACCAGGGCAGCAGATTGGCAATATAGTTACAGATAAGATAGGCGGAAATTACTCGCTCTTTTCGGTTAAATAATCGACTAAAAACCACTAGAATTGCTCCCGTAGAAAACCACCACAAAAACGGATTTCCCATGGCGTGAACATCATAAATTTTATCATCTACTCTCTTAAAATAATAAGCCACAGGTCGCCCCATTACTAACCAACTATACCAAGAAGAACAATAGGGATGAACATCAGATTGATTACCCTTTATTCTCTGATGAAATGACCAAATTTCTTGATGTACTTGCCAAAAATTATATTGATGGTTGACGAGAAGATGCGGTATCCACAGCAAACTATAGGTAACTAGGGGAAAGACAATTAAAGCGATAAAAATGTCCTCTAATCTCAGGTTAGTTACCTTTGTCCAAAGATTATCTTTTGACTGCTCTTGCTTCAATAATTTTATTAACCAAGCAATACCGATAAAAATAAATATTCCCAGTAAAAATCCTAAGCCATTCCATTTGATATTTGCCGCTAAACCGAAAGAAACTCCCGATAATAATAGCCAATTGAGTTTGTAATTTTTCTGGAGTGCTAATAAAAAAAATAATTGTCCAGACAAACCGAATAAAATTAAGTAAATATTATTGAGAGCATAGCGGGATTCCACCAAAAATAATCCGTCTAAACTAGCGAGAAAAGTTGTGATTAAAAATACAGTTTTTCTCTGGGTTAATTGATAAGCAATTCCCCCAATAATTAGGGGAATAAAAGAACCAGTCAAAGCATTTAACCAGCGATAACTAAAAGTTGAGCGCAGGGAACCCGTTAAATTATTAATGGTTTCAGGATCGGCAGGAAAATGGGAACCAATCCAGATACTAATAGCAATTAAATATTGACTTAACGGTGGGTGAGACTGAAAAAAATTTTTACCGATTAGATATTCATTGCCGTATTTAGCATAGTAAACTTCATCGAAAACGAGAGTATTAAACTGACTGAGATTCCAGAATCTTATTCCTAGGGAAAATAAAAATATTGCTAGGATAGATAGGTTAAATTTCACTTGAGAATTCATGGAAAGATAATAGTTATGATAACTGGGAATTTTCCGGTAACTGCGAGCGAAATTCTTTGACAGCAAGACGGGGATTAGGATGGTTGACGTATTCGGCTAATAATTCTAAATTTAAATCTGGTAATAAAGCACTTTTAGGGATTAAAATATATTCGCCATTCTCTTGCAAAGAATAAATTTTTAACTGATTATCTTGCCAAAACCAAACCTCTTGAGTTCCCAATCTTTTATAAACTTCTAAAACTTTCAGGCTGCCACTGGTTAAAATTATCTCTATCGCTAAATCAGGAAACTCTTTTTCTGTAAATAAACAAAAACATTCATCTGGTTCTTTTCCCGCTTCTTTTTCCTCTTTTCGCAACGTGGTGGAACCTAATCCCCAGAAATCAATTTCAGCATATTCTAAATAAACTTCTACCAATCTACCGATATTTTTTTTGCTAACTTCGTGACGACGACTAGGAGCCATAATTTCTACCATTCCATCTAGGTAAGTAATGCGATAACTGGAACTATCTTCTAAATGTGTTAAGAGGGTTTCGTACTGTTGCCAATTAACCCCAGAAATTAACATTCTTTGTTCAGGATCATTAGCTTTTAACTCGAAACCTTCTAATCCTTGTAACCGAATCGTAGTCATCATAAAATTAATTACCTCATCTATTTTACTTAATTACTCAGGAAGACTTATTTTGATTTCTTCTGGTCTGAATTTTAGCGCGTAAAATCCTAACTTTATAGGGATCAGCATCTTTTCGCCACAGAATCTGATAACCTTTGATTGTAGCACAATGCTCCTCTAAACATTTTTGCCAACCCTGTAAACGTTCGATCGCTTTTCGATCTTCTAACAATCCCCAATCCTTTTCTAATTGAGTTAAGCGAAGCAATTTATCATAGTTGGGATAATCAGCCGTTACTAAAAGCTCTTTTTCGTGTAGAATTGGCGGATTAGGACTATCCCGATAATCGCGAAAACTAAAATCAGCGGAACCTAAATATACATCCATGCTAGTGGCTAAAATCGGATGGATTTCTGTATCAAAATCGGGATAATAGAGATAGGAAATTTTGGGTTGACGAAAAGATAAACGAACAACGTTAGCATTTTCTAACCGTCCGATAGTTTGACTAGCACAACCTTCATATAAGCGTAATAACATCGGTAATTTTTCCAGAACGCTAATATGAATAGTTAGGGAATAACGGGAAAGTTTACCTAAGGAACTATTTTCACAAGTACGAGCGATCGCTACCAAATTTCCCGCACTTATTAACACTTCTTCTGCTAAAGCGCAAGCATTGCGATAACTGCCAAATAAAGCTTTAAAATCGGCACGGGTAGCGGGGGATAATTCCCGTACTTTCGGACAGTGGCTAAATTGACTTAAAGCTAAATAAAGTAAAAGATCGGCGCGTCTTTTATCGGCAATTATCTCCCATTCTTCCCCTTCTGTTACTTGTAAAATCACTTGAAAAGCTCGTCTAAAAGTGCCAAATTCTGCCTTAATTTCTTCCTCTTGTAATAATTCTCCTGCAACGGGTAAACGTCCCTGCTGGGTATAAAATTCCATCAGGGGAGTTAATAAATCTTCGTAATCTTCAAAGCGTTTGAGATGGGTTTTAATTTTAGGGGTGGTAGCGCAGGAACGACATCTGGATAAACGAAAAGCTTCCGCTTTCTCTTCCTCTCGAAAAACTAGATAAATTCCCAAAGTTATTGGTATAGAATCAACCCCTAAACTGCTATCAATATACTGTTTTAGTTCTTCCTGTTGATAGTATTTTTGAAAAGTATTGCGACGGGTTATAATTCCATCTTCATAAGCCATTAAACCCCGTTCGCTATCATCAATTAGAATCTGTGCTGAAACAATTAAAACTTGACGGGTTAATTGCCAAGCTTTTAATAAAGCTTCTTGCCTTTCTTCGGCGGATTCAATAACATTAATTACATAGCCTAAATTAACAATATCAGATTCAATTAAAGGACTATCGGGACGATAATAAGGGTCCCAACCTTCACTTTGATAACCCTGTTCGGCTATGCGTTCTATATCACCTCCATAACCACAACCGTAATCAAAAAAAGTGGTTTCAGGAAGGAATAATCCCGCCGCTAATGCTAATCTTGTCGGACGAGAAAGGGTTTTGCGAACAAGAGCGGCCTTATGGCGATCAATTATTATCGATTTTTCCTTTTGTCCCGCTAAATTACAAACTAAATAATCTCCTGCAAAATCCAGGTGATACTTTCTTAAAAGCTGTTGCCATTCCTGTTTAGTACCGATGGGATGAGAACTGTTTAAAAGTCCTAAAGCACTTTCGATTTTTGTGAGATGCTCGAATTGTTGATAAAGAGGATATTCCCTAGTAACAAAAGTTTCTTTTCGGTGTAAAATGGGCGGATTATCAGCATTTTGATAATTCCATTCACTTAAGATTAATGTCCCCATATCTACCACTAAACTTTTAGTTAAAACTGGGTGAGGTTCTCGATCAAAATCGGGATAAAAAAGATAGGATATTTTCGGTTTATCGGTGCTAAATTTAATTATTGTTGCCTCAGATAAATGCTGATTAATTCTTGCTTTTTGTTCGTAATTCTGGAGGATAGGATCAAGTTGATGTAATGCTTCTCGATGAACATAGAGCGCCCCCGGTAATAGTTTACCGATGGGACTAACTTGACACAGTTGCACGATTACGGCGAAATTCTCAGCCATGGCAATTAATCTGTCCAATAACAAATTATAGACACAGAAAAAAACTAAATAAATCTAGTTAAATGAACACGATAGCGCTCTTTTTTGGTCACAGTAACCTCTCCCACTTCTAGACGACCTTTTCCCCGAAAAGAAATCAAATCACCAGTTTTAACGTTATAACTAGATTGGCTGATATCTTTCCAGTTAACTCTCACATCCCCGGCACTAATTGCTTCGGCCATTTTACTGCGAGAAATGCCAAAACCCGCCGATGCGATCGCATCTAAACGTAAGGAAGCTTCCACCGTATTAATTTCTTTTTTTTGCGGTGGTCTAACTTTTAATTCCGTCAAAGGAATCAGGCTAGTTTTCACGGGAACCGAACGCACTTGTCGCAAATTAGCAGATAAAAAATCTGCCAATTCAGGCACTACAATCGCCTGCGCTCCTCGCTCACCTAAAACGATTATATCGCCGACTTTTTCCCGAACGATACCCGTCCCCAACATCGCCCCTAAAAAATCCCGATGGTTAGCGGTATCAAAAAGAAAATTACCGGCAATATCAAGGGCAGATAGGGGAATATCTGTTACTGTCAAAGGTAGATCAACTCTAGCAATACCGAGGCGCTGTCTTTCTGCTTGGGGATAACCGCCCCATTTTTGCATTGACACATCGGTTAAACGCTGAAAAACTCGTTCTACTTCCGCTAAAACCGCAGGAGAAAGAAAGTCTGTCACCGTCACTTCCCAAGTCTTGATCGCTTGTTCGGCTTTATCAATAACTTTCGCTATCTCCTCGCGGTTCTCGACACCCTTTAGTAGTTCTTCTCTTGGTAACATTGTTTTGTGCTAATTATCAAAAATTCTTAGGAAAAAATCAAATGACCGATCACTTATTCCTAATAACCATTCACTGTTCTAGGGCGTATCCTTGCAGATTTTCGGGGTTAAATTGACGCAGGATAAGAGTGGCTCGATTTTTCAGGTTTTCAGAACCCTGCACGACAATAATATATTTTCCGGCACCGAGACGATTGCGATAGGGAAGTGCATCGCCACTGCCGGACGACAAACCCACGCCACCACCGACGAAAATACTGCCCATCGCCCCCCCCATCGCCCCAGCAATGCCGCCCACGATATGATTGCCCGGTTCTCCCGCCCAATCAAAGGTATGCAATCCCGTAATCAGGTTAAAAAGGTAGCCCCCGGCAAAACCGAAGGGAATTAGCCAAAAAGCCATGAGAGTAGCCCGTTTTTTGGCTTGTTGGAAGGGATCGATCAAACCGAACTCATCGGCACTTTTATAGCCGCGACCGAGAATGGTCACTTGAGATTGGGGAATTCCCGCTTTTTCGAGGGCAACGGCAGCTTTTTCTGCTTCTATGCGATCAGCTAACACGGCAATGAGATAATTCATATTCTCCAACTTTTCAGGCTATCTTCATCTCCTATTGTAAGGATTTTGGGGACTGAAAAGCCGCTCGATCAAGAAAATATTCAAGGGGAGGCGTTAGTCAATCTTGGATAGGATTGATTATTATGGAAGTGTTAGCAATAAAAGGAATTGCCTTATTTTGGTTATTTCTAGCACTAATTGACCATAAAGATAAAGGAAGATGGTTATCCTCTTTAAGGAGATTTTTTTCACCAAAAAGAAAGCCCCATTTTGGTTCAACATAGAAAGGAACATCTGCTCTTTTCAGGGCTACAGCCACACTCACTACTATAGGCCAATTATCATTATTAACAAGAAGTTTTTTCTGATTATTACCATTGGGATCAAACTGTAAAGCTTGACTTACTTGTGTCATTATTTGAATGTTATCCTGGTTCACTCCTGACGTAAAAACTAAAAAAGAGGTTAGAGTTCCAGCAATAATAGCTAGTCTTAGGGAATGATTGAGGGAAAATTTTATCTGGGAAGCAAATCTACTAGCAAAAATCAGCAGGATGCAGTAAGGAATTGAAAAGATATAAAACCCGTTGAAGTTAAACATCTGCCCATCTTGTCTTTTTGCCCAAACTATTGATAAAATTAGGGCGGCAATTATAATACCCAAAAAATATCCTTCAAAGCTGATATCTATAGTAGCTTCATTTTTTCGCTTGTGCAGAGAAAATCCCCTGTAAATAAATATAGTTAGCCAAACTAGATAATAGGGCCAGCGTTCAGCCAAAATCGTTACTGCATCCGGTAAAATTAAAATTTGCTGAGTACCAAAATAGCTGAAGAAAGAAGCAACGTACAAAAATCCCTGCAGCCAAGTTTTTTGGGCTTGATAACGCTCTAAATGGTCAAGTATATTAGCAAAATTGCTGTCTTCTCCTTCTACTTACTTACAAATCATCCAACAAGAGCGTGACTAACACCTTATCGACGCGATTACCGTCCATATCCACCACTTCCAAGCGCAACCTTTGCCATTCAAAATGATCGGCAGCCCCCGGAATCCTGCCAAGATGGGTAATAATAAAACCACCTAAAGTGTGATAATTGCCCTGCTTTTCCCCCGGTAATTCACTGATTTCAAATAATTCTTTAAAATCTTCGATCGCCACTGTCCCATCAATCAACCAAGAACCATCTTCCCGCTGCACGATCTGTGCATCTTCAATATTATCTAATTGGGGTAAATCGCCGACAATTGCCTCTAAAATATCCTTACGCGTCACCAATCCTTGAATCACCCCGTACTCATCCACTACCAAGGCAATATGATGACCACTTTGCTGCACTAATTCTAAAACTTTTAAACCCCTAGTGCTTTCCGGCACAAAAAGCGGCTGTTGTAAATCCTTCGTCAGGTCGAAACTTTCACCGGTTAAACAATCGGCTAATAAGTCCGTGACTTCGATTACCCCCAAAACCTCATCTAAACTGCCCTGACACACAGGAAAACGGTTATGATTGCTCTCAATTAGCTTCTGGCGGTTAATTTCGGCACTATCTTCCAAATCTAGCCAAATAATATCTGGGCGCGTGGTCATAATCTGGCTTACTCGGCGATCGCCCAATCCTAACACCCTTTCCACCATATCCTGTTCTGCTTCCTCAAAGGTTCCCGCTGCGGTTCCCTGTTTAAGCATAATTTTCAATTCTTCTTCCGTAATTGGGGAATCATTGTTATTAGTATTAATCCCCAACAAACCGAGAATCAGATTAGTCGATTGACTCAAAAGATGGACAATGGGCGAAACAATTTTCGATAGCTTATCGAGAGGATCAGCAACGAGGATAGCGATTTTTTCAGGATTACTTAAACCTAACCGTTTCGGCACTAATTCCCCCACCACTAGGGATAGATAGGTAATAATTAACACCACTAATCCTAATCCCAAAGCTTGACTGTAGGGGGCTAAAACAGGAACTTGCGCCAATAATTGCGCCACACTGACCGATAAATTCGCTCCTCCGTAGGCCCCGGCAAAGATTCCCACTAGGGTAATGCCAATCTGCACCGTCGATAAAATTTGATTGGGATCATTGGCCAATTTTAAGGCCACCGCCGCCCTTCGATCATCTCTGGCTAATTGTTCTAAACGGACTTTGCGCGCCGAGACAATGGCAATTTCCGAGAGGGCAAAGACTCCATTGAGGAGGATCAGGAAGAGGATAACAAGAATTTCGGTAGTCGCCGAGAACATGGTTAAAAGTTACAGGTAAAAGGGCGGATAGTTGTTTGGATCATAGTGCGAGAATCGGTTAAGTTCAGTAAAGAATCATCTTGATTTTTAACGAGTTACGAAGGCTTGTGTCTGGAGAGGGGGTACTCTCAGTATAAATGGGATAGGATCAAGTTCGCGCTCTTAGCTCAGTTAGCAGTGAACAGTCAAGAGTGACCTGTTGCCAGTAAAAAAAGTTGTCCCTGGGAGAGTGGGGACAAACTATCTCAATCTATTCGCCTGAAAAATTATGATCGCTACACCCGTATCATCGAAATCGAACGCTATCACGGAAATCCGCCCCGGACTACCGACTATTTGCGGTTGGGAACAGGAAATCGCAGCAATTGTTAATCACGATGATCCGATCTTTTTACCGACAACAAATCTCCAATTAGACAATATCAAGGCTGGTTTTGCCTGTGCCTTGCATATGCACCAACCCACCATCCCCGCGGGTGTTAACGGTGAATTAATCTGCAATCTCCAGCATATGTTCGAGAATCAGGGGGATGGTGATAACCATAATGCCAGCGTTTTTGCCTGGTGTTACAGTCGCATGGGTGATTTTATCCCGGAATTGGTGGCGGAAGGCTGTAATCCCCGGATTATGCTCGATTATTCCGGCAATCTCCTCTGGGGTTTGGTACAGATGGGACGGCAGGATATCCTCGATAAACTCAAATTAATCACCTGTAACAGTCAATATCAACCCTATGTGGAATGGTTGGGGACGATGTGGAGTCATGCGGTGGCTCCTTCCACACCGATTCCCGATCTAAAATTACAGATGCAAGCATGGCAAACCTATTTTGCCTCGATTTTTGGCCCGGATGCCCTGAAACGAGTCAAAGGGTTCTCTCCCCCGGAAATGCACCTTCCTAACCATCCCGATACCCTCTACGAGTATATTAAAGCTCTGAAAGAATGCGGCTATCGTTGGTTATTGGTACAGGAACACTCGGTGGAAAATCTCGACGGTTCGGGATTGAGTCTGGAACAAAAATATATTCCTAATCGCCTGGTGGCGCGCAATTCTCGGGGTGAAGTGATTGCGATTACTGCTTTGATTAAAACCCAGGGTTCCGACACCAAATTAGTCGCCCAAATGCAACCCTACCACGAGGCCAAATGCCGCGGTAAACAGCAAATCGGCAACGTTTGGGTTCCTTCCCTAGGTTCCCAGATTGCCGACGGTGAAAATGGTGGCGTGATGATGAATGAATTTCCTCGCGATTTTCCCAATCCTTGGCGGGAAATGCGGGGAGGTTCCAGTGTGGCAGGATTTAACGGCACGGAATATCTGGAGTTAATCGAGGCCGCTGGCGTTAATCCCCAAGATTATCCCCCAATTCAAGCCGTACACCAGCATAAAATCTGGCAGCGAGTTAATCCCGATGCCGCTACCCCGGAAGCAGTAGAACAGGCGATCGCTGAGTTAAAACAGACCGACCACCGTTTTAGCATGGATGGGGCATCTTGGACAAATGATCTCAGTTGGGTGCGCGGTTACGAAAATGTCCTCGAACCGATGAACCAATTAAGCGCTAAATTCCACGAGAAATATGATCCTTTGGTACAGGCGGATCCTAGCTTCACCCGACGACCGGATTATCTGGAGGCACTGCTTTATAATTTGCTCGTGCAAACCAGTTGTTTCCGTTATTGGGGCCAGGGTACTTGGACCGATTATGCCCGCACTTTGTACGAAAGAGGCGCAGCCTTAACCCGCTAAGATAGTAAGGTATCTAGGGTGCAGATTCTGCGCCCTAGTAATACAAAAATATTACTAGAAGCTCTTCGCCGATAACGGCCGCTACCACCATTGATCTCAAAAAGCTAGAAGATTTAATTAGGGTTGGCTGAATATTACTGGAAGCTTTAAGAATTTTAGCCGAAAGCAAATCAGAAGATTATATTACTTGAGAATAACTGAAATAAGTCACGATTGTTCCAATGCACCAGGAATAAATGTTTATGACAAGCTTGAATCGAGGTGATTTAAAACTTTGCTTCTAGTCCAGCTTGTTTGCAAATGACATTGGCTGTGACTTGATCAATAGTACGGTGTCTTTTAATGGAAATAGTTTTTTCTCCATTGGTATAGATAGAGTGATTCCCGCCTTCCTTGAGAAGATAAAAACCATTTTCTTCAAAATATTTGATTAAATCTCTGCGTTTTACTGACATCTTAAATACTTAGATAAATTGATTCTAACAAGCATTCTTCTAGAGGAATCGGTTGGTTTTGTTGTTGATAGGCTAAAATCATTTCCAAGAGAGCATCTTTGAGCATTTCTCGACATTCTTCTAAGGTTGCTCCTTCGGTAATCACTTCTGGCCATTCTATCAGTTGTCCCATGTAACCAGAAGGAATTTTTGTATATTTAGCAGTATATTGATTGAGCATAGTTATCTCTTTTTTTATTTACTTAACTTAGCAATGATTGAAACCGCGCATCTCCCCGAATCTGCTCGAAATCCTTATCCGTTTTCGCCATGTCTTGATATTTGACATCAAGACTGATGAACGATTTATTTGATTAGTGGTATTCCGAGATCTTTGCAGATTTTATTAGCGAGAATATCCCTAATTTCCGTATGTCTTGGAATCGCAGATCTTTTATTGAATTGGGGGTTAAACCACCAAGAATGGCTACTTCCTTCTCTGAGCATTTCACAACCTTGAGAACGAAGGTAGCGGATCAACTGTTTGCGTTTCATACAACAATTTTCTCTTCTTGGTAGTTTCCCTTAGTAGCGGCAATTGCTTCCTGTTTATTCAATTCTAATGCTTCGCTAAGAGTAATTTTTAGGCTTTCTAATAACTGATCACGAGATGCTTCTTGACAGTTAACTCCCGGAATTTCTTCTATCCAACCAATCCACCAATCTCCGTCTGGCTGAATGATAGCTGTGTAGGTGTTAGTCATAGAATATCTCCTTAGCTAAAATACAAATATATATTATTATACTCGATTTAGGAAACTCTGAAACCGCTCATCTCCCCGAATCTGCTCAAAATCTTTATCTGTTTTTGCCATATCTTGATATTCGGTATGGAGGTTGTCAGTCAGGAATTATTGCATCAATCATTTCTCTCCGATTCTTGCGATAAATATAGAAATCGCTATCTAAAGTTAACACAGAACTGCTTTCAATTAATTCAGTCATCCTCACCAAATGAGTAGAAAACGGGTTTCTCGGAGAAACCCGTTTTCTGTGCGTTACTTACTCTCGGATGACTTTGACTTCATCATTTAGGCTAAAATCTATTTGAATTGTTCCCCGTTCAATTAAAGACATTATTGCATCTTCACTCCTATAAACATCTTGTAAAATAAAACAGGATTCAGTGATAACTGCCTCACAAGTTAATAAAAGTTTGGCAACTTTTTCCCATTGCTGAATTGCCCAATTGTGATAATTATCACTCCGGTCGAGAACGGCGACTAAGACCCCCGTATCTAGAATTACTCTTTTAAGCATATTAGACTAGATGCTTCTTTTTAAATTCCCTCTTTTTTAGGGATAAATCTCCTTTACCACTGTCTAAACACCCCACTAAGTCTCCGGCTGATTCTAAAGCAGAAATTTCTCTTTCTCCCTCATGAATTGCTGTCTTATCTGCTTTAAGTTGCAAAAATTCAATAAACTCTATTACTTGTTGTTGTTGTGGTTTGAGGGTTTGCAGTTTTTCTAAAATGGTTTGTTGGTGGGTATTTGCCCGTGTCATAGCAATTGTTCTCCTGATAGGATAGAAAGTTGGAACTTAAGAGTTATTATACCCTAATTCTGATGATAGGATTGCTTTCGACATAGATAGTTATCTCTTTTGTTATTTACTTAACTTAGCAATGATTGAAACCGCTCATCTCCCCGAATCTGCTCAAAATCTTTATCCGTTTTCGCCAGATCCTGATATTTGACATCAAGATTGATGGCGCGTTGTAAGTTTTCGATAGCTAATTCCACATTGTTTTGTAAGCCATAACAGCAAGCTTTATTGTAGTAAGCATTAGCATAATTTGAATTAATTTTAATAGCTCGATCGTAGGATGCGATCGCTTGTTCAAATCTGCCTAAATTATCTAACGCAATCCCTCGGTTGTACCAAACATCAGGGTAATCGGGTTTAAATTCTAAAGCTCGATCGTAGGATGCGATCGCTTGTTCAAATCTGCCTAAATTACCTAACGCAACCCCTCGGTTGTTCCAAGCTTCATAGTAATCGGGTTTAAATTCTAAAGCTTTGCCATAGGATGCGATCGCTTGTTCAAATCTGCCTAAATTATCTAACGCAATCCCTCGGTTGTACCAAACATCAGGGTAATCGGGTTTAAATTCTACAGAAAACTGCCCCTCGATCGAGAAGGGAAAACACCGCAAAAACTCACCTATCGTTCACCAAGAATCTACCACCTTGATCGCCCCAGCAATTTGTCAACGGTAGGGAATTCAAGGATTGTGGGATTTAGAAGGAAAATTTGCCCTCGTTATTCTTGATGGAAATCCTGCGGCAACATTTCCTAGGCATTGCTGATGTCAAAAGTGGCAGTCGCATCGGCAGTTCCCTAGCTGTGATCCCATGGTTGCCACCAAGCAACTGAAGTGAGACGGGGATATCATCCCAGAGGGGGAAGAGAAACCAGACTAAAATCGCCAAGGTTTGGATTTCTCCCACAATTTAACCCCCTCTGCACACCGGGGGTTTTTTAGTCAGCAAAATCGGTAACTAGGGACAAGAATAAATTAGTCAATTTATGGGAAAATAAGCTCATCTTCTCCGCTTTTATCCCATGCAAGCCGACTTTTTTACTAATATCCTCTTACCCGTTGGCCTAGGCGTTTTAATGTTAGGCATGGGATTGGGATTAATTCTCGCCGATTTTCAGCGTATCACCCGTTATCCCAAGGCAGTCCTGATCGGTTTAGTCAATCAAATTATTATTCTACCGATCGTCGGCTTTATTATTGTTTCTCTTTTGCCTCTCCGGCCAGAAATTGCCGTCGGTTTAATGATTGTCGCCATTTGTCCAGGCGGTCCTTCCTCCAATGTTTTAACCTATTTAGCTAAGGGAGATGTGGCCCTTTCTGTTACTTTAACCGCTTTTAGCAGCATCATCACCATTTTCACAATACCTTTTTTAGCTAGTTTCATTCTCCAGCATTTTATGGGTGAAAGTGCCGCTATCTCCCTACCCATTGGTTCCACTATGGGGCAGATATTTTTGATTATAGTTTTACCCCTGGTTATGGGTATGACTATCCGCCATTACTTCCCTTTACTGGCCAAAAGTCTGGAACCGATAACTAATCGTTTGGCCGTGATTTTTCTAGCAGTTATTATCTTCTTATTAATCCTGAGAGAATGGCAACGTTTACCTTTATTTATCGCTCAAACTGGCCTCGCAGTGATCATTTTAAATACGATTGCTTCCCTAATTGGTTTTTTCAGTGGTCTTTTATTTCAATTAACTATTCCCCAAAGAATTTGTATTGCGATTGAAGTGGGTATTCAAAGCGGCACTTTAGCTATTGGCATCACTGCCGGTTTATTAAAGAATCCCGATCTAGCCATTCCCGCAATTGTCTATAGTTTATGGATGTATGTCAGCGCTTTTGTCGCTGTTTATTATGGTCGCAAAAAAGCAGCTTTGGCAAAATAGCTAAATCGGGTGATAGGATATAGCTAAAAAACTGATAACTGATTATGTTAATTGGTAAATATTTAACCCTAGAGGAATTATCTACCTGTTCCCAAACCTATCAAAAGTATGCAGCACAAATCGATCCCTATCCAAAAAATCCTGCAACGATCACCGCTTGGCAAAATCTCGCTCACTTTATTATCGATCCAATTATTGATAATTTTGGTCGAGAAAAATTCCAATTAACCTACGGATTTTGTTCTAATGATCTGAGAAAATTTCTCCAAAAAAAAGACCCGATCACCGGCTTAAAAAACGGTAGAATCGATCCCAGTCGTGATCAACATTGCGGCCACGAAATTAATCAAAAAGGTCAATATTATTGTCAGCGATTGGGGGCAGCCTGTGATTTTCGGATTATCAATTTAACGAGCGATCGCCTGATAGATTGGATTTTAACCCAAAAATTACCCTTTGATTCTCTCTATTTTTACGGAATTAATCGCCCAATTCATATCAGCTACGGACCCCAACATAAACGAGATCTATGGACTTTTACCCCTAGAGGAACACCGACTAAAAAAGGGTTACAATCATGGTTAGAAGCCGCTAAATCTATCGATTCTGAAACCAAAAAATCCCCCAAAACCGGGGGATAACCAAGACCTAAAACCGTCTTCTTTTAGATTTCTGGTTCCAGATCGTCCTCCTCGTCCTCATCGGCCGGTTCCGTGGGGAAAGGAACCGAACCCATGTCTAATTTATCCCGCAATAACTTCTCAATTTCTGCCGCTACTTCTGGCCTTTCTTCGAGATATTTAACGGCATTATCGCGACCCTGGGCAATATTTTCGCCATTATAGCTATACCATGCCCCTTTACGAGTAACCACATTAGTTTGTTCGGCGATATCGAGCATACAACCCACCTGGGAAATGCCTTTACCGAAGATAATATCAAATTCAGCAATCCGGAAAGGCGGCGCGACTTTATTTTTAGCCACCTTAACTTTAGCCCGAATTCCGTATTCTCCTTCCGTGCCTTTTTTCAAAGTTTGAATGCGACGGATATCTAAACGTACCGAGGCATAAAATTTTAAGGCCGTTCCTCCGGTGGTCACTTCAGGATTGCCGTAGGTGACACCGATTTTTTGCCGCAGTTGGTTGAGGAAAATCACCACACAACCGGATTTACCAATATTACCAGCAATTTTTCGCAGGGCTTTACTCATCAAACGGGCCTGCAAACCCACCTGATTATCCCCCATTTCCCCTTCAATTTCCGCCCGCGGCACTAAAGCGGCCACCGAGTCGATGACAACGATATCCACGGCCGAAGAACGCACTAACTGGTCAACTATTTCTAAGGCAGCCTCCCCCGTATCCGGTTGTGCCACCAGTAAATTATTGATATCTACCCCTAAATCTTCCGAATAGGTGGGATCTAAAGCGTGTTCCGCATCGACAAAGGCCGCCACTCCCCCAGCTTTCTGCACTTCTGCGATCGCATGGAGGGCTAAGGTGGTTTTTCCAGAACTTTCCGGCCCGTAAATTTCGACGATGCGGCCCTTCGGTAAACCGCCACCCAACGCCATATCTAGGGTTAAAGCACCACTAGGCACGGTTTCCACCCGCATCCGGGTGGCGTCTCCTAAACGCATAATCGAACCTTTGCCAAAGTTGCGCTCGATTTGAGTTAAGACTAAACCTAAGGCCTTATCTCGATCGGAATTATTTGTCATTGTCGCCATTAATTTTCTCCCCAGTTTTCTTAAGTAGTACAGCAGTATGCAAAGATTGTAGCCTGTTTTAATCTTGATCACCAAAAAGTTAGAGACTTTTTCCAGAATGGTGATCAAAAATCAAAAGTTTTGATTTTTACAGCCAAGGCCGGCTCATCTGTTCTAATTGCGTCACCTCTCGCGCTTCTAAACTCCATCCTAACGCCCCGGCATTTTCCCTCGCTTGGGCCGCGGTTTTTGCCCCCGGAATGGGAATCACATCCCCTTGGGCGATTAACCAATTGAGGGCGACTTGTGCGGGGGTTTTTTGGTATTTTTCGCCCAATTCTTGCATTACCCTTAAAATTGGGGCTATTTTCTCCAAACCTTCTTTTTTGAACCGCGAGTCAACTTTTCTGGCTCCATCGGGCAAATTCTGGCTTTCTGGGCTATATTTACCCGTCAGTAGTCCTTGAGCGAGGGGGCTGTAGGCGAGGATGGTGACACCTAATTCCTTGGCCGTGGCTAAAATTGCCTTAGTTTCTATTTTGCGATACAAAAGCGAATACTGCACCTGATTGACCGCTAAGGGAACCTCTTTTTTCGCCAAAATCTGGCTTGCTTGACGCATTTGCTCGGCGGAATAATTACTTACACCCACTGCACCAATGCGGCCGCGTTTTACTTCTTCCCCTAGGGCATTCATTAGGGTTTCTTGGCTAATCAGGAAGGTGAAGGGCCAATGTACTTGGTAAAGGGCAATTTTATCGGTTTTTAGACGGTTTAAGCTCTCGGTAATGGCATTATGAACCGCATTCGCCCCCAATCGCCACGGTACGGGGGCAAATTTGCTGGCAATATCGATGGGAATATCAGTCTCTTGCGTAAATTTTCCTAAGAGTCGTTCCGATTCCCCCAGTCCATAGACTTCGGCAGTGTCAAAAAAGGTGATTCCTGCCTCTACTCCCGCTTTAAAGGCCTCCTCTACCTGACTAGCTCCGTATTCCTTGCCATAGTTCCAGAATAGTTTATCTCCCCATGCCCAAGTCCCGATTCCCAAGGCACTGACGGAAATTCCTGTTTGTCCGAGATTAGCGGTTTGTCTAGTCATATTCCCTACAAAGAATGACAGCGTTTCTCATTTAAAGTTGAAGTGTAACCTATATTTGGTCTGACTCCCCACTAACCCCCTTTTTTGATTCTGGGAAATTCCCACCCATAATTAATGGGAAAGGACTTGACTTTGCCGGCGACTTGCGCTATGCTTTTCTTATAATGGGAATCTGTGCAAAAATTTTTTAGACGCAAAAATTTCCATTATGAATAAAATTCTTTAAAAATATTATCGCAAAATCTGCCGACAAAAGCAAGCGAAATTTTGCCGATAATTGTTAAGTTTTGTTAACAAAGAAATACAGAGATCAGCAAGGTAAAAAAATCGAAGTCTCTTGCCGATCCTGTTTGTCGCCTAAGCTATGATTAGGTTAGGCGAATTTGGCGCTTTGACTAATTGTTAGTGCTAACTTCCGTGGTTTCAACAATTGCCGTCGGTTGGCAGGGGGTGGGTTGAAATTTCTCTGGAAAAGAGAAGCCTAAAAATGATGCGATCGCAAATATGGTGCTGATAATTTTGGCAAGACTAACAACGTCTTCTCTGTACTTTAACCAATATTTATACATAATCATCAATCCTTTTACTTAGGAGGTGAACTATCTTTAGATTAAAAAAAATCTGATTATTTGTCGTTACTCAAAAGTCATGAAAATGGTACTTTTTTTTAGGTACTCTCAAGTAACCTGACAGGGTACTGAAAAGTAATCTTAAGTCCTGCAACCCTTAAAAAATGATGATAAATGAACTAAAAATGACTGAAATTAAACCCCTTTCATGGACTGAATTAGAAATGCTGGTTAATGATCTGAAAAAAGAGCATACAAACAAGGGATTAACGGACGTGGAAACAAAAATATTAAAATGTATTTTTGATGATAAAACATATCGTGATCTAGCGGAAGAAATTAGGACAGAAGAACAGTCAATCAAGAATGCGGCTTCTAGTTTATTTAAAATCTTGTCAGCGCAAACAGATGAAAAGATTGGAAAGAGTAATCTGATTACTGCTTTGGCAAGGTATAGAGATAATTCTCAGACATTTGATCATAACAATAAACCGCAAACTCAGCAATCAGATAAAGTTTTTGAATTAGTTATTGAGGTAGGGATAGACGACCTGACACCAGAGAAAATTGATAAGATTAACAACCTTATTCAAAAAATCGCCAGAGACAACACGATCAAGCCTATTATGAAACTTAAAGGCAGTATTCGGCTATTTTTAGAAGGTTCAGAAGATGGACTCCAGCGCCTAGCAGATTTACATCAATCGGGGGAATTGCAAGCCCTTCTCAATGAACTTAAATCAGACGATATACCCGAAATTATCGTCAAAAAAGCAGAGTTCACTACAGATGCAAAAGTTATTGAAAAAGCCGAATTAATTAAGGCAATTCGAGAGGGAACAATCGATAAGACAACTCTATATAAAGTTGATTTGAGTGAGGCTATTCTGATTGTGGCTGACCTGAGTGAGGCTATCCTGAGTGAGGCTATCCTGAGAAGGGTTGGCCTGAGAAGGGCTGACCTGAGAGAGGCTGACCTGAGTGGGGCTGACCTGAGTTGGGCTGACCTGAGTTGGGCTGACCTGAGTGGGGCTATCCTGAGATGGGCTATCCTGAGATGGGCTATCCTGAGTTGGGCTATCCTGAGTGGGGCTGACCTGAGTTGGGCTATCCTGAGTGGGGCTATCCTGAGAGGGGCTATCCTGAGTGGGGCTATCCTGAGTGGGGCTATCCTGAGAGGGGCTGACCTGAGTGGGGCTATCCTGAGAGGGGCTATCCTGAGAGGGGCTGACCTGAGTGGGGCTATCCTGAGTGGGGCTAACCTGAGTAAGGCTGACCTGAGTGGGGCTAACCTGAGTGAGGCTATCCTGAGTGGGGCGAAAGTTGAAAACGCTATCTTTATCGGTGCAACGGGGATCACCCGTGAACAAAAACAGGATTTGATTCGACGAGGGGCAATTTTTGGGGATAATTCTAACGATCGCAGTAAAGTATTAGTTTAAAACAGCCTTTGATCTCCACCTTCAGCAGAGATTTAGGTAGGGTTGGCTGAATAAATGTGAAATATAGACGAGATAAGGGGTTTGGCAGCCTGTTTGACCAAGCAGCTTCATAGTGGCTCAAAAACCTTGTATCTTAACCGGCGATCGCCCCTACTTTTTCAGCCAACCCATAATTAATGGGAAAGGACTTGACTTTGCCGGCGACTTGCGCTATGCTTTTTATATAATGGGAATCTGTGCAAAATTTTTTTAGACGCAAAGATTTCCATTATGAATAAAATCCTTTAAAAATATTATCCCAAAATCTGCCGACAAAAGCAAGCAAAATTTTGCCGATAATTGTTAAGTTTTGTTAACAAAGAAATACAGAGATCAGCAAGGTAAAAAAATCGAAGTCTCTTGCTGATCCTGTTTGTCGCTTAACCTTATGATTAGGTTAGGCGAATTGGCTCTTCTGGTTTTTGTGTGGAAGGAAGAAGAATAGGGATAATTTGGGTGCATCTCAATTTTGTCGAAATATCTATAGGATATTTTGGGCGCACGCGGTGCGCCCCTACCATTGGCGCAATAATATTATTGTAGGGGCGAATTGCATTCGCCCTCTTTGATTAACCCACCGCAAACCCTGTATATTCTCTGACTAGGGGTTCATGAAAGGCTAAAACAATATCTTCTTTAGGAACACCTAAATTAACTAATTCATTGGCAATTCCCACCTCAGTGCCATCATGTTGTATCCAGATTTTACCCTTTTTAATATCGAGATGCAAAACACAACCATGATATCTTCGTCTATTTTTCCAGCCAACATACATCAATTGATAGTGATCGCCAACTGTATCAAAAATCAATTGTTGTTCAATCGGATCTTTAGATGAACCTATCTGAGAATATTCAGTAATGACTTGCTTGACATAGTGACGATATTGTTCTAATTTTTCCATGCGACAATTACCTCCCCAATCGGATCATAAATAATCAGGTAAATTTGAAATCGTTTAACGACAGTTTGAATAAATCGCAATTCAAAAAAACTATAATAAATATCTAAGGGAACAGCTAAATATAACTGTCTTTTAGGTTCTTTTTCTTCTAAAGCAACACGATAATTAAAGAATTGTCCAATGGCAGTATGAAATTCTGAAATGCTTGATTTACCGATAAAACTTTTAATTTCAACGGCTATCTTTTCATTATCTTTTTCTGCGGCTATCAGTTGCTCTGCTCCTAAATCGACATACATTTCTACATCACCCACTTCAATCCTTAAAGGGTCATCCGTAATGATCCAACCCTCTTTTTCTAATCCTTTTCTCACTGCACCATGAAAACGATCTTTAGCAGACATGAATCTTGAAGTTAGCAGGCATAATAATTATTAATTATAACATTTAGTCATGACGAGCGACAGGGTGAGAGCATCTCAAACCCTATTGACAATTGGCCAATTTTGTGATCCGCGTGGGCATTTCAAGTAATAAGGGACTTGCGTGAGAATAATATCCCAATCGATCGGAGGGCGCAAGCTCTGCGCCCCTACAGTAACGGATTTTGTCCACAATGTAGGGGCGAACTGCGTTCGCCCAAAAGGTACATTATCAAAGCGCAAGTCCCTAAGCTAAGACGTATTTAAACCGCTTATTCTGAGATTAGCCCCCCCTTGCCCGATCTCAACAAGCAATTTGAATTAAGAACAGCTTAACTAGCTGACATCCATCGTGATAAAATCGGCCTTGTCTTTCTTCTGCCAGCGCGACGCCGAGCGGCGGTATGTTGAGCTTATTCCCCCTTTTACTTTTTACTTGGTATAAATCGTGCAGGTTTTCATTTATCATACTCCCGAACTTACCCCCGTCCATACTCTACCCGATTGCGCCGTCGTTATCGATGTTTTAAGAGCGACAACCACGATCGCCACTGCCCTCAATGCCGGTGCGGAAGCAGTGCAAACCTTCAGCGATCTGAAAACCCTGATGCAGGTGAGTGATACCTGGCAACCGGAAAAACGTCTCCGAGCAGGAGAAAGAGGTGGCGCGAAAGTGGAAGGCTGCGATCTGGGCAATTCTCCCCTCGATTGTACCCCTGATTTAATGAAAGGTCGTCGTCTGTTTATCAGCACCACTAACGGCACCCGCGCTCTGCAAAGGGTGGAAGAATCCCCCATCGTGATCACTGCGGCTATGATCAATCGGCAAGCTGCGGTTAATTACTTATTGGATAGGCAGCCCGAAACCGTCTGGATTGTTGGCTCTGGTTGGGAAGGGGGTTATTCTCTGGAAGATACGGCCTGTGCTGGAGCGATCGCCAATGCCCTACAAGAACAATCGGGGCAAATGGCGATCGGTAATGATGAGGTGATTGCCTCGATCGCCCTTTATCGTCAATGGCAAAATGATCTTTTAGGAATGTTCCACAGTTGTAGTCACGGTCAGCGCCTCTTGCGTCTCCACTGTCAAGAAGATTTAAAATACTGCGCTAATATTGACTCTCTTGATGTTTTACCGATCCAAAAAGAACCGAGCATTTTAGTCAAACTTTAGACATTACCACCCAGAGAAAGGGTCATCCGTGCCGGTAGGAGCATCAATCCTACCCGGATTCCTTTATTTATAGTTTGCCAACCATGACTATCGATTCTTTACTGCAACCTTTTCAGCGTTTTGGGGTCAATCTCGGTTTAGAAAGAATAAAAAATCTGCTGGAGATTTTAGGCAATCCCCAAGATAAAATTCCGATTATTCATGTCACGGGAACTAATGGCAAAGGTTCGGTTTGTGCCTATCTATCCTCTATTCTCAGTACCGCCGGTTACAAAGTCGGACGTTATATTTCTCCCCATTTAATTGCTTGGACAGAAAGAATCTCTATTAATGGCGAAAATATTGAAACCGCGACTTTAGAAAACCTGCTTAAATATATACAATCGCTTATCGATCCCCAGCAGGAAAGTCCTACTCAATTTGAGGTAATTACTGCCGCTGCTTGGCTGTATTTTGCTCAGGAAAAGGTGGATATTGCCGTGATGGAAGTGGGTTTAGGAGGAAGATTAGATGCGACTAATGTTTGCGCTCAACCTTTAGTTACTGTCATCACTTCTATTAGTCGGGAACATTGGCAAAATTTAGGTCCCACGGTTGCCGATATTGCCGGGGAGAAAGCGGGGATATTAAAAGCGAATTGTCCCGCAGTTATCGGACAATTACCAGAATCAGCGCAGGGGGTAGTTAGGGAGAAAATCAAGCTGTTAAATTGTCCGACGGTATGGGTAGAAGCTGCCGAAAAAATTGCCGATAATCGGGCTAAATATCAAGGTTTAGAATACCCTTTATCCTTAGCGGGAGATTTTCAATTAACTAATTCGGCTATAGCGATCGCTGTTGTTAATATTTTACGTCAGCAAGGTTGGCAAATTAGCGATGAAGTCGTGCAAGAAGGAATGGCAAAAACTCGCTGGTTAGGACGTTTACAAACCGTTAGTTGGTGTCAGCGAGAAATTTTAATAGATGGCGCTCATAATCCCGCTGCTGCTATTGGTTTAAGGCAGTATGTAGATAGTTTAAAGGCTCCAAAAATTATCTGGGTGATGGGTATTTTATCGACTAAAGATCATCGAGAAATATTCCAAGCTTTATTAAGAAAAGGCGATAGTTTATATTTAGTTCCTGTCCCAGATCATAGCAGTGCCAATCCTGAAACCTTAGCGGAATTAGCGGCTTCAATTTGTCCAGAATTATCTCACCTAGAGACTTGTTCCGATGTATTTTTAGGACTAAAAAAAGCAATCCAAGAATCTGCCGATAGTCAGATAATTCTCTGTGGATCGCTTTATCTAGTCGGTTACTTTTTAGGGAGTTTGCTTCAGGGAAAATAAAACATCAATTTTACTGGTGGTTTTATCAGGCATAGTGGCAGTAATTCCGATCCCGCGTACCGATTCTAAAAAGGCCTTTGCTTCTGGGGTTAATTCCCCGGCAGGAAGATTATTAATTCCCCCTGCTTTAGCGATAATTTGCTCCACATCGATGAAAAAATAACCGAGATTATTTTTAGGCAAATTTGCGATCGATGCTTGGAAATTCTCACTTTTGCTAATCGGTTGATTCGGTTGCGGTTGATAGGGAATTCCGACGGTCATTTTTAGGGTATCATTATTAGGCCAAGCATAGGTTAAAATAGCTTGTTCTTCCGCTTTCCATTCAGTCACATCTTGTCCAGAAATTTGACTGTTTTTTATGGTGATAAAGGGAACAGTTTTCACCAATTCATTTAACTTATCGAGGGTAATTTTTGCCGCTTTCTGATCGCCGGTTTGCCAGATCATCATTCCCCCAAAACCTAACCCTCCCACTGCTTGCTGGTTGGGGATAATTCCAAAGGCAAATTCTCGATCCATCCAGTTGAAAACTTCTTTATCCGCGTCAAGGGTTGCCATCTGAAAATTCTCACGGATCTGACGCAGAAAAACTTGTAATTCTGGGTTAGTTTGGGACTGTTTTTCTGCTTCTTCCCATCCCTGTTTAAGATTATTACCACTCCAAAGTGCGATGGTATCTCCGGGTAAATAATTTAAAACTTGATTTCTGCTGGGGGAAGGTAGGTTAGAAATAGTTTCAGGAGCAAGTTTAGCCACCATTTGTAACTGTAATCCCGTATCGGTGACACCCACTCCTGCGACAACATCTTGAATTTTTGCTAATTCTTGCCGACTTTGGGGAGATAAATTAGCATCTGGTCCCAAGATTGCGGCATAATCATCGATATAAATTGTCGCTAGGGTATTGGGGAGGTTGAGGGATTGGGAAAGCAGTTTTCTCACTTCCGGTTTACTGCTAAAAGATGGCTGTCCTCGGTAGGTATCGATCGCCGCTTCTAACACCTTTTTATCGTAGGATATCAACAAAAAATCCCCCGCAACGGCAATATAAATGGTGGTGTTATCCTGCCAATCTATAGCAGTAATTTTAACACCTTTGTAGTCACTGGTGCTAGTTTTGCGATTAACTTGTTGTCCTAGTTTTTTCTGGAATTCCGACGCTTTAATTTTATCTTTGATACCGATAACCGTTAATAATTTCGATTGTCCGGGGGTAGTTGCGGGAAGGAAAGCAAAGCTAATACTACCGATCCAAGGTTCGATATCCCGTTGATAATCAATCTTATCAGTGAAGATATTTTTTTGTAATTCTTCTAGTCCTTGACTAACCGCAGTTCGCGATTCTGGTGTACCATATTTAGCTAACACTGACCAAGCTTTTGCATCCGTGGAGACAAAACTACTAGCAAAGGCAGTTTCTGGGATAACTTTTGCCGATTCTAAGGGGGTGAATCTTTGCCAAGGTAGTTGTCCCCGCAGATAAAGATAGACACCTCCTGCGGTTACTGCTGTTAGTCCTAAGACGACTAAACAACCGGGTAAAAATGATTTTTTTGACATAGAATTATGGTTTGGTTAAGAAGTTCAATACTTGGCGATCGATTTTTATCTAGCTATAGTCTCTAGATCAGTCCTATTGTAGTTATCTTAATTATCTTATCTTATCCCCAAAGGGAACAGATAACATTTTAGCTAATTTTTCCGAAATTATTGCTAATTACCAGAGAAAATTGGCTCATTCTTGGTTAGCTTGCCAACCCACCGCTTGATTAATGTTAGTCAACCCATTGACCTCTAGTTTTTCTGTTAATCCTTGTAAAATATTTGATACTAGCCAAGGACCCTGATATAACCAACCGGTATAAATCTGTAATAAACTCGCACCGGCGGTAATTTTTTCCCAAGCATCATCGAGAGAAAAAATGCCTCCCACTCCAATTATCGGTAAATTGCCTTGGGTTTGCTGATAGATAAAACGGATAACTTCCGTGGAACGTTCCCGCAAAGGTTGCCCACTAATTCCCCCTGCTTCTTCAGTGATTGGTTTACCAGTTTCAGGCAGAATTGTGGTTTTTAATCCCGTGCGTTTAGTGGTGGTATTAGTAGCGACAATTCCAGCTAATTGATAGGAGAAAGCTAACTCAATAATTGTTCTAATATCTTCCCATTCTAAATCGGGAGAAATTTTCACTAATAGGGGTTTTCTGCCTTGATTTTCTGTTTGTAAAATGTCGAGGATTTTATCGAGTTGTTCCCCACTTTGCAGGGAACGCAAACCGGGAGTATTGGGAGAACTAACATTAACGACAAAATAATCAGCATGGGGGAATAAATAGCGAAAACTGCCTAAATAGTCCTCTGGAGCCTTTTCTAGGGGCGTATTTTTCGATTTACAGAGGTTAATACCGATGGGAATCTGTCGGGGTTGTCGTTGCCAAGATTGCTGGAGAGTTGCCGCTAGAACTGGCGCACCGCGGTTATTTGCCCCCATACGGTTTAATCCCGCCAAATCTTCTGGTAAACGAAATAATCTCGGTTTTGGGTTGCCCGGTTGCCCTTCTAGGGTGACAGCACCCACCTCGGCAAAACCAAAGCCGAAATTATGCCAAAGTCCTGCCCCTAAACCGTCTTTATCGAATCCTGCCGCTAATCCGACGGGATTGGGGAAATTTAACCCCCAGAGGCTTTGCGATAGGCGAGAATCGCTAAAACTGAGGGATTCTGATAATTGGGAGATTAACCATTGTCCCCAAAATCCCTGTCGCGAGCGATCGATTTTTTGCAGAGTATTTAATAATTGTTTTTGTGTTCCCTCTAAATTGCCCCGAATAGCCTTGAAAGCTAGAGGATAAAAAGGTTTAATTGTATCAATTATATTTGTCATAAAAAGACAGGAATTAAGGGTATTTTTCAGTTATCAGTTATCAGTGGAGGGACCACTTCGTGCGCGACGTTCGGCGAAGCTCAGTCGAGCCGTTGCGGGGGAGCAGGGAGAAAAAGCTGTCTTCTGAATACTAACTACTGAATACTGAATACTGATAACCGACTTCTGATCAATAAAAAATAGACCGTAACCCACCTAGCATAATCTTTATAAACCTTGGCGAGGATTAAAAGTTTCGATCGCCCGTATTTTTTGATAAAGTTCTAATTCTTCGGGGCTAGGATTGGGAGGATTAACTAAGAGAATTTCCACTAATTGATCGCCCCTTTCTCCTTGGGAAGTGGGATAACCTTTATTAGCTAAACGTAATCTTTGACCGCTTTTAACTCCCTTAGGAATCATCATTTTAACTAACCCGTCAATGGTGGGAATTTCCACAAAACCGCCCACAATTGCCTCGCTAGGAGTAATCGGTACTTGACAGACAATATCGGAACCTTGAATCTTAAAAAAGGGATGCCTAGCGATAGTTATTTTTAAATATAAATCACCTCCTTCAATACCCTGACCTTTGAGACGAATTTTCTGCCCATCGATCATGGCTGCCGGCATATCTACCTCTATTGATCTACCATCTTCCAGACGAATTCTTTGTCTGCCACCTTGATAGGCTTTCTCTAAAGGTAAAGTTAATTTTGCTTCCACATCTCGACGAGTTAAACGGGGAGAGGAGGCAATTTTAGCACGCTTAGTATTAAGGTTATTAAAATCTCTAAACTTCCATAAATCCTGTTCTGTACGGGGGATTTTTCCATTCCCGTTACTATTGGCTTTTTCCCCCGGACGTATCCCGCGGCGCTTAATCCCCGTCAAGGAACGATTATACTCAACACGTTTTTCTTCATCGGAGAGAACATCATAAGCTTCATTAATATCTTTAAACTTTTCTTCGGCCGATTTATCCCCTGGATTAACATCAGGATGATATTGGCGTGCTAGTCGTCGAAAAGCCTTTTTGATCTCATCACCAGTAGCCGTGCGAGATACTCCTAAAACATCATAATAATTAACTAATTGTGGCATATATTCAGTTATCAGTTATCAGTTATCAGTTATCAGTTATCAGTTATCAGTCATCAGTCATCAGTCATCAGTTATCAGATTTGAGTTTTAAGTGAGCAGTATGTATTAAGCGAGCAGTATTAAATAGTAGTTTCCCACTGTCTTTTCACTGTTTACCGATCACTGATTAAAACCAATCATCATCGTCATCATCCCAGTTATTTTGGGGGGGAATATTGCGGGAACGATTGCCGCCGCTGCGGTTACTTTTACTATTGTTATAACTTTTTTCCTCCGAACGGGGGGAACTTGACCAATCGCTATCGCGGCCATTGTCGTAATTGTCCTGATTGCGGGGGCGATAACTATCTTGATTAGCCGAATAATTGGGTCGATAATCACTTTGATAACCCGGTGTACTGGGACGATAATCCTGACGATAACGATCGCGACGCGGTTCAGATGGAAGCTCATCTTCCTTATCCCCGGTAAAAGTCTTGCGAATAGCGCTAAAAAAGCCCTCGTCTTCCTCGTCGTATTGTAGCCGTACCTCGCGATTTAATTCATAGATAACATCCTGTAGGTCCGCCTGGGCGCGATCAATGCGACGGTCATCATTTTTCTCCAAAGCGTCGATAATTTCCGTACTCAAAGACTCAATTTGACGACGATAGGAACGGGTAAACTCATTACCAAAATCGAGAGTAACATCTTTTAAGCGTCGTTGGGCTTGATCCACTAGAGAGCGGGCGCGATTGCGTTTATCGACCTTTTCGCGACGGGTACGATCTGCTTCGGCAAATCGGGCAGCATCGCCGATCATGCGGTTAATTTCCCCTTCGCTGAGGGTAGAAGCGCCTTGAATGGTGACACTTTGCTCCCGTCCGGTCATTTTATCCCTAGCGGTGACTTGTAGAATCCCGTTAGCATCGATATCGAGGGACACCTGCACTTGGGGAATACCCCGGGGTGCGGGGGGGATACCAGTTAATTTAAAACGTCCCAGGGATTTATTATCGCTGGCCATTTCCCTTTCCCCCTGCAAAACGTGGATTTCCACCACAGTTTGATTATTTTCGGAAGTGGAAAAAAGGTCAGATCTGCGAACGGGAATAGTGGTATTGCGGGGGATTAACTTTTTCATCACACCGCCGATGGTTTCTAAACCCAGGGATAAAGGGGTAACATCGAGGAGCAGCACGTCTTTGACCTCGCCGCCCAAAATTCCCGCTTGAATAGCCGCCCCGACCGCTACAACCTCATCAGGGTTAACATTTTGATTGGGTTCCCTATCGATAAAACTCCCCACTAAATCCTTCACCACCGGCATCCGCGTGCCGCCGCCCACCAGTACCACTTCATCTAGTTGGACGGGGGACAAACCGGCATCGGAAAGGGCGCGTTTGAGAGGACGACGGAGACGACTGATTAAATCGCCGCATAATTCCTCAAATTGGGCGCGACTCAGGCGAGTTTCGATGTGTTTTGGCCCGTCTTCCGTGGCGATGATAAAGGGCAGATTAATATCGGTGACGCTGACCCCAGACAGTTCAATTTTGGCTTTTTCTGCCGCTTCTGTGAGTCTTTGTAAGGCTTGCCGGTCTTGGCGCAGCTCCACGCCTTCCTGTTCCAAAAATTGATTGGCTAACCAATCGACGATTCTTTTATCGAAATCATTACCGCCTAATTGGGTGTCGCCACTGGTGGCTTTCACCTCAAAAACGCCGTCACCCACTTCTAGGATAGAAACATCAAAAGTACCGCCCCCCAGGTCAAAAACGAGGATTTTCTTGCTTTCCTGTTCATCAAGACCGTAGGCCAGGGCAGCGGCGGTGGGTTCGTTGAGAATCCGTAGCACTTCTAACCCCGCAATTCGGCCCGCATCCCGGGTGGCTTGACGTTGGGAGTCGTTAAAATAGGCGGGGACAGTGATTACGGCCCCGGTGACTTCTTCCCCTAGATAACGGCTGGCTTCTTCGGCTAATCGGCGTAAAACTAGGGCGGAAATTTCTTCGGGGGCGAATTCTTTTTGCAGACGGGGGCATTTAATCTTGATATTGCCCATCTCATCCCGGCGGATGGTGTAGGGGACGCGCTTCGATTCGGGGTTTAATTCCGAGTAGCGACGACCTATGTAGCGTTTGATTGCATAGTAGGTGTTTTGGGGATTAAGTACCCCTTGTCGCCGGGCCATTTGACCGACCACTAACTCCCCATCTTTATTAAAACCGACCACAGAAGGGGTGGTTCTCATGCCCTCCGAGTTGGCGATGACCACTGGCTTTCCGCCTTCCATCACGGCGACGACGGAGTTAGTTGTCCCTAGATCAATGCCTACTACTCTACCCATGCTTGTTTTTGTCTCCCCCTAGATTTCGATAACTTCGGGACTTTTACCTTCGATCGATAGTTTAAATCGCTTAATGCTTGTTGACAATATTGTACCGAATTGTCTTAGGTTCTCGCTCTCGCTTCGGGGCGATTAAGGGTGTGATTACCGAAGTGGTCTTTTAGCGACTCTGGCGATCGGGTTTGGGGGGTTTAACAGTTATCAGAGGTGAGTTTTCAGTTCACTGATCACTGTTTACTGTTCACTGTTCACTGAAAAAAGCTCCCCTCTCCCCTCTCCCATCTTCTCTCTCCCCCACTCCCATCTCCCATCTCCCTGCTCCCTGCTCCCCTGCAATCTGAACCAGTAATTTAGATCCCAGATTCCGCACCCTAGTAGTTGAAATCAAAAGTTGCTCTAGCCCTTGTCTAGTAAGACTTTTAGCGATTACTAAGAATTATGAAGTGTCACACTCTAGTCAGCGATCGCCAGCTTCATGAG
>SFCA01000014.1:0-23775 GCA_007095475.1 Microcystis aeruginosa Ma_QC_C_20070703_M131 | reverse complement strand
TTCAGATTCTCCTGACTTGCTTGATTAATTTGTTGCCAATCTTTATCTAAGCAGACAACAATGGACTGATGATTTGGCAGAGAAGTCTGTAAAGATTCACAGGTTAATATTACTTTAACCTGGGTATCTTGGAGCATAAAGCTAATGCGTTCTTGGGGATAATCTGGGTCAATAGGAACATAAGCTCCGCCGACTTTAAGAATAGCCAATAATCCTACAATCATGTCTAAAGAACGTTCTAGACAAATCCCTACTAATTCATCTGGTTTTACTCCTGATTTTTGTAAATAATGGGCTAACTGATTGGCTAGACAATTTAATTCACTGTAGGTTAATGATTGCTCCTCAAAGATTCCAATCAACTAAAAGTTGCTTTTGTTCCGGTTCCGACAACAAAGGTAATAAATTTACTGACTCTTGAGGGTTGGCAATAATCGCCCTGAGAATATTCTGGAAATGTTCCAATAGACGGGCGATCGTTGAGCCATCAAATAGGTCAATATTGTAACAGCAAAGTCCAGTTAGTCCGTCATTAACTTCTGATAAATGAACCTCTAGATCCAAACGAGCAGAATCGAGTTCCCAGGACATTTCTTCAATCGTTAAACCGGGTAACTTCCAAGCTTCATTGGCCGCATTTTGTAGAATAAACCCCACCTGAACAAGAGGATTACGGTCTAATTTGCGCTCTAGCTGTAATTCTTCCACTAACATTTCAAAGGGCAAATCTTGATGCTCATAGGCATCTTGAGTCACCGTTTGTACTTGTTTTAAGAAAGCGGCAAAGCTGGGTTTTTCCGATAAATCTAACCTCAACGCCAAAGTGTTAACAAAAAAGCCAATTAATCCCTCAATTTCTCGACGATTACGATTAGCGATCGCCGAACCAATGACGATATCCGTCTGGCCACTGTAACGGGATAAAACCACCCCAAAAGCGGCCAACAAAGTCATAAATAAAGTACAACCCGATTGTTGACTTAACGCCTTTAATTCTTGGGTCAGCTTATTATCTAGCTCAAATCTTTCTGTCTTGCCTTGAAAAGTTTGAATCGCGGGACGAAGGCGATCAGTGGGTAGTTCCAGCAGAGGAGGGGCATCCGCTAATTGTCGCTTCCAATATTCTAATTGAGTCCCTAAAACCTTACCCTGTAACCACTGTCGCTGCCAAACAGCAAAATCCGCATATTGAATCGGTAAAGTCGGTAAAGTTGCTTCTTTACCCGCAACAAAAGCCCCATAGAGATGGGACAATTCACGCACAAAAACACCAATAGACCAGCCATCAGAAATAATATGGTGCATATTAATTAATAAAATATGCTTTTCTGGCTGCAATTTGAGGAGCGTTACCCTCAACAAAGGACTCTTAGTTAAATCAAAGGGGGTTTGGGATTCCCGATAGGCCAATTTTTCTGCTTCTGTCTCCTTTCCTGCCAAATCAACCATCGCCAATTCCCAAACAGGATGGGGATCAATCACCTGCACTGGAACCCCGTCAACCGTTTGGAAACTGGTACGCAATGGCTCGTGACGTTGGATTATTGCTCCTAGAGCTTGTTTGAGAGCTTCGACCTGAAGAGGCCCGCTTAAACTCAAGGCCCCTGTCATGTTATAGGTTCCCGTGGCTCCTTCTAATTGATACAAGAACCAGAGTCGCGACTGGGCAAAGGAGAGGGGTAATTGGCCATCACGAGGAATGGGAAGAATCGTTCTAGGATTAATTTGCTCCTCTGAACCCAGTTGATTGAGAAAGTGAATGATTTCTGCTTTACGGTTTTTCAGTTCTGTTTGAATCTCTGGGGTTAATAGGCCCTGGGGTGCATTACAACGCAGGCGATCGCCGTCCATCCAGAGTTTAATATCTTGATTGGCTAAATCTGACAAAAACGTTTCAATAGATTTCATAGTTCAATTTCCTCGCGATCGCCTAATAAAGACTCAATAGGGGTTTGTAATTTTTGTAAAGTGGCATGAATGTCCGTTACGGCTAAAGCCAAATCCGCCACAGTCGGTTGTTCAAACAGGCGACGCAAGGGCAACTCTAGGGCAAAACTTTCTCGTAACCTTGAAATAACTTGAGTGGCTTGCAAAGAATTACCACCAATCTCAAAGAAGTTATCATTAATTCCCACTTTTTCCAGTTTTAAAACTTGACCAAAAATAGCAGCGATCGCAGTTTGGGTCGGATTGTCTGGAGCTACATAGTCTATCGAACGATTTAACTCTGGATTGGGCAACGGTAACGCACGGCGATCAATTTTGCCATTGCTGGTTAACGGTAAATTGTCAAGGATCAGCCAATAAGCTGGGATCATATAGTCAGGAAGCTGCCGTTTAACAAACTCCCGTAATGATTGTGTTGCACAAGTCGGATCATTAAGAACAATATAAGCAACCAAAGCCCGATCTTCAGGACGATCGCTTTCATTCACCAAAACCACCGCTTCTCGTACCTGGGGATGGGAAAGCAAAACTGCTTCAATTTCCCCTAATTCAATCCGAAAACCGCGAATTTTGACTTGATTATCAATGCGTCCCAGATATTCAATATCACCATCGGGTAAATAACGAGCTAAATCTCCCGTTTTATACAATTTTGATGGTTGCTCTCCCCCCTTATCAAGGGGGGTTAGGGGGGGATCAAGGGAAGCAAACGGATTAGGAATAAATTTTTCAGCCGTTAACTCAGGTTTGTTTAAATACCCTCGCGCCAAACCAACCCCACCAATGTGCAATTCTCCGATTACTCCAATAGGTACTGGCTGAAGATGAGAGTCTAAAATGTAAATTTGGATATTAGCGATCGGCCGACCAATGGGTACTGTTTTCAAATTGCTATCTGATTGACATTGCCAAAATGTGACATGAATAGCGGCTTCTGTCGGTCCATAAAGATTGTGTAATTCACAGACTAAACGAGCAAAAAAACGTTCTTGAAGCTCTAAAGAAAGGGCTTCACCACTACAAATGACTCGTTTAAGACTATTACATTTTTCTACGTCTTTTTCTGTCAGAAAAAGCTGTAGCATAGAAGACACAAAATGTAGCGTTGTTACTTGTTGCTCTTGAATCAGATTGACTAAGTAACTGGCATCTTTATGGCCATTCGGCTTGGCAAAAACCAAACGTGCTCCGTTTAGTAGGGGCCAGAATAATTCCCACACTGAAACATCAAAACTAAAGGGGGTTTTTTGTAAAATACAGTCTTCTGTGGTTAGAGGATAAGTGTCTTGTACCCATAACAATTTATTACTAATAGCAACATGATTATTCATCACGCCCTTCGGTTTACCTGTCGAACCAGAGGTATAAATTACATAGGCAAGATTACTCGTTGTGACTGAACTTTCGGGATTAACATTCTTTGCCTGGGAAATAATTTGGTAATCGCTATCCAAACAAATAATCTTGGGAGTAGCCGTCTCTGAAGACTGAGGAAAGGATGCCAGTAAGTGCTGTTGCGTTAAGAGGAGAGAAACTTGACTATCCTCTAACATGAACTGAAGACGTTCATTGGGATAGTCTGGATCAAGAGGCAGATAAGCTCCCCCTGCCTTGAGAATCCCTAATAATCCCACAATCATTTCCAAAGAACGTTCTACGGAAATGCCGACTACGACCTCTGGCCCAACTCCAAAACTTTGTAAATAATGGGCTAACTGATTAGCGCGACCATTTAACTCAGTGTATGTCAACTGTTGGTTTTCAAAGACGACGGCGATCGCATCAGGAGTCCGTTCAACTTGCGCTTCAAATAATTGATGAATACACTGATCTTGGGGATAGTTTGTCTTAGTATTATTCCAATCCATTAATAACTGTTGTCGTTCAGCAGGACTTAATAAGGGCAATTCCCGCAAATTTTGTCGCGGATCATTAATAACTGCCTCAAGTAAGGTTTGGAAATGACCCAACCAACGCTGAATCGTTTCATCTTTAAATAAATCTGTATTATAGTCACAGTCAATTAGAGCTTCTCCGCCCATTTCTGTCACATTCCAATGCAAATCTCGATCCTTAAAACTAATCTTTTGAGGCAGTAAGCTAACCTCTAATTCTCTCATTTTGGGTAAATTAATGACTGGTTCTAAATTGAAACTGACATCAATTAAAGGAGAGCGACTGGTATTACGCGGTAAATCTAACTGATTGAGCAAGAGAGCAAAGGGGTAGTCCTGATGTTCATAAGCCGACAACAAAATCCCCCGCATTTGTTTGAGATAATCAGCAAAAGTGGGATTCCCTGTAAATTGACTACGAATGGGTAAAAAATGGGTACAGTAACCAACCATACCTTCACTATCTAAAAGCCCCCGTCCAGACGCTGGCAGACCCACCAAAATATCATCCTGCCCCGTCAAACGATGAACGAGAATGTTATAAACCGATAACAGGGTCATCAGCAAGGTACAGCCCTGTTTACGACTAAATTGCTTTAGTTTTTCTGTAAATTGGCTATCTAAAGTTAGACTTCGACGATTGGCTTGGTAACTGGGTAAAGCTGGACGAGGTTTGTCAGTGGGTAAGTTCAAAATAGGGGGATTGACCAGGGTAGCTAACCAATAGTCCTGCTGTTTTTTCAGTTCTTCCCCTTGGCTGGGCTGGCTTTGCCATTCAATCAATTCTCGAAACTGTTTAGGGGTTTTAAGATTAGCCGTAACACCCTGACATTTGGCTGAATATAACTCTCCTAATTCCCGAAGGATTACTCCCATTGACCAACCGTCAGCAATGATATGATGGGTTGTTAATACTAATAAATGCGATTCAGGTTCTAATTTGAGTATATACCAACGCACGAGAGAACCCTGGCTCAAATCAAAGGGTTTTTCACTTTCCGCTTTTAACCATTGTTCTGCTTGCTGTTGAGCCGAAGCTTGGTCAGCACTGAAGTCTAAGATAGGGCAGTTAATCTCGACCTGGGGCAGGATTTCTTGACTATCTCCCTGGGCATTAATTTTGGTTCGTAACGCTTCATGGCGATCGCTGATTTGTTGAATCGCCCGGGTCATCGCAACGGGATTTAACGGGCCGCTTAATTGCAATGTCACTGATTGATTATAGGCAGTCGAGCCGTTGTCTCCTAATTGGGCCAAAATCCACAGTTGTCGTTGGGCTTCGGTGAGAGGGACTTGATCACTCCCTAACCCCCCTTGATAAGGGGATTGATCCCCCCCTAACCCCCCTTGATAAGGGGGGAGATGAGGTTGATACAAGTCTTTTAGGGACTGGAGATGGGGTAAGTTGGCCAAAACTGTTTGTTCATCTACCCCAAAATCAATAAAACAAGCCACTTCATCCACACCGATGGACTGCAAATGATCAATAATTTGACGGCAGGTTTCGGGTGTGCCAATTAAAGCACTGGTTTCTGTATAGCGTTTATAGGCAGAAGCGAGGAGAAAGTCCCGATCTTCGTCTCTTAATTGTTCAAAATCCACTTTCATGCCCTGGCTCTTGACCATGTTCTGCAAGAGTCCAACAGAGGAGGTGAGGTATTGCCCAAAGGGTTGGCGGGCCTGTTCTCGAACTTGCTCTAAATCATTGCCAACAAAAGTATGCAGGAGAACTGTCACCGTTCCCGACGCGGGATTATAACCATGCTCTGCCAAAGATTGACGATATAGCGCAATATTACGGGCTAAATCTTCCACGCTTTGCCCCATCAGATTGGTGAGGATATTAGCGCCGATCGCCCCTGCTCTGATATAGGTATCGGGATTATTGACAATAGTGATCCAGGTGGGTAATTGGGACTGCATCGGTTGGGGATAGGTTTTAACCTCTACCATTTGACCCTTTCCGTCTGGCACGGCGATCGCTTCTCCTCGCCAAAGTCTCTGGACGGTTTCAATTTCTTGGAACATCAATTCCCGATGTTGGCCAAAGGACTGGGGAGCCAAGACAAAATCCTGGGAATGCCAACCCGATGCAAAAGCAATACCAACGCGGCCCTGGGAAAGATTGTCCACCACTGCCCATTCTTCGGCGACTCGGATGGAATTGTGTAGCGGTAAAACCACACTGCCTGATCGCAGTTGAATCTGTTTGGTTTCCCGCGCTAAAGCCGCCGCCAAAACCGAAGGATTGGGAGAAAAACCCCCAAAAGCGTGGAAATGACGTTCAGGAATCCAAAGGGCTGTAAAACCAGCGCGATCGCCAAATTTAGCTCCTTCAAACAGTAAGTTATATTTATTCGGGTTAAATTCTGCTTCATAGCTACCAAAGTAGTAGAGGCTAAACTGTATCGTTTTTTGGTCTTGAGACCCGCTCCCTTTCCCTAACTGACTGTCCCTAACAGAACGAGAATTTCCTCCCTGATCAAGAGCGACATCAACATCCCCCCCCTTATCAAGGGGGGTTAGGGGGGGATCAACTTGAGGCGTTGGCACTGACCAGGAAGGCTTTTTTGCGGGGATAAAACCTCCTTGACGCAATTCTACAACGCTATCCTTAACCGCTTGGACAAATTGGGCAAGATCGGCTTCCGTATGGGCTGTTGAAAGAAAATGTTTACGCCATTCCCAGACATAAATACCTTTTTCCACCATGTGATAGAACAGTAAATCCAAATTCCCCGCCAGCGCAAAACGGAAGAAAGAACTAAACTGTTCGATTTTAATAGGAACGTCTTCTGCTTCAAAATAGCGATTGAGGGTATCGGCTAAGGCGGCGGTGCGTTCAGTTAATTGTTGTTGCAGACCTGGCCCCTGCTCCTTTAAATGGGTCAGGACAGCCCTAGCCGTCCTCATTGCTAAGGGATACTGATTAAAGGTTCCGCCAAAAAAGGTTCTGTCCACCCCAGGATAGGATTTATCGCCATAACGCCACATTCCCCCGTCAATGCCGTCCAGATAATCGGCCTTACCCGCTATGACCCCAATGGGCATTCCCCCCGCAACGACTTTGCCATAGGTGGCAATATCCGCCTGTACTCCAAATAAAGCTTGCGCTCCCCCTGGATGTGAGCGAAAACCCGTAATCATTTCATCAAAAATTAGAGCAATGCCCATCTGACTGGTAATTTGTCGCAGACTTTGGAGAAATTGCTTGGGTTGTAGTAGAGGATTGCCACTTTGAACCGGTTCTACTAAGACCGCCGCTAAATCCTGTCCCTGGGTTTGTAAATAGTCCAGAGCCTCTGCACTGCCATAGTCCAATACCACCACATCGGAACTAAGGCTGGGGGGAACGCCTAGAGCTAGGGGAAAAGAGTGGAGTTGGTTATCAATAATTTGGTTCCTAAAAAGGGTTCCGTCCGCATGGCCATGATAGGAGCCTTCAAAGAGGGCAATTTTACTCCGACCTGTTGTTGCCCTGGCGATACGGATAGCGGCCATTACGGCTTCGGTTCCAGAGTTGCAAAAACAAGCTCGTTCGGCTCCTGTTAGTTCACAAATTAAGGCGGCCACTTCTCCCACAATTGGCGATCGCGGATTGAGATGAATGCCTTCAGTGAGTTGGCTTTGTAGGGCCGACATAATGAAGTCTGGTTGATGCCCAAACAGCGTTACCCCTTGCCCCATCGTCATATCAATATATTCATTACCGTCCACATCCCAAATTCTTGATCCTTGAGAACGTTGGGCCACAATGGGATAGAGCATCTCTTTAATGGACATACGGAATCCGACCGAGGCTCGACTATCTGCTAAACGCGGGCGATCACGTTGCACAATTTGCTTAGAGGTTTTGGTACGTTCCGTAAAGCGAGCAATTAATGCGTCTAGATGTTGCTGTTGTTGGGGAGTTAATCCACCTGTGGGTGGTTTTTTCGGCCCCCAGGGAGTGGCTGTTACTGTCGGTTGGGGAGCAGAAGCTTGATTACTGGTTTGACGGGTGCGACTGGCTATTGGCCCTAGGTTCGCCGCTAATTGCTGGGGGGGAATCAACTTCTGATTAATCCCGTTGGCTCTATTTTGATCAACCGCAGAGGGGGGATTTTCCTTGCTGATGGGGATAGTCGGGGCAAAATTGGCCGTTTGCAAGACCTCTAACTGTTTGGCCATCAGTTGTAACTGTTGACCCATAATATTTTCCAGGGCAGAACTAGGAACGCTTGAACCTGATGCTGCCAGAACCCTTGGCTGTGCTACAGGCTCTTGAGAAACTGTGATATTGGCGGCGATCGCCGAAAACTTTGGAGAAGCCGTTTGACCTTGAAAGCCGTTGCTATTAGAACTCAGCCTGACATTGGGCGATTGGTTATTTGAACAGGCAATGGGCGCAGAAAACACCTCGGTATTAATTTGAGTATTCTGGACATCATTAGCCGGATTTTGAGCTAAATAGGTTGCTAAAGCATCTAAAGTAGATAACTCCTCAAATAACTGACGCATAGCAATTTTAACGTTATAGGTATTCTCAATCCGTCTGACCGCCTCAACCATGACTATGGAATCTGCCCCCATCTCCAAAAAAGGCGTATGAACATTGACATCAGCAGGGGACAATTGCAGTAAATTTCCCACTAGGGTTTGCAATGTGATTAGAATCTCCTGTTGTTTTTGATTGCTGGAGATAGCTTGGACATTAGTGGCATTGGTCGTCATGGTTGTTTCTTCAGAAGTCGGTTTAACGGTTTCAAGCCAATAGCTTTGACGTTGAAAAGGATAGGTCGGTAGAGCCAGTAAATTGTGGGGATAATTTTGATTAAAACCTTCCCAGTTTATTTTTGCCCCTTGACAATCATAGAGAATCGCCAAACTATTTAGCAGGCTTTGTTCATCTTCTTGAGGAGGGGCGAGGGAAAATAGCCAGGTGGCTGATTTTTCTGGACAACATTGTTGACCCAATCGAGATAAAGTCGGTTTCGGACTGACTTCTAAAAAAAGACTGAATTTCTGCTCGATCAGCGTTTGGATACTCCCATAAAATTGTACAGGGTTGCGTGCCTGATCTCGCCAGTAACGAGCGTCAATGATTGCTCCTTCTGGTAAAACTTCCCCCGTTAAATTAGCAACTAAGGGAATTTGCAGAGGTAGGGAGGAAATAGCAGCAGCTTCCTGTTCTAAAGAATCCAAAATCGGTTCCATCAAAGGCGAGTGAAAAGCATGGGAAACTTTTAGTGGACGGTTTTCTATTCCTGCTGCCGTTAAATGAAGGATAATTTGAGCAATAATCGTTGCTTTTCCTGAAATAACAAGATTTTCTGGGCCATTAATAGCAGCGATCGCTACTTCGTTTGTATAAGGCTCAATAACAGCTTTAACCCGCTCTTCTGCGGCAAAAACGGCGATCATTGTCCCTTCTTTAGGGAGAGACTGCATCAGTTTTCCTCGCTTGGCAATTAGCGTTAATCCGTCTTCTAAGCTTAAGGCTCCGGCAACAGTAGCCGCCACATATTCACCGACACTATGACCAATTACTGCCGCTGGTTCTATTCCCCAGGAACGCCATAACTGTGCTAGGGCATACTCGAAGGCGAATAAAGTGGGTTGGGTATAGGCGGTCTGCTCTAGGTAAAAACTCGCTGTTTCGGCTTCTGGGTCAGCAGGATAAAGAATTTCTAAGAGGGGTTGATCTAAATGGGGTCGCAGGATTTCAGCACAGCGATCCAAGGTTTGGCGAAAGATGGGTTGGGTTTCGTACAGTTGACGACCCATACCTACATATTGAGAACCTTGACCGGCAAATAGAAAAACAAGTTTAGGTTTTTTCTTTTTGTTAATATTCTTCGGTTCTCTCATCCTTTCTTGGTTACTAAAGTTCTCTAACTTCTGCAACATTTCTAAGCGATCTCTAGCCACTACTCCTAAACGATGATTAAAGTGCGATCGCCGATTATTGGCCGTAAAACAAACATCAGTGAGAGAAATTTCAGGATGATCAACTAAATACTTTTGATAACGATGGGCTGAAGCTTTTAAGGCTTCTTCATTCTTGGCCGATAAAGTCAGCAAATGCCAGGGACGTTCCATCCGCGTCTGCCCATTTTGTTGATTATTTTTAACCGTGACAGGAGCTTCGCTGAGAATCAGATGGGAATTTGTCCCCCCAAACCCAAAGGAACTGAGTCCTGCTAAACGTCGTTCGACACCGTTTTCACCAGGCTTAGGGGGTTTGATCCGCCAGGGTTGACACTGAGTAGGAATCGCAAAAGCTGTGTCAGCTAGGGAAATATAGGGATTAAGGGTTTCAAAATGGAGATTAGGGGGAATTTCTTGGTGTTGTAGGCAGAGAACGACTTTAATCAGACCCGCCATTCCCGCCGCCGCTTCTAAATGACCAATGTTGGTTTTCACAGAACCGAGCCAACAGGTTTGATCGAGCGATCGCTTTTCACCCAAAACCGCTTTCAGAGATTTAACTTCGATCGGATCCCCCAATTCTGTCCCCGTGCCATGGGCTTCGACATAGCTAATCTGGGCCGGTTTTACCTGGGCATTTGCCAGGGACTGACGAATCACCGCCTGTTGAGCAGGGCCATTAGGGGCCGTGAGTCCATTACTTAAACCATCCTGATTCACCGCCGAACCTTCAATCACTGCTAAAATGCGATCGCCGTCCTGAATGGCATCCCTAAGACGTTTAAGTACGACTACTCCACAGCCTTCCGAGCGCACATAACCATCGGCCCTCGCGTCAAAGGTTTTACAACGACTGTCGGGGGCCATCATTCTCGCTTGGGAAAAAACAACGGTTGTCTCTGGCGACAAAATGAGATTAACTGCCCCCACTAAGCAAAGGTTCGATTCTTGATTTTGCAAACTCTGACAGGCCAAGTGAACGGCGACGAGGGAAGAAGAGCAAGCGGTATCTACGGCCAAACTGGGGCCACGCAAATCAAACAGATATGATAAACGGTTAGCCGCAATACTGGTGCTGTTGCCTGTACCCACATAGGCGGTCAAGTTAGTAGGACTTTGATAAGCCAAACGATGATAATCCACATCACTGATACCAATAAAAACCCCTGATTGGCTACCAGCTAAGGTTTCAGGCACAATTGCAGCATTTTCTAAGGCTTCCCAGGTGACTTCCAGTAGCAGTCTTTGTTGAGGATCTAGATAGGTGGCTTCTAGGGGAGAAATTCGGAAAAATTGAGGGTCAAATTGATCGACATTTTTTAGAAAACCGCCCTGGCGACTATACATCTTCTTGGCAGTGGCAGGTGTGGGATCGTAGAAACGCTCAATATCCCAACGTTCAGGAGGAATATCGGCGATCGCATCCACCCCATTTCGCATGAGTTGCCAGAAAGCTTCTGGATTGTCAGCCCCTGGAAAGCGGCAAGCAAGACCAATAATTGCGATGGGTTCCATTCAAATTCCTCACTGCGGTTTTTCTAATTTAATACGGTTACAGTTTCTTTAAATTGAAGAAAAGCTTTAATGTTATTGGTGATCGCCCGTTCAATTGACCCCCCAGCTTTCATGAGCCGCATTTCACGGTTAACTGGCCATAGATAATCCAAACTATCGGTCAAACGTAACATATTCTTCAGCATTTTTTGATGATACTTAACTTGTACATCGAAGCCCTGATGCTCTTGACATAAACATTTCTCTAGCCAATATAGAGACTCCTCTGCTGACATTCCAAACAAAGGAGAACGCAAAATCTTATCATAATAGGATATTATTCAGTTTGAGAGGTCTTAGAATTGACTGATTTAAGATTGAGTAATTTTCGGTCTTGGCATCTTGAATCGTATTCATGGCTTGTGTGGTTTCAGAGAATAAGGTAAGTTGGATTTTTTTAGCAGAATTTAAGCTGAATGGGTTGTTTTATGCCCAATAACAAAACAAACTGAAGGACAAGGAATGTTTGTCAAAGGACGTTGTTCAAGCCAGGGCATCGCATCAAGAACAGTTAGTTCACAAGCATCAGCCAACAATTCAACTTCAGGCTTGAAAAGATAGCGCTGAGGATGTGTTTCCCGTGAATTCTCTAGAAGTTGATTTTCTTGATTTGTTACCCATAAATTGTGAGTAACTTCCACTATATTTTCATGGGTTAAAAAATTTAGTTCACTAATATTAGGTTACTTCGTTGCCATTGGAATTATCCTCTAAACGCAATATTGATGCTGTAGGCCGACTCTTAAATTCCCCCAGTACGTAAGGCCCATAGGACACATCACAAATAAAAATCCCCCCAGCTTTTAAATGGTTTTTAACCGTTGCAAACGTTGCCAGTAAATTTTGATTGGTCGTTTGATAGTTAACCACATGAAATAGAGCAAGAACAACATTAAACTGACGATTTAAACGGATTTCACAAATATTTCCTTGAGAAAAACTCAGATTAGAAGCTATTGTTTCATCTTCAATGCGAGTTTTAGCCTGCTCTAACATTTCAGCACTGAGATCAACACCATGTACAGAATACCCTTTCTGTGCTAAAAGAGCGGCATGATAACCCGTACCACAGCCCAAGTCTAGGATAGATTTGGCTTCAGTTGTGTAAGTCTCAACTAAATTGTGAATGAATTCTACTTCAGTGGCGTAATCTTTGTTATAACCTTTATGTCCTACCACTAGATCATAGTAATGAGACATAGATTTGCCATAATTTGTCATTTTAGAACTTCCTCAAAATTTTTAAGCACAAACTTTATAAAAATGTCAGGATTCACTAACCTGTTTAGCCAACTTTTCTAGTGTCGGATAATCGTAGATCAGGGTGCGATCTAAATCTCGTCCTAGCCAATCTTCTAGATCAGCGATCAAAGCAACTGCCATAGAAGAATCCAGTCCATACTCATCAAAGGGAACGCTTAGATCAATCTCATCTTCGTCCACTTCCATCATCTCTGTCATATAAGCCACTAACCAGTTTTGAATTTCCGTTAGGGTCGGTTGTTTTTTGTCGTTTGGGATTTCTGTGGACATTAGACTCAGTTTGCTTTCTTGAGAAATGTAGCTAATTTTTAAGGAATTTCCAAGTCTAGGGACGTGGACTTAAGGGGAGAGAAAGAATTGCTCGAAGTTTCAATCGACATACGAATTTAACACATTAAGTGCCGATCGAGAAATTTTCTTAGCCCAAAATTTCTAGGCTTCCCTCTAAAAATTTGGCCCGACAGCTACGACGCTGAATTTTACCGCTAGAGGTTTTTGGTAAACTGCCAGTCCTGATCAGCGCGATCGCATAAACCTGTAAATCATATTCCTGGACAACAGCTTTACGAATGGCTCTTTTTACCTCATCTATATCTACCTTACGGAGCCAGGTGCGCTCCACTTCCTGAACGACCACGAGCTTTTCTTCGCCCTTATTTTCAACGGTAAAAGCAGCCCCACAACTGGGACGCAGAGCGGGATGACTATTTTGGACGGTTAATTCAATATCCTGGGGATAATTATTGCGTCCTCGAATCAGAATAATTTCCTTGAGCCGACCTATAACAAACAATTCACCGTCTTTGATAAAGCCCAAGTCTCCTGTTCGCAGAAAAGGCCCGGCTCCTGTATCTGCCAAATAAGCTTGAAAGGTTTCCTGAGTCTCTTGAGGTTTTCCCCAATAACCCTGGGCGATTGTTGAACCTGATACCCAAATTTCGCCGACAATTTCAGGGGAGCAAGGTTTCAGGGTTTCAGGATTGACAATGACGATTTGAGTATCAATCGTTGTCCAGCCGCAACCCACAAGGGTCTGCACATTGGTATCGGTTTCAGTGGCTCCGACAATCTTATTTTTTTCTAAAGCATTAGCCTGAACGGGATAAAAGTAAGGGGGACTGTCATAACTAACCGCCGTAACTTTCAGGGTGGCTTCTGCCAAACCGTAGCCAGGACAAAGGGTTGTGGCTTTGAAACCAGAAACTTGAAAAGCCTCCGCAAACTTTTTAAGTACCTCCGCTCTGACGGGTTCGGCCCCATTTAAGGCCATGCACCAATGGCTTAAGTCTAACGTAGCCCGTTTTTCAGGGGGAATTTTCCGCACACAAAGATCGTAGGCAAAGTTGGGGGCCGCACTATGGGTTGCCTGTTTATCGGAAAGAGCTTGTAACCAACGTAATGGTCGTTCCATAAAGCTGGCAGGGGACATCATGTAACAAAGAAATCCTTTGTACAAAGGCTGAATAACCCCATAAATCAGACCCATATCATGGAAGGTCGGTAGCCAAGTGACCATTACGCTATCTTGATCATGGCCCCAACCACGATCTAAATCGGCTGAATTGATCAACAAGTTATGGTGACTGACCATTACTCCCTTTGGAGTTCCCGTTGAACCAGAGGTGTATTGTAGAAAAGCGAGACTGTTTTTTTCTAGGGTCGGTTCTAGCCAATCCTCCCTGAGGTGAGGGTCAATTTCATCGGTGACAATCCATTGCATTGCGCCTAATTCAGGGTCTTTAGCCCATTGGTTTTCTAAACTGGGAAATAGAACCGCATTGGTGAAGGTAAATCGGGCTTGAGAATCGGCAATAATCGCCTGTAAACGCCAAAGGTTTTGATTGCGTCGAGGGGGATAGGCGGGAATGGCGACGACTCCCGCGTACAAGCAACCAAAAAAAGCTGAAATAAAATCTAGTCCCGGGGGATAGAGCAGTAAACCCCTTTCGCCCTTGGCTTCTAAGGATTGTAGATGAGCGGCGATCGCCCTAGCCTTTTGATCCAGTTCCCCATAGGTTAAACGAGCTTCTTCGATTTCTCCGTCTCGCAGAAAAATATAGGCGATGCGTTCCGGTTGACTGCTTGCCCGATAACGAAGTAATTCAACTAGGGTTGAGAATTTATTCAAGGGTTCTTGCAGATCACCATAGTTAATAGTCATCTAAGTACAGGACAAAAAGCTGGAAAAGTAGGCGGGAGTAGGTTTTTATGAGAAATAGCACTAATCTCGAAACCCCCGTGAACCAGTATAGGGAAAAAGTCCCTGAATTTTACCCCCGATCCCTCCAATGGTCGGCACTTTTTGAGGGAAAAGTTGTTCAAAGAGGGCGAATACAATTCGCCCCTACAATCATACCCTCCTAAATCCCATCTTTGTCATCACTATTTTCAGAGAAATTAATCTTCTTGTTTAGTTAATCTTTCGATCAATTGGCGTACTTTTGTCTCCTCTTGGGTTTTTCCTTGCTGTTGATAAAGAGTGGCAACGGTTTGAAAATCAGCGAAAGCCTCTTTTTTGTTACCCATCTTGTATTCTGTCCAAGCACGGTTATACAAAGCATTAGCATGATCGGGATCGAGCTTCAGGACTTGATTATAATCTGCTAGGGCCTTCGACCATTCCTTGCGAGCGTAGTACAAACTACCCCGCAATAAATAGGCTGATTTCGCCTGAGCATCAACTGCCAGAGCTTGCTCGATATCTTTGAGTGCTAAATCAATTTGGTCTAAATTCCCATGTGCCAAAGCCCGTTCTAGATGAATACTAACCAATGCCGGTGATGGCGCCAAGGTCATCGGAGCTAAACCCTTGCTGTAACTTGCCATGGCCTGATCAAGAGCGATCGCAAAAACTCGTTGATAATCTTTTTTGCTCTTTTCGACCTCTCCGATCTGCTGATAAAGTAGGCCTCGATTCAAGTAAACTATCGGTAGGTTGCCATCGATCTGCAAAGCTCGCTCGTAGTCAATAAAGGCATCGCGCAAATTGCCTAAATGAGCTTGCATCGCCCCTCGATCGTTGTAAACCGATGCCAGTTCCGGTTGTAGGGCAATGACTTGATTGTAATCGGCCAGAGCCTGATTAAAATCTTCTAGGCGAGCGTAGGCATGACCTCTTTGGTAGTAAGTCAGGGCATCATCGGGTTTAATCGTCAGAATTGCCGTAAAATCGTCAATAGCACCCTTATAATCTTGTTTTTGGTATTTTTCTAGTCCTTGTTGCCATAAAGCACTTGTATCCTCGGGAGTGATTGCGGTAGCAGTATTGGGTGGGGGAACCTCTAGGGACAAATCAGCCAGATCGTGAGAGGGAATACGACAAACATCACCACTGCTAAGGGTAGTCACGGGAATTTTTTCTTTGCAGGGAGCAGTAGATTTGGAACCATCAGATAAAGTGACATTACAGAGATTAGACCGGTCTAATTCCGTTTTGTCTAGTTGCGCTCCCGTCAGATCTGCGTTACTCAGATTAATATTGGTCAGACGAGTCGAGGTTAGGTTCGCGTGGTCGAGAATACCATTCACCAAGTAAGCTTGATCAAGATTAGCTTGACTGAGATCCGCTTCGCTAAAATTAGCGTTTCTTAAATCAGAGCCTTCGAGCAGGGTTTTGATCAGTAGTGCTTGTCTGAAATCGGCCGCCGTTAATTGTACTTCTTTTAATAGTGCCTGACTCAGATCCGCCTTCACAAAAGTCGCTCCAGTTAGATTGGTCATTTGGGAATCATAGTGAACAAAGGTGCCACCATAACCAGCGATCGCCGTTCCCAGAGAAACCACGTTGCCTAAAGCTTGCCACCAAGGAGTTTGAGCTTTATCGGGTGAAAAATCCGCACCTTTAAGATTGGCTCGATCAAAATGAACACAAGGCGCCCACACCGCTCGTAATTTCGCTTGTTCTAAGTTAGCCCCTTGTAGATCGCCATAGACCAGAAAAACTGGTTTGCCGTCGTGCATGGTCAGATCTGCTCCTTGCAGATTGGCCGATTCTAGCAACGCTCCCCGTAATTGTACCCCGCGCATTTGGGCCTCAACTAGATTGGCATTTTTTAAGTTGATAAAATCCAAGTTAGCGTTGACTAAGTTCGCTTTGGCTAAATTCGCCCCTTCTAAGTTGGCCTTTTCTAAATTAGCGTGGATTAACTTCGCTCCTTCTAGATTTGCTCCTGCTAAGTTAGCATTAGTGAGATTGGCATCCTGCAAATTGGCATTTTCTAGATTGGCATTTTCTAGATTGATATTACTGAGATTAGCTTTGCTAAGATCGCAGTTCGGGCATTCTTTTGTTGCTAACAGTTGTTTCATTTGTTCGGCGTTTGCTGCTTTAGCAATGAGATTATTACCAGAAACGCTTACTAAACCAATGCTGATCACAAAGAGTCGCCAAAAAACTGATGATAACCTCGGATAAGTATTGCTGTCCATACCTTTACCCCCCGCAACTTTTTAAGTTTCTATCACTGAACGACTTCTATTTTGTCTTGCTATTCTTGGGTTGTTGCCCTTGTCCTTAATGTCTCGAAAATTTTATTGCTATATAATATGCGACTAACTAATTACCCAATCCATACCTCTAGTTCTCATTGTCCCGAAATTATGCTCACATTTGTTCAGTTCAGAGATGATTTTTCAAGAATTTTCAGAATACTTTGTATTTTTGCCTGAGAATTTAAACTTTTCCAAATAACTATATATTTTTATCAGAAATAATATATATTTAACAAATATCTCTTGACAAAAACTCCAAAATCTGCTATGGTTTCCTGCTCTAAATAATTTCCGGCCAACTAGCTACCACCGAGGCCAATTTATCCAAATCCCGACGATCTTCGATAAAGGGAAAAACACCTAAAACCGGACAATTAGTCAAGGATTGAATTAAATCGATCGGTGTTAACTGCTCTATTTCCGTCTCCGTGCGCGGTTCAAGACAATTAAGGATAATTCCGCCCAAATTGACCTTTTTCTGCTCTGCTAGGGCAATATTAGCCACCGTTTGGGAAATCGCTCCCAATTTCACCGGCACCACTAAAAGGGTTTTTAACCGCCATTGAGCGGCTAAATCCGCCACAGTTAGCTCGTGGGTGACGGGACAACCTAAACCCCCTAAACCCTCAATTAAAACTAAATCTTGGCTTTTTTGTAGGTTTAGCAGAGCTTGCCACACTGTCCCTAAAGGAATATCTCGACCTTCCAAATCAGCAGCCACAGGAGGCGCTAAGGGTGTTTGATATTGCAGCGGTGTGATCATTTCTAATCGACCCTGAAATAAACCCTCATACCATTCTCGATCGCCTTGGCCCGTTTGCATTAATTTCATCAGCCCCAGGGCCTTGGATGGATAGTATTTTTGCCAATAAGCCACTAAAGCAGTGGTGACAACGGTTTTACCCGCGTCGGTATCCGTAGCCGCAATCAAAAGACTATTCATAAAACTCCCAGGCTCAGTCAAGATCAGGTGAAATCACCAATATTTATCATCTTATCTCCCCATCTCCCCATCACCCCACTTCCCCATCACCCCACTTCCCCATCACCCCACTTCCCACTTCCCCAGATATTGCATGGGTAAGATGCAAAAAGAAAAAAAACTGCAGCCAAAAAGGTGAGATGGAATACACTAAAAGTATAAGGTTATCAATTTTGCTATTTTTCAAGTTGCATCCTAGGCAACAGAATCGCAATTATCCCTCTCATTAGAAATTGGACGGTTTGCCCTGTGGTTTCATCACTTCCCAAGCCCAATGACTCTTTAACAACGGTTTCCCAGCGTTGTTCTGGTGCTTATGCCTTGATGGACAGTCTCAAACGTCATGGTGTTAAGCACATCTTCGGTTATCCCGGAGGTGCGATCCTGCCCATCTATGACGAACTCTACCGCTTTGAAGAGCGGGGAGAATTACAACATATTTTAGTGCGCCACGAACAAGCGGCCGCCCATGCCGCCGATGCCTACGCTAGGGCCACCGGCAAAGTGGGGGTCTGTTTCGGTACTTCCGGCCCCGGGGCGACCAATTTGGTCACAGGCATCGCTAACGCACACATGGACTCCATCCCGATGGTAATTATCACCGGTCAGGTGAGTCGGGCGGCCATCGGTTCCGATGCTTTCCAAGAAACCGATATTTATGGTATTACTCTCCCGATTGTTAAACATTCCTATGTGGCTAGAAATGCCCGGGAAGTAGCGAGAATCGTCGCTGAGGCCTTCCACATCGCCAGTACAGGACGACCGGGACCGGTTTTAGTCGATATTCCCAAAGATGTCGGTTTAGAACTATGCGATTATATCCCCGTCGAACCGGGAGATGTGAAACTAACCGGCTATCGTCCCACGGTTAAGGGCAATCGCCGTCAAATCGAGGCCGCTTTACACCTCTTGGAAACCGCCGAAAAACCTTTACTGTACGTTGGCGGGGGTGCGATCGCAGCGAATGCCCACGCCCAAATTGCCGAGTTGGCCGAGCGTTTTCAGTTACCCGTCACCACCACCTTAATGGGTATCGGTGCTTTTGATGAACATCATCCCCTCTCGGTGGGAATGTTAGGAATGCACGGCACTGCCTACGCTAATTTTGCCGTGACCGAGTGTGATTTATTAATTGCCGTCGGCGCTCGTTTTGATGACCGAGTAACGGGGAAATTGGACGAATTCGCCTCAAAAGCTAAGGTAATCCATGTGGACATCGACCCGGCGGAAGTGGGCAAAAATCGCGCCCCTGACGTGCCGATTGTCGGGGATGTGCGGGTAGTTTTAGAACAAATACTCCACAAAGCCAGAGAATTTGATTATCCCACCAATCCCGATCGCAGCCAAGCCTGGTTAGCCAAGATCGAGCGCTGGCGGCAAGATTATCCTCTGCAAGTACCCCGACCGGAAGGCAGACTTTCCCCCCAAGAAGTCATCGTTGAGGTGGGTCGTCAAGCACCCCACGCCTACTATACCACCGATGTGGGCCAGCATCAGATGTGGGCGGCCCAATTCCTCAAAAATGGTCCCCGACGTTGGATTTCTAGCGCGGGATTGGGGACGATGGGTTTCGGTTTACCAGCTGCGATGGGGGTAAAGGTGGCTATTCCCGATGAGGAGGTCATCTGTATTAGTGGTGATGCCAGTTTCCAAATGAATCTACAGGAATTGGCCACCCTGGCCCAATTTAATATTCATGCCAAGACGATTATTATTAATAATGGTTGGCAGGGTATGGTACGTCAATGGCAAGAAGCTTTCTATGGGGAACGTTATTCTAATTCCAATATGGAAGTGGGAATGCCGGATGTGGAACTGTTAGCCCAAGCTTACGGCATTAAAGGCATTACTATTCGCCATCGAGAGGAATTAGCCGCAAAAATTGCCGAAATGTTGGCCCATGATGGTCCAGTTTTGGTCAATGCGATCGTGACTAAGGACGAAAATTGTTATCCCATGGTTGCCCCCGGTCAAAGTAATGCCCGTATGATTGGTTTACCGAAAATTGTCACCAAGGGTTGTGAAATGCTCGATTGTCCCAGTTGTGGCGCGGTTAACAGTTGGAATAATAAATTCTGTCCTGAATGTGGGGCGAAATTGTAAGCAAAAATTGTTAATTAATTAACCAGCCTCCGTTATACTTAACGGAGGTTTTTGGCTTTTTCTCTACTGTGTGAATATCATAGAAATTTTCAAACAGAAGCAATGGCGGTCCTAGAAAAAGCCTTAGAAAAAGAAGCGGAAAACTCGATGCCACCGTGATTAAATTAGCAATATCATCAGTGACAACGGCAAGAGCCTGACATCAACCCCATGGACGACAATTAAGAATGACAACCTAAAATCTTTTCGCTAATTTTGCCATAGACTGCACCCTTTGCTTCTAAAATAGGCTATTGCGGCTAGACCCCAATATTGGTCAAGCATTTGCCCGTAGACTGAAAAAAGCACGTTATAAAGATTATGGCCAAAGTTCTGGTATCCGATTCGATCGATCCGGTAGGAGTAGAAATTCTGTCACAGGTTGCCCAAGTGGACGTGAAAACAGGACTATCCGCCGAGGAAATCATTCAAATTATCCCCGAATACGACGCACTGATGCTCCGTTCCAGTACCCGCGTCACCAAAGAAATCGTCGAAGCGGGCAGCAAACTGCAAATTATCGGCCGCGCGGGGGTAGGAGTCGATAATATCGATGTTCCCGCGGCCACTCGTCAGGGTATTATTGTCGTTAACTCTCCCGAAGGTAACACGATCGCCGCTGCCGAACACGCCTTGGCCATGATGTTATCCCTTTCCCGTCATATTCCCAATGCCAATCAGTCGGTAAAAGCGAATAAATGGGAGAGAAATCGCTTTATCGGCACAGAAGTTTATAAAAAGAACCTAGGAGTCGTTGGTTTAGGTAAAATTGGCTCCCACGTCGCCGCCGTTGCCAGATCCCTAGGCATGAAAATTCTCGCCTACGATCCCTTTATTTCCAAAGAACGCGCCGATCAACTCGGTTGCACCCTGGTGGATCTGGAACTACTCTTTGCTCAGTCCGATTTTATCACCCTCCACGTCCCGAAAACTCCCGAAACCCAGCATCTTATCGGTCGGGAAACCATCGCTAAGATGAAACCCACGGTCCGCATCATTAACTGTTCCAGAGGCGGCATTATCGACGAGTTGGCTTTAATTGAAGCCCTCGAATCCGGTAGAATCGCCGGGGCAGCCTTGGATGTATTTGAACAGGAACCTTTAGGCGAATCTAGATTAAGAGAATTGTCTAACGTCATTCTCACTCCCCACCTAGGTGCATCGACTACGGAAGCACAGGTGAATGTGGCTATTGATGTGGCCGAACAAATTCGCGATGTCCTCCTCGGTTTGCCAGCGCGTTCGGCCGTTAATATCCCCGGACTAACTCCCGATGTTATGGAAAAACTGCGCCCTTACCTGCAATTAGCGGAAACTATGGGGAATCTCGTCAGTCAGTTGGCAGGAGGTCGCTGTGACTCGTTAAATGTCCGTTTACAGGGAGAATTGGCCACTAAAGACAGTCAACCTCTGGTGGTGGCGGCAATTAAGGGTTTACTTTCCCAAGCCCTCCGGGAACGGGTAAACTATGTTAATGCAGCGATCGAAGCTAAGGAACGCGGTATCCGGGTAATCGAAACCCGGGATGCTTCCACCCGGGACTATTCGGGATCGATTCATTTGGAAGCTAATGGTTCCATGGGGACCCATTCCGTCACTGGAGCGCTGTTAAGTACGGGAGAAATCCGCATTACTGACCTCGATGAGTTCCCCATTAACGTGCCACCGAGTAATCATATGTTATTCACCCTTCACCAAGATATGCCCGGTATTATCGGCAAAATTGGCGCACTTTTAGGCAGTTTTAATGTCAATATCGCCAGTATGCAGGTAGGACGCAAAATTATTCGCGGTGATGCGGTTATGGCCCTGAGTCTCGATGATCCTCTACCGGAAGGTCTTCTCTCGGAAATTACTAAAGTCCCCGGTATCCGCGATGCTTACACAGTAAAACTCTAGATTAAATCAGTAATCAGTAATCAGTAATCAGTAATCAGTAATCAGTGAAAAAGATGCAGCCTCTAACCTAACAAGCTTTAAGAAACGAGATTTTATGGCACAAGTGACCAAGTGACCCAAGATTATTTTCAATCTTCGCCGAGAAAATCTGAATAAAGCCTACGCAAACTTTGAGATTAAGCAATAGCCTTTATGAATTGGTAATATCACCAATTGCTTACATCAATTTTAGGGAGTCTAACTATGTCAGTAAGTTATATTTCTCAGAAGATCAAGTCTAAAACTTTGGAGACAACTACAGAGGCAATAATCGAGAATGAAAAACTGGAAATTCTCACGGATAACCAATTAGGAATCAAGGAAATAAAGGTTATTAATGATGGAACAGTTATTAATACCATTACGAACAATATCCAATTATCTGAGTATGAAAATAGAATTTTTGATGCAGTTATTCAGTCTGGAATCGGTGAGAATATAGTTCAGTTCTATTGGTTAATTCTTTAAAGTTCCAGTCTAAGTTTGACAGTGCAGATAATCTTTCTAGTATTTAGGCTATTTTAAACACATTGGATGAAACAAGAGTGTTAAATTTTTCTCTGTTTATTGAGAATGATGAAAGTCGAAATATTCAAGTTTCATTGAACGATAGTCAATGGAATATAGCAATTAATCAGGATGATAAAAATTTGGTCAATTACGCTCGAATTTTAAAATATAAATTAGACATCTCCAAAAATTTATAAGTCAGTCACAGCAAGGAAGAGAGGCAGATTAGACCAAGAGTCAAAATTAGCTCTCAAAACCGATTAATCAGGGTTTAAAGAGACAAAATCCAATTTTGACGGAAAACTATGGCTAATTATAACGTCAATTACTTCCCCTGATTGCTCCCATTCTATTACTTCTAAAATTAGCGCATCTCAACCTTACTAAGCCGCAAACGGTAAGTAAAACCGATGTATATCGACTTTTATTTAATCTAAATCTTTCTTGAACCACTTTAAATACTTTGACAACTCGAATTAAATGCTCAACAAAAATTCGCCGAGATGATAAAACTTTATTTTGTTTAATTTGATTCTCGGTTAATTCTCCATTCTTAGGTTTTTTATCAGGAGTTCTGATTTGATTTTCTCCTAGGTAAGCTTTATCTCCAATAAAAGTTTGTTGAGATACCATTTCTCTAAATGAAAACTACACATCGAATTTAAGTCCCCCTTTAAGTCCCCCTTAAAAAGGGGGACTTGGAGGGATTAAACTTCTGTAGTCAGACTTTGGAGAATTGGTATTATGTCGCTCGTCGGACTAGGTTGACCAATAACTACATCAACAATATCTTGGGAGCATCTCACTTGAACGAAATAGAGGCTTTTAAAGACTGCGTACATGGAGAATTAAAACAAGAATTACCCTCGAAAAGCCTATTTTTCCACTAAGTATTTATGCTCATTGCAAAGGTGAGATGCTCCCAATATCTTCAGCTTTTGGCAAGACAATAAATTGACTTTTTCAAGTATGTCTTTTTTCTGAGAGGGGGACAAGCGAGCTAGAAGGTAGATAGGGCAAGCGATATCGCTCTTTGTCCCTTGATGTAATCCTTCAACCGATAGCGGCTAATTTGCATTAGCTCTTCTATATTTTTTGGGAACATTTGATGTAGCTGGAGCCAATGATAGAGATGTTGACCCA
>SFCA01000139.1:0-28728 GCA_007095475.1 Microcystis aeruginosa Ma_QC_C_20070703_M131 | reverse complement strand
TTATAGATGATTTCCTGACCTAAGATCACATTTTATTCTTTTTTCCACTTCAATCTAAGAATTGAGAAAAAAGCAAAACCTTATATTATACCATAAAAAAATTATGCAAGAGGTCTAATTAAAAACGGATTTGGTGTCAGAATCTATCGATGGAGGTATCCCAGTCTTAGTGGGACTTAAAAGCTGAGGAAGGAAAAACTATGCCAGTAGTCTATGAGAATGGCACTGGTCTAACCGACAAAACTGGCCATAGCCCCTTTTCTGAGTTTTGTCTGGATGGGTATTAGCAACTGCACAAGCGTCCATCTTCCATGTGAACAATGCGATCGGCAATATCTAAAATCCGATTATCGTGGGTGACGAGTACAATAGTACGGCTCTGTTCTTTGGCTAAACGTTGCATCAAATTTACCACGTCTCGTCCCGTTTTACTATCGAGGGCGGCCGTTGGTTCATCGGCTAAAACTAATGGGGGATTACCGGCCAAAGCTCGCGCGATCGCTACCCTTTGTTTTTGTCCCCCAGATAAGCTATCTGGATAATAGTCGATCCGATGTCCTAAGCCGACTTCTTCTAATATCAAAGCGGCGCGTTCTTCCGTTTCCCGCCCGCCGAGATTTTCCTGAAGCTCGATCGACATTTGTACATTCTGTCTTGCGGTTAGAAAGGGTAACAAATTATGGGCTTGAAAAATATAACCAATTTGACGGCGGGTTTGGACTAATTGTTCTTCACTAGCCCCCCGTAATTCTTTTTCAAAATGCTGTAAGCTTCCTTCTTGAACAGAGCGTAGGCCACCGATTAAGGATAGTAAGGTTGTTTTTCCGGAACCAGAGGGGCCAGTTAAAATAACGATCTCTCCCTCTTTGATTTTTAAGTTGATCTGAAACAGAACTTGTTTTTTCAGCGTTCCTTGACCGAAATAGTGATTGAGGTTTTGAATATCAATAATGTCCATAGACAGCCTCTTTCCTTGAGATGAGGTGTGGATATCTGTTTCTTTCTTCTAAAAAATATCGGCTGGATCGGCATCTTGCAATTTTTTAACAGCAGTGGCTCCTGAAACGAAGGCCATGACTAAGGTTAAGATAAAGACAAAAACCGCTCGATCAAGCGACATATTGACAGGTAATAAGGTGGCATTTTTAGTAAACTCATATTGAATATTAGCGATCAAAAAACCTGGAATATATCCGAGAACAGCAATTAAAAAAGCCTGTTGTAAAACCATTGATAAGAGATAGCTATGACGATAGCCCATCGCTTTTAGGGTGGCGTATTCTGAAAGATGTTCCGAAACATTTGTATAGAGAATTTGATAGACAACGACAATTCCAACAATAATTCCCAGGATAACACCTAAATTAAAAATGAAACCAATCGCCGTACTACTTTGCCAATAATTCTTCTCAAATTGAATCAACTGTTGCTTTGATAAAACTTTAATATCATGAGGTAAATATGCTTGAATATCTTCGATAAATTTATTGACATTAGTTCCCGGTTTTAGACGAATTAAGCCAATATTAATTAATCCATAAGAACGGTTGCTAAAAATTCTTAAAAAATTCAAATGGCTCATGATTAAATTACCATCTGAACCAAAAGAAGTTCCCAGTTTAAATAAGCCAGCGACTTCTATTTTGCGGTTGTTACCCTTATTGCTAACCTCGGTAATAACCGAGCCCTTTTTTTCAAAATCAGCAACAATAGGACCAAATTCAGAGCGAGAATCTTGATCAAATAAAACTTGATCGGGAAGTTTTAATAGCTCCATATTTTCTGCGAGACCGGGTAAATCAAATGCCAAATGTTTAAGATCAAATCCAATCACGAATATATTACGCCAATAATTACGAGTTTCAGGGTTTTTCCACTGAGCAAAATCTAAATAAATCGGGCTGACAAAATCTACTTCTTCAAAAGCCAAGGTTTGGAGTAATCGCCGTTGAGGAAAACTTTCCATGCCAATCAGTGAAGTAGTACGAGGACTAATTAAAAAACAGTCCCCTTGTAGAGCTTCGTGAAGCCGAACAGCACTATCAAACAAAGCATCCCGAATCCCCAATTGCATAAAGACAATTACAACCGCAAAAATAACCCCCGATAGAGCCACCAGTAACCTGGTTTTTTGGTAGCGTAATTGCAACCAAGCTGTCGGTAACTTCCCGTGGAATATTTTCATCTTTTGCTCCTCCTAAAGATTCTCGATTGCTCGCGGCTGACTTGTTGACAAATACTACTCCTTATTTGAGACTTCGACCTAACATTATCTCAAGGCTAAAAGTCTTTCTAGATAAGAAATTTAACTAAATAGATATTCATTTCATATATAGAACTATTTAGTTAGCGCACAACCTAAAAGCCAGCTGTGATTGGGTTATAATTTTTCGATAGCTCTTTTAAAGATTAGTTTTGTTCGTATCGATCACCACATTGACTTGTAAATTAGTCAAGTTAGCCACTTTCTTACTAGAAGATGGATCGAGACGAATTTTGACTTCCACCACTCGCGCATCTGCATCAGCAACTGGATCGGTACCCAAGACATCTTTTTTGCCAATTTGTAAGCCAATTTCAGCGACGGTTCCCCTTAGTTCCCCAATCAATCCATCGGTGGTAATTTTTGCCCGTTGTCCTAGTTTAACCCGACTCACATCGGTTTCGTAAACTTCGCTAGTGACATACATTTGACTGGTTTGACCGAGATCGAGGATGCCTTTATCACCAATTAATTCACCGGGCCAAGTATAAATTTTGAGAATTTGCCCCGCTTTGGGAGCTTTGACAAAAGCTAAATCTAAATCAGCTTTTGCTTTTTGGACAGCACTTTTAGCGGCGATTAATTGGGATTGAGCAACTTCAACATCTACGGGACGGACTTCCGCAACCGCATCTAAGGTCGCTTGATTTTCTTTGATTTTCTGATCTAGAGTTGCTACCGTGCGCTGAAGATTAGCTTCAGCTTCATCAATTTTTGCGGTTAGAGTGGTGACAATTCGATTTAAATTAGCGTTGGCTTCTCGTACACTTTCTTGGCTAGTTTGAGCCATCAGACAGAAGCGATCGCGTTCTTGCTCTGAGACCGCACCTTCTTGGTATAGAGTATGGTAACGCTGACAATCTTTTTGTGCATTGTGAAACTCAGCTTTAATCCGCTCAATAGTGGCGTATTGAGCCATTTTTTCCCCTTGTAATTGAGCCGTTAAACTGGCAATAGTAGCTCTTTGGGTGGTAATCTGTCCTTCTAATTCGGAGCGAGTCCCTTCAAATCTGGCATTTTGGGCAATAATATCCCCCTGTTTTGCGCCAGCTTTCACCTGAGTTAAAAGAGATTGAGCAATGCGAACTTGGTCTTGTGCTTGTTTCAGTGCTGCTTGGAGTCTATCCCGACTGTCGAGGATAGCCAAAACTTGTCCGGCTTCAACCTGCTCTCCCTGCTTTACCAACAGTTTATCAAGGCGAGACCCTTCCATAAAAGCAGCAGCAGAAATCTTGATTGTTTCTCCCGCCGGTTCTACATAGCCTAAAGCCGCCACGGCTTTCAGCTTTCTCGGAGTAGTGGAAGCGACAGCCGGGGATGTTGTTTTTAAAGATTGATAGCGCCAAATTGAATAAGTCGCTACAGCGCCACTTGCCATAGTCCCGATGGTGAGACAGGTAATAAGTAGCCAATTAGTTGGTTTGACAAAAAGCTGAGATTTCATAACATACTTTGTGAGGGTTGTCTAAAAGTAATACTGTTGCATCGAGTAGCCAAGACATTATTTGCTGACTTATGATCCTGATTTTTTCGAGAGCAGCAAAATCATGGCAACGCCAACGAATATAGACGCAAAAGCAGGAGAAGACTCTGGAACAGTGATCGGTGTAAGGGTCAATAACAACGAGTGAGTCGTCGCACCTTGGGGGATCAATCTAGCTCCTTCAAATTGCTCGTCACCAGTCCAAAAAATGCCATCAAGTCCGGGGGTCAGGAAACTAATTTCTTGGTCAGTATAATACTGAATAGGTTGTCCAGGAATTATCCCAGTAAAGGGGGACACTGGCTGTAGGGTGATTGGTATTGAAACACGCTCTAGTCCGAATAAGGTTCCGTCGATTTGAAGAAACACTTTTAAAAAACTATCAGCTAAAACAGGATTAGTTGATTGTTTAATAATAGCTCCCCCTGAGTATAAAGATTTATAAGGAAGCATAGATTCCGGTGGGCTAGGAGCTAAGTCAGGAATATTATCACCCACTAAGCCATTAAGTGTTAGAGCCGAATTAATGGGATTTAATGCACTCACTTTGGCAAAAAACTCAGTGGGAATGACATCAAGTTGGCCATCAACACTGCCAACATTTCCTAATAGAGGATCGCCAACGATAGCATCGACTGGAGTACCGACCATGAGGCGGGAAAAGCCCTTAAGTTGCGCTTGAAAATTAATCGGTGTCGGACTGAAATTGGGGTTATTGAAATCGCCGTTAATATTGATGGTAGTCTGAAAATGATAGATCCCACTCTGGCAAATTCCTTGGGCTAGATCACATTGCAGTGATGCCGCTTTAACTGGGACAACTAGGTTGAGAAGGGAAAGAGTTGTTAAACCAAGGAAGGATGTTACTTTTTTCCGAGGCAAAAATTTGTTGTTCATCTGAATATTTCTGGGAACATAGGTGATAATTTGACTTTTGAGCAAAACCAAGAGTAACTGACTATTTAGCTTCCAGATTTATGCTCTCTCGAACGGCATTTCTCGACGATTTGATGGATCGATTTGACTACCACTTGGGGCTGATCAATATGAATGTTGTGTCCACTGGATTTAACGATTTCAAAGGTGCTATCAGAAGAGAGATTAGCCATAAATTTTTGCAGTTCTTGCCAGATCAACTCAGCCTGCTCTGGTTCTCGAATAGACAGATCAGCAAACATATTGACCCCATGAGAAAGCACTGCCAAAGGTAAATCTTTAACTAATTCTACTTGACAAACTTGCTCGGCACTACTTTGCATCAATTGATTTTCAGCTATGGCGGTAGCAAAGGTTTTAGGGAGAAACTGGGAGAGTATTTTCGGTTGAACCTCCAATGGTAACTTTTGGATAAAATCTGGTGCTGCTGCTGCTCCCTTTAGCTGGAGCGATAGCCGTAATAATCCTAGTCGAGCGATCCAGACTAAAGAACTAAATTTCTTTCTCAATCCAGTCATACCCTCTTGCCAAGCCGGAGTGAGACGAGAATAAACCTCCGCTGGGACAGCATCGACCAAAACCATTCCTATCACCTTCTCTGGATATTTACTGGCGAATAAGCGAGCATTGAGCCCCCCCAAGGAATGACCGACTAGGACATACGGCCCCTCTATTCCAGCCTCATCAAGCAAAGCGCTTAGTTCCTCCACCATCTGCTGGCTAGTGCGAGGGTTTTGACTCGACTCACTCCAACCATAACCAGCGCGATCATAACTACATACTCTCGCAAATTTGGCGACTTCTGGTTGAACTAGACTCCAGACTAAAGACAATCCGCCAATGCCATAGTCCATCACAACAGTGATACTTCCTTCTCCAGTACAATGAAGATGGAACTGACGACCTTTTACCTCTACAAGCTTGCCTGGCGGCAAGTATTTAGTCTTATCCCTCTTCGTGCCAATCGCTTGATAGATGATGCCAAATAGCACTGAAAGCAGTGTCAACCCAAGTAGTCCGCCTAATATATATTTCACGGATTTTGCCCCTGTATTACTAACATTTCCTTGAGGAAGATCGCTTACCAATAGCTGGGACGATTTTGATAATTCCCCAGGAAAATTAATTTGCTCGAAAGTAGGGTTAGTTGGCAAGTCAGAGATCTTGCTCTGACAAAAACCCTCCTTTGGGTTGCAGGTTAGTGATGTCGCCTTCACTGGGATACAGAGGGTGAGGAACGACAGGGTAGTTAATCCTATAAAGTATAAGTTTCCTAGACTATGGCTGACTTTTTCGGAAGCAAAAAATCTTTTGTTCATTGGGGTATCTCCTGATACTATTAGAGCGTAACTGTTCGGAGAGAAGATGTCAAACCGTCTAAAAGTGTCGGCTGATTCTGCGTCTTTAATTTTTCTGAACAATTAATTACTAAGCACCGATCTGGAGAACTGGTTTACTATCGGTTAAGGTGAGATAAACACAACGTTTTTTGTCTAAGTCAGAGAGCCAACAGTAAATCGGAATTCCAGGACAACTAGCATTTTCAGGCGGAATGTTTGGCTCAACAAGAGTCGGTAAATCAGAAAACTTGAGCAGGGTTCTCGGCTTCCCCAAATTAAGTGGAGCAACAGCGGCTGCCATGATAAACATTGAGCCAATTTCACTCAGTCCTCTACCTTCTAAGTCAACTGAGTTCCCTTGCACGAGTGCGTTGAATTCTGATTCGGAAAGATTTAAGCCAATGCGGTTAATTCCTCGGCGCAATTCATTAGGCTCTAAGATGAATTGGGATGAAACAAAGGTGGCTAACTCCATGATAATTACCTCGACTAAGAGCGGGACTTTTAGGGGTGAACAGCGATCATTAGTCTCAAATTAAGTAAAAATGATGATTTTTTGAATGTCATAGCGAGGGGGGGGATTGACAAAAATGCCGTCTCGCCATGACAGATTATAGTTTGGCTTTGCTTAAGTTGACACCAGTGACAGCTATTCGCTCCTACTAAGCAGGAAAAGACTCAATTTTTACTCTTTCACTGATCACATTTTGAACAACAGAAGGCGATTTCTTCTGCGGTTGATAGTGATAGTTTTTGAATTCCTCACGCATCTTCTCAATTTGGCTGTTGTCAGCTATTCCTCTGGTTTTGCGCTTATAAATTACTTCGGCGATTGTGGCTTGAATCGATAGCTTCAACATCCGACCAAAGTAATACCAATGTTTAGGATTTAACCAACCGGCGATGCCAAAAGCTTTCCATTGAAAGAGAGCATACCAAATAGCAATGTAGAAGTAAGCGGCTTTCATACTGGCAAAAACATTACAGCGCCGAGGCTCGAATTTAGTATTTTCCAAGAAATCGTCGAAGTGTTTTAAGGTTCCATAACCGCCCAGCAATTGATCGGCCCGATAGGCATCCATTAAACCAATATTAGCACCCTGTGACACTAATTGATGAAATTCCTGACATAAATCAGCGAAAATTCCATTAACATTGCCATCGGCAATTGTCACGTAGCGGGGGATAAAATTTAAGTCCAGATGCCATTTACCAATATAGGTGGGAACATGGACACCAAACCACCACATATACTCGAAATAAATCCGCCAACTCATAACACTAGCATGACCGAGTTGATAGGCATGATCTCGGTAGAGACAGTTGACAGTACGAGCATAAGCTAGGTTGAAATCATTGTAAGCGGATCGTTTTTGTTCTGCTGCTGCTTCCTCAGCCAATTTAGCACGGATAATTTCTGTAACACTTTCTACCTCAAAAGCGATCATTGTCGTTCCATAGGAATAAAAAGCATCAAAAATATGGGCAGCATCCCCAATAACGTACCAGTTATCAGGAGAAAAAAGAACTTTGCTTTTGTGGGCAATTTTCGGCCAGTAATGAAAATCAACTACTTCACCACTTTCAATCAATTGAGAGAGAATAGTATGATTGCTCTTGAGAAAATTGGAAAATTTGTCAAGGTTATTTATGCTATGAGCAGGAATAACCTCGTGATGGTGAATAATGCCAATAGATAGTTCCATCGAGTGCTTATCAATCGGAATCATCCACAACCAATGACCCTGTCCAAAATAGTGATTGGTGGCATAATAATGGCTCGTAGATGCGCCTTCGGGATGATAGCCACTGTGGAAAATCGTGCGGTCGATATTTTTCACCCGCAGCCACGCTGAACCATTATTAAGTCCCAGGAGATTCTCTGGACCAGAAAGCACATTATCAGTTTTGCGTCCAATAATAAAATTCTTGCCTGCGGCATCGATGACGTGCTTGGCTTGAAGGGTAATATTTTCCTCGCCAACTTTGGCATAAACTGTTTTTAGCTCATCCCCTGAAGTAAGAGCGATATCTTTGACCCGTCCCTCGTAAAAATCGGCTCCCATCTGACAATTCATCACCAGTAAATCTTGCTCAAATTTAGCCCGTTGTAGGTGAAAAGACCCCACTGGAGTTTGACGGTTTGCCCAGACATGATAATAATCATCAAGGGTTTCTGTTTTTGCTGGATCTTTTGGCCAGTGGAAATTGAGACCAGATTTGGGGGGGTGGTTTTCGATTAAATAATCATGTAGTCCTAATTCTTTGCAGAGAAACAAAGCGGCAACTTCGATTAAAGACTCACCGATTTTTAAATCTTTGTCTGTGCGTTCCACGGGACGGGGATCGATTAGCGCCACCCGAATATTAGGGATGTTGAGCATGAGATGTCGTGCTTGGCACAGTCCAGCAAAGCCTGCTCCCATAATGACAACATCGTATTCTCGAGATTGAGTAATGGTAGAATTCATGGTTAACTCCTTGATGGTTGATGAAGTGATTGACACTCACAGATGATTGAGAGAAGGGCGTTGAATTTGATGCAAGCCAAAATCCTTAAGAATTGGTAGCTTCTGCCAGCCAAGGCTGGAGTTTTGGTTGATATTGATAAGTTTTAAACTCTTGACGCATCGCTTCAATTTCGCTGTTGGCGGGCAGTCCTTTGGTTTTGAACTTATAAATTAACTCGCCGATAGTTGCTTGTCCTGATAACCCTAATAGGCGCAAGAAATGGTAAATATGGCGGGGATTGAGACAACCTTGGATACCAAATCCTTTCCATTGAAAGAGTGCATACCAGAGGGCGGCATAAAAACAGGTAGCTTTTAAACCAGCAAAGACATTACACCGCCGCGGTTCAAACTTAGTATTTTCTAAGAAGTCATCAAAGTGTTTGAGAGTGTGATAACCCTTGAAAAGTTGATCGCCCCGGTAACAATCCATTAACCCAATATTGACATCCTTGTCTGCTAGTTCGGTAAATTGTTCATTTAAATCAGCAAACAGTCCATCAATATTGCTGTTTAGAGTTTTGAGAAAGATGGGAATATAGGTGAGGTCCAAATGCCATTTACCTACATACATAGGAACTTGTACCCCAAACCACCACATATACTCAAAGTAAATGCGCCAACTCATCACACTGGCTTGTCCTAACTGTTTGGCGTGTCCCCGATAGAGACAGTTGACACTACGGGAGTAGGCTAAGTTAAACTCATTGTAAGCAGCCCGTTTTTGTTCCGCATCAGCTTCACCTGCGAGTTTGGCCCGTACAATCTCCGTTATCCCTTCAATAGCTAAAGCAATCGTGGTGGTTCCGTAGGAATAGAAAGCATCGAAGATGTAAGCAGCGTCGCCAAGGACATACCAATTGTCGGGAGAAAATAGGGTTTTGCTTGCGTGAGAAATCCTCGGCCAATAGTGGAAATCTACTGCTTCTCCACTATCAATGATATTGGCGAGAACTTGGTGATGATTTTGCAGGAAATTATGGAATTTTTCCCGGCTGTTTACTTGAGTGGAATCAATCACATCATGGTGATGAATTACTCCAATAGATAATTCCATCGTTTGGGTATCAATGGGAATCATCCACAGCCAATGTCCTTCGCCAAAATAGTGATTAGTTGAGTAATAATGGCTGGTTGAGGCATTAAGCGGATCGTAGCCACTGTGGAAGATGGTACGATCTACATTTTTCACTCGCACCCAGGCAGATCCTGTGTTTAATCCCATTAAGTTTTCTGGACCAAATAGGAGGTTGTCAGTCTTGCGTCCGATGATAAATTTCCGTCCTGCTGCATCGATAACGTGTTTGGCTTGTAGGTCGATTCTTTCATCGCCAACCTTAATTTTAACCGTTTTAATGGCATCGCCAGGAGTTAAATCAACATCGACAACTTGCCCGTTATAGAAGTTGATTCCCATCGCTTTATCCATTTTTAGCAAGTCTTGTTCAAACTTGGAGCGGTTGATTTGAAAAGAGGGAATGGGAACTTGTCGGTTCGAGCCAGCATGATAGTAGTCGTCGATTGTTTCAGTTTTTGCTGGATTTTTGGGCCAGTGAAAGTTAAGCCCTTGTTTGGGAGCATGATTTTCAATTAGGTAATCATGTAGTCCCAATTCTTTGGCAAGAAAAAGAGCGGCAATTTCAATGGTGGACTCGCCAATTTTTAAGTCCTTATCTGTGCGTTGTTCGGGACGAGGATCCACTAGAGCAACTTTGATATTGGGAATCTTGAGCATCAGGTGTCGCGCTTGACATAAGCCGGCAAAACCAGCCCCCATAATTACAACATCGTAGTGCAAAGCTTGAGTCGTGTTCATTGATCAATTTCTCCTGATAAAGGGATGAGAATTACGGTTCTTCGTTACTAGGTCAGGTTTGCTCGGGGGGCATAAATCGACTAAATCCTGATCTGGCAAGAGATTTAATTGATTAGTTCCTTCTAGATCAACAACAATTGACAAAAATCGCCTAATGTCTTTCTTTATAAGGTTTTCATGCCTTATAATCCCCGTCTATTACATAACACAAACCGAAGAACCAGAATTACGTTAAGTTAGTTCAATTAAGAGGGAGAATCCTTTGAGGAAAGTATGGTTCGGCTCTCCATTAACCATTTTTCGATGCGTCGCCCTTGCCACATCCAAAGTCCAGTGAAGCTTAAGAGGGGAAAGACGACAATCCCGACGGCTATCAGCATTCCTGGATGATTGCGCCAGGGGGAATAGATAAAAATCCCTAAGAGAAGTGATGCCAAAATGTGGATCAGTCGGAGTTGGCTTCTCAATGATTTATTCGGCTTGTACATGACAAATTTTCCTGGGTAGATAGAGAAAAGTGAGAAAGCAGAATCTAGTCAGTAGGTTGGTCTGAGGATGGGGGGGGGGAACCCATCCTAGAGAGCAGGTTTTTCTAGACCATTAACAGAGCGGCTTCCCTGGTGGTCGCCCTTGCGACTAAAGATTGCTTCACCGCCTCGGGCCAAGGTGCGACTACAGCCGTTCCATCTTTTTGCCGCTCCACCCAAGCCACATCTTGTTGACCGACATGGAGTTTTTCCAAAGTGCCATCAGGCTGTTCCCGGAAGAACTCAAAGTTGAAAGATGCGCCACACTCGGACACTGAACGCACATAGAGAAGGGTGCGAATGCGGTCAAAAGGCATTGCTTCGCGTAGATAGTCCATGCGGGTATAGAGACAGACCATTTCCCCGCAAGGATTAGAAATCCGCAAATATTCAGGAGCAACTGAGTAAAGGAACAGGTCGAGAATGCGTCCTTGCCAGATGAAATAATTGCCGTAGTAAACATTACCGACTAAATTCGATTCTTCCAGGGTGGTTTGGAAGACCTCAGACCGCAATAACCGTCCATAGCGGCTTTCTTGTTGTGGAATGTCATCAATGATGGCCCCAGGCTTGAGGGAAGCAAGGCTGGCGGGTAGGGGAGCCAGAGGCAGGGTTTCTGGGTGTTTTAAATCAAGGCTGGCGGGTTTGTCAGCGGCAAAGCGAGCCAAATAGTCTTGGAGATAGGGCGGGAAAGGCATGGGAGCAGGAACTCCATAGCTGACTAACCGCACCCAAGTGGCTTTAACTTCGGCAATCGCCAGACGCTCTAGGGAATTATCGGGCAGTACCTTACAAAACTCGATGTAAGTCTCAAAGGAGGAGCCGACAATATTGCCTACCCAGGCTCGCGCTTGAATCACATCATAGGAGGTGGCTTCTCCCACAACTCGCAGGCTAACGGAATTGGTAACCATGCCCCAATCTCCGCTTAAGAAGTCGGCTAACATTTGCTGGGCAATACTTTCCATCGGCAATTCCCGAATTTTGCCAATCCAGCGAAAATATTGGGCAAAGTAAACGTGACGGCTGATGCTACCACTATCTTTGAAACTGACTTGATAGCGTTGCTCATAGACTAATTGTCCTTGCGGCCCGTCATGAGTGTAGCGAGAGCTATGGCTGTCAATTTTCCCAGGTGTCGCTGGGATAATCGCCGCTGCCGTTGCTTGAGGAGACTGGAAATTAGCTTCTGTGGGGACAGACACTGGGGTGTGGGAAACCACAATTGCCACCATCCGTTCCGGTGGACGGGTTAACTTGACAGGGACAGTCAGCACTTGAGACTCACCCTCCGGGGTTGAGGTGGATAACAAGACCCCATCCCCTTGTTTCGCCACTAGAGAAAACTGCGGATCACTACCATTAAAAGCTTTGCGAACTGCTTCTGTGGCTGACCAAATCCTCATACCGGCACGCTCTTGGGTGTCTCCTTGGCGCACTAATTGCTCCATCAGTTGACTGCGGCGATCGCTTAAGAGGGCCACCCAGTCCTCGGTGCTGCGAGGGGTAATTGCTTCGATATCACAACCTTGGGGAGTTTCAGCCACAGTGCAGAGACAATAGCGATCGCAGTGAGATAAAGAAACATTTAACCCAGAAACTTGTGTCCCGCTCAGTTGAGGCTTACCAGAGGGGAGAGACTCAAGCTCGAAAACAAGTTTTTGCTCGGGTTTGAGTCCTAGCTTAGTTTTCAGCGCGCGTTCTACAATGGGTTTTTCCTGTTGGCGGCGCTGTTCTAAGGATTTCCCTTGCAGGTTAGGCGCATAACCAAGCGCAACGGTAGGCGGTGGAATCTCGAATCCCTGACAAGTTGTCTGTAACACTTGTCGCAAGTGTTGGCGATCACGGGTTTCGGGATTGCCTAACTCAGCAGCCGTAGGATTTTCCTGGTGTTCTTCGAGAATCCGTAGGCGATAACCGCTCAAGCGTTCAATTAAGTTCCCCTGCTCATCGGTAGCAATCACTTCACTAATATACTCCCGATCTTCCCGCGCCAATAGGTTAACGGTGACAAGGCGGCGACCTTGATCGCTGCTGGCCGGTTTAAATCGCTCAATCTTGGCAATTTCCACAGGCAAGCAGATATCTTGGGGAATGGTCAACTGTACCGATTGGAGCAAGACATCGCGAAAATAGGGATCGCCGAGGATTAAAGACTGATTCAATCCTTTGCTAAAGCTTTGATTGGATAAATCTTCTCCAGAAAGTTGAGCGTGGGAACGGAAGACACTCTGTTTTTCACTAAGGGTGTAAATTTCACCTAGGCGTTGAAAACGTTCTCCCTGGAAGAGTAAATCCCCGTAGAGATCAGTTTTGGGAGCGATTGGAAGAGGTTCGCCTAATTCGGGTTTTTCCTGAGAAGCGGAAGTCAACTCTCCGAGAATGAGATTGGCAGAAAAATGAGCGAGAGAAAAGCCCGTTTGCTCGGTATAAATGCCGACTTTAACTCGACGTTCCCCATTGCTGGTAGCTTCGGCAATTTCCGCTTCAATTTGAATCTCAACCCCAGTCTCGGGATTAACGACTATTGGTCGTCGTAGAGAAATATCTTCTAGGCGAACAATTGGCGGGTTTGAGGTCCCTGTCAGGTAAGCTACAGCTTGGGCCATGGCACATAACCCAAACACGGTGGGGAACAAATAGGAACCGCGCCAAAGGTGGTCTTTGACATAGATATCCTTCCCTAAACTCAGATGAGTCCGCACGGTCAAGGCTACCTGTGGTTCCACGTATTGGACATTTTCGATAAAGCGCAGTCCGGCGGGAGAGGGTAAAGGGGTTGGTAACCAAGTATCTAAGCCACCCAAGCGAGCAGTGATTACTACCTGTGAGGTGCTTGGTGCGTTTTGGAAAAGCTTGAGAAAGCGGCTGACTCCTTCACTCGGAGCAATCGCCTTGATCCCCATGCGCTCTAGATGCTTGACACTGCCAAGACGCGCTCCCATGCCGATTTCATCCCAAACGCTATAAGCAAGCGCCAGCACCTGGGTTTGGGGGTGTTGCCGTTGGTACTGTTGTAACAGCAACGACAGGGATTCATTGGCAAAGGCATACCAAGCATTACCAGGCATTCCAGTAACGCCGATAATCGAACTAAAAGCGATAAAGAGCTTCGGTGGCTTAGACGCTAATGCCTGCAATAAGTTGTAAGCTCCCAAAAGTTTGGGTGAGACTTCTGTTTGAGCATCTTGGGGTCTAACTTGTTCGACGCGACGGGGTTGATTGAGTCCGGCTCCGTGAATTACTCCCGTGATGGGTCCTAATTCCTGGGTCACTTGGTCAACTAACTGCTGAACCTCGGTAGGGTCGGCAATATTGCAGCGATAGTAAGCACCGGTGAGTCCTTGGGCCGCTAAGCGCTTGAGAGTTTGGGCAATTTCGCTGTTGCTATCTCCGGCTGCTGGTACTGCTGCTCGCCCCACCAAAGCCATTTTCACTCCCGTTTCTTTTCCTAAAGCGAGAGCGCATTCGGCGGTAATTCCCTTGGCTCCACCTGTCACCAGAATTACGTCTGAGGCTGACCAGGTGAGGGAACGGGGCGTATAATCAATCGGCTGCTGTAACTGAGCTTGGGGGATTAGCCTTACTTGCGTCGCATCATAGCCAACGGTTGTAATCGCCTCAGAGCCGGCTAGTTCCTGAATTACTAATTTACTGGCCTGAGTTGGTGCAATTTCTGCCGCCAAATCTATTACCCGGACTCTTGCTTCTTGGCGTTCTAGATGAACACTGCGGGCAAAGGCCGCCGCCGAAGCGACTGCGGGATGGTATTCCCCCTCACCGGTGCCAAAACGCCCCCCACCAAATTGAATATAAGCTAAAGTTGCCGAGGGATTGGTGTGGCTAATGGTAGCAACAATGCTGAGGCGAGTTACCATGGCGGCGAGGGGTAATTCCGATGGCAAGGGGGAAATATCGGGTAAAATCCCTAGATAGTGGGAGAATAAACCGATACTGGCGGGTTCTGCCGCTGCGATTTCGGCGTAGGTCTTTTGTTGGACTTGAGCACCCAATTGCTCTAATTGCTTGGTAAGAGTTTGAGCAATCGATGTGCCAGCATTAGATAGATTCCCTAGGTCTAAAACATCAGAGACAATTAAGACTTGAGCTTGTGACCAATCAGTCGCAATTGTTGGTGGAGTCAGAGGTTGAGGGACATATTCAATGGCGTAGTTACGAACCCAGTTGGCTTCCTTGGGAGGATTGTTTTGGCTCGCTTGCAGCACTGGTGTTTCCTCCGAAGCAGCAGATTTGACAGAGAGTTGGTTTGATACCTTCTCCAGTGCCGTAATGACATCTGCCAAAGTTCCATTCGCTAAAGCTGAGGGATCTAGTTTTCCAGTCGCTCCCACTTGTTTGACTGCTGTAGCAACTAGCTCGGCTGCTTTAATAGAGTCGAGGTTTAAATCATCAAGAAGACGAAGATCGAGGCTGAGGGTATCTTTAGGAAACCCAGTCATTTCTTCGACTAATTCCAGTAGTTTTTGGGTAATATCGGGGGAAGTTGAAGGCGGGGAAGCCACAGGCGCAACTTCTATGTGCTGAGGAATCCCAGTCGGCATTTGCACAGAAACAATGGCATCAATAGCCTGTTTTACTTCTTGCAAAGTAGCATTAGCTAAAGCAGAAGGATCAATTTTTCCACTCACACCAAAGGTTTTGGCGGCTGTCGCTACTAACTCGCCAGCTTTGATGGAATCTAAATTCAAATCATCTAGTAGTTTGGCATCAAGATTGATGCTGGCTACTGGATAGCCGGTTTTTTCTGCAACTAACTCAATTAAACGTTTTTCAACAGTTAAATTGGTTGGGATTACTGTTGTTTCTGGGATTCGCTTGCCATTGCCATTGCTAGGACCATTGCTATTAGCAGTGCTATGACCATTGCTATTAACGGGTCTATTTACCTGATCACTGTTCTGAAAGGGAATCAGATTAGTTGCTGGACTTTTAAGCAAAATATAAGACTGAATATCTGCTTTGATAACTTGGGACAAAAACTGGCTTCGGTTAGAGAAGTAATGGGAGAGAAGTTTGACAATCTCTTGATTGCCAACTGCTTGTTTGGAGTCAGAAGAATAAGTCATAATGTCCTCTAGGCATTGTGAGTGTTTACAAAGGGTAAGCTTTGGATATCGGCACTGATTAACTCAGAGAGAAAAGAACCACGTTCCAGCAGGTAATTTGCTAAGACTGTCGTTAGTTCATCATCTGCAAAAAGACTTTCTGGTTGGGAAAAATTCGAGGAATGAGCGAGAGCCGTATTTGGTGATGACTGTTGTATTTCTCTCCAAGAGAAGGCAGAACTCGACTCAATTTCTTCAAGAGATACCGGAAAAGATCGTTCGCAGGGATTATCAACAAACAGACGCTCAGCAGCCGGGACAAAAGGACGAACCAGTCGTTGTTCATACAACGCTTGCCAGTTGACTTCACCTCCTTGCACAAAGTAAGCGGCTAAAAAAGTATTCAAATCGCGAGCGATACCCGGTTTTGACTCTAGGGGAAAACAGAGGGGAGAAGGAACTATTGCTCCTACTAAACCAGAAAGCACTTTTCCCGTTCCAACTTCAACTATCAAGTCACATTTATTCTTCAGATTTTCGACAAGAGAAATAAAATTTACCTGGGAAACAATCTGATGAGCAAAGTGTTCTTTTAAGTTGAGTCCTGAATTAACTATCTGGCCGTTGACACTGGTAAATAGAGGCAGAGAAACTTGCTCGAAAATCTCAGGAATGGGAGCTTCTTTTCGCAAATATTCAGCTGCTGTTGCCACCATTTGGGAGTGAAAAGCATTTGCTACCGAAAGTTGGCGGACTTGAATTTCTCGGGCTAATGCCAGGTCACAAACAGCAGCAACACTGTTTTTTTCTCCAGAAATAACTGTCTGTTGACGACTATTGATATTAGCAACTGTTACATACCCAGAAATCCCCTGTAAGAGCTTTTGCGCGGTGGCATCCGAGCAAGCTAAACTCGCCATTGTCCCGATAGAATCGCCCTTAACTGTCATTGCTTTTCCCCGCATTGCGGCAAAGCAAAGGAGGGTTTTTTCATCATAAGCACCAGCCGCTTCAAAAGCAGTCAATTCGCCCAAACTATGACCCCCTAGTGCCACTGGTTCCAGTCCAAGTCGTTTCAGGTAATGCTTCCACAGTAGTGAAGTCAAGCAGATTGCTTGCGGTGCAACATCGGTGAGAGCCTTAAACCATTGTTCTACTTGTTGTTGGTTAACAGCGCGGTCAAGAGGACGGTAAATTAATGGACTAATCGGTTCAAAACCAGATTCAATCAGCCATAAATCTGCCTGTTGCACTAACTCTCTTGCCCAAGAATATCGCTCCACCAAAGTCCGGGCCATGTTCAGCTTTTGTGAACCTTGTCCTGGAAAGAGAAAAGCTACTCGAGAACGCTGCACTTGATGGGCGAGCCAGATGTCTTTTCGCTGGGATATATATGTTTCTCCCGCGGCTGGGGGTTGAGAGTGAAGAATGTTGATTAAATGCTCCAAGCGCTCCAGTAATTCTCTGGGGTTTTCTGCCACAATGGCGGCGCGAATTGAAGTCTGAGGGGACAATGTTTGAGCATTCTGCGCTGCTAAATCCACCATATCTGCTAAACTCATCCCTTTGGCTTGTTCTGAGAAAATTTGCAGAGATTCCAGCAGTTGGGCAATAGAATTAGCCCCGAAGACAAAGATTTCGCTATCTTGGTTGGAGACTAAAAGCGAACGCTGGTCTAAACTGGGTTTTAACCGGGGGGAAGGTGCATCACCAGAAGAAAGCGTTACATGGGAGTTAATGCCCCCAAAACCCATCGCCGACACTCCCGCCCGTAAAATCTCCGTTTCCGGGTAGATTTCCCCTAGTTGTACTGGATATAAACATTGGGCGCTCTCCTCGAAAACCGGATTCGGTTCTTGACAGTTAACGGTAGGGGGAACGATCCGCTGATTAACCGCCATGACCGCTTTAATGAAACCCCCGATCCCGGCCGCCGCTTTCGTATGACCAACTAGGGATTTAAAAGAAGTCATGCCACAGGAACGAGGGGGGGCAGGTTTCGAGGCGTTCATGGCTAGGGCTACCCCTTCAATTTCAGCCCGATCGCCTACGGGGGTTCCGGTTCCATGTCCTTCAATAAAATGAAGAGACTGGGGACTATAACTGGCTTTTTCGTAAGCTCTTAATAGGGCTTTGGACTGTCCCACCTTGGAGGGTGCGGTAATGCCTCCTTTGCCGTCGGAGGACAGAGCCCAACCGTCCAACAGGGCATAAATGTAGTCGCCATTGGCCTGTGCGTCGGCTAATCGTTTGAGAACGACAAAACCAGCTCCCTCCCCAGGGATAAAGCCACTGGCACGGCGATCATAAACCCTCATATCCTGAGCCGTCAGTGCGCCGGTTTTGGCGAAACCAATTAATTCAAAGGTATCGAGACTGATATCAATGCCACCGGCTAAGGCCATGTCTAAATCGCCATTACTTAAAGCGTTGGCGGCAGTGACAACGGCGATTAGGGAGGAGGAACAAGCGCCATCCACGGTATAACCACCACCGTCAAAATTAAAAAAGTTACAGATTCGTCCGGCTATGGTGTTGGACAGTCCTCCAGCAAGGGTATCTTCGGTAATGGGTGGGAAAACGGATTTATAGAATTTCTCCATTGTTTCGAGAAGTTCTTCCACAATTGTTCCAGACAGTCCTTTGACTTCGGCAGCAGCCCGCAAGGCTCTTCGTACGTAGGGCCAACGTAACCGCATCACATTCGATCGAGTATGTTCTCCAGTTAAGGAATTGCCGAGAATGACCCCGGTTTTTTGGGTGGGAATGGTATCTCGACGATACCCAGCATCTTCGATCGCTTTGTTGGCCACTTCTAAGGCTAACCAATGCACGATGTCGGTTCCATCGACCGTTTTTTTCGGAACTCGACGATTAATCCAGTCGAATTGAAAGCCATCAATGAAGGCCCCGCGTGTTCCGTAGGTTTTATCGGGAGTGGCGGGATCGGGATCATAATATTCCGAGAGTGGTAAACGTTGGTCGGGAAACTGGCGAAATTGACAACGACGCGCCAAAATATTCTCCCAAAGTTCGCTTAATTGGTTGGCACCAGGGTAATGGCAACCCATTCCGACAACGGCTATAGGATGAGCGATTTTATCGCTTTGAGTTTTCGGCATTTTTTTCCTTGTTTTGAGGACAATAATTGTGTTTGATAACTATCTGGTTATCCTAGGAGCGGGGGAACCCAGCTAGGTCTTTTTTCGGTATTTCCCGAAAGCTTATGATTTATTGTCATTTAGCAATTACAACTATCTCATTGGCACTCAAAATAACCTTGATAAAATCACGGTATATAAGCCAAGGTATTCAATTATTCAAAGTATTTTCCAGAGAAATGTTAAAGGGAAAACTTTAGCATTTACTCTATAGTTGTAACTTGTTCACAAGTATATGGGGAAGTTTCAGCAGTGACAATCGAAGTTTAGGATGTTAAGCAAGAAGATAAGCGGCTCTTCTCGAAGTTTAGGATGTTAAGCAAGAAGATAAGCGGCTCTTCTCGACTTTGTGTGATCATCAGTGCTGATCATTCGTAGGAGTCTTGAGCATCTCATTTATGCAAGTGAGTAATTATACTTGTCCCTAAAACTGGTTTCTAGCAAGGCTTTCAAAATAGCTTGACATAAAACCTGATTTAGGGGTTACAAAGGTGAGATGCTCCCTTTGAAGAGTATATTTCTGGAAAATTATCCCTATTCTTCTTCCTTCCACACAGAAACGAGGAGAGCCGATAAGCAGTAGATGCGTTTGAGAGTTTACCTCTTTCTAATGGTTATCTCTCGTCAAGAACCTTACTGCTATTTAGGGTTTGCTGAATAAATCGTAACTGCCGAGGTAGAGAAAAAAGGCGTTAGAATGTGAACCATGACTTACGAAGAACAAGCCAACAGAATTAAAGCATTAGAGAAGGAAAATCAAGCTCTGCGGGAAAAGATAGCCGAGCTGGAGAGGAGACTGGGATTAAATACTCAGAATAGTTCTCAGCCCCCTCAACAGACGGACTTAAGAAGGAACAAGGAACAAACAAGTTTTTACTCAAGTTCTCAAGGGGGAAGTTCTGGTTTTTTCCTAATTTGTCAAGACCTGGGTAGTTACGTTACTTTTTACTTTGATAAAAGGGTTTTTTAACGACGGTAGCGGGGTAGGTACTGCCGCGAATTTCCACTTCGATCGCCTGTCCGATCGAGGCGAAAGGTGTGGGAAGATAGGCTAAAGCGATCGCTGTGTTTAAAGTTGGTGATAAAGTGCCACTGGTGACTTTACCCACCACTTCCCCAGCGAATACTACCGGATAATCGTGACGGGCGATATGTTTGCCGGACATCTGCAATCCCACCAAGCGCCGATTGACACCATTAAGTTTTTGGTCTTCAAGGACATTGCGACCGATAAAATCGCCTTTTTCTGGCAGATGAACCAACCAATTTAAGCCTGCCTCTAGGGGACTCGTGCTATCGTCGATATCCTGTCCATAAAGGGCTAAAGCTGCCTCTAAACGCAGGGTATCCCGCGCTCCTAAACCGCAGGGAGTCACCCCTAAATTTAAGAATTCTGTCCAAAGTTGCTGCCCGATTTCAGGGGGGGCCATAATTTCAAACCCATCTTCTCCCGTGTAACCGGTCCTAGCGATAAAAACTTTTTCCCCGAAAAGCTGGCTTTCCCAGTGATTAAATAGGCCAAAATCGCTTAATTTTTCCCCGATCAAGGGCTGTAAAATTGTGGCTGCTTTTGGTCCTTGCAGAGCAATTAAGACCCTTTCTCGGGATAAATCCGCTAATTTGACCCCCGATCCCTCTAAATTGCCTAAAATCCATTCTCGATCTTTATCGGTGGTTGAGGCATTAACAATTAACACGCCCTGGCTTTCGCTTTGGTAGTAAAAGATAATATCATCGATTATACCACCCTCTGGGTTAAGTAAAACGCTATATTGTGCCTTTCCTGCCCTTAAACGGGCTAAATTAGAGGGAACTAGGGTTTGGAGAGATTGAACCAGATTATCTCCAGTTAAGATAAATTTGCCCATGTGGGAAATGTCAAACATCCCGACACCGTTGCGGACAGCATTATGTTCGATTTTTAGGCCGCTAAACTGTATCGGCATCTCCCAACCCGCAAAAGGGGTAAATTTGCTGGTTTGTTGGGCAATTAAGTTGTATAAGGGGGTACGAATAGCGGGGGAAGTTGCTTCTTGGTTAGCCACGGTGTTCTCGATCGAATGGTTTTCTGCCTAGAGTAGCATAGCAGTTATCAGGAGACAGGAGACTCCGAGACAGGAGACAGGGTGGTCACTGCGTGCGCGTTGCGGGGGTTTTTGGGGTGTTAGGGTGTTAGGGTGTTAGGGTTTTAGGGTGTTAGTTGAAATTCCCCCACTTCCCCACTTCCCCACCTCCCCACCTCCCCACTTCCCCACACCCCACTTCCCCACTTCCCCACTTCCCCACACCCCACTTCCCAATTCATAATTCCCACTCTCTTAACCTTTCTCGCACTCTGTCAATGGGAATTGCGAAACCGCAGCCCAATCTAACGGCATTTTCTAGGGGTTTAGGAGTGGAAGGATTATCACAAAATAAACTCGCTTGGGAAATCACTCCCACCACTTGATTTTTATCGTTTAAAACTGGACTTCCCGACTGTCCAGAAACAACAAACATGGATAAAGTTAAGGATTTTTCGTTATTATCATTAACAGTGCCTTTGCTGACAGTCCAATCTTTTTGATTAAAAGGATTACCGATCGAGATTACTGGTTGATTAGGGGCAATTGGTAGGGGTGCTAAAGCTAAAGGTTTTAAATCTGGGGGGGGATTTTTTACCTCTAATACTGCTAAATCGAGCCAGTCATTAGCTGGGGTAGTATGGATAATTTTAGCTTTTGAACGCTTGCGAATTTTTCCCTGGGGGGGTTGGCTATAGTACTCGACAAAAATGCGTGCCTCTGCATCGATTTCTTGACGGGAATTCGTGACCACATGGCGATTAGTCACGATCCAAGCCGTGTCTTGATCTCGTTTTAATAACCAACCAGTGCCGATACCATTTTTATTTTGGCCACGAATGACAATTTTAACAATTGAGCGTTTTAAATTCACCAGAGGATCACTCTTAACACTGGGAATTATCTCTGGCATTTTTAATAATTCGGGATGATCATGAATCAATCGTCCCCGTTGGATTTCCTGTAAAATAAATCTAGCTTCTGATAAATTGGGATCGATTTCTACGGCCTGCCGACACCAATTTAGACCCTCATCGATCTGACCGCTATTGATATAGGTATAACAGAGATTTTCGTAAATCTCGGCATTTTTGGGGCTAATTTGGCGCGCCTGTTGAAAAACTGCCATCGCTTCCCCTAGTTTTCCCTGTTCCGCTAAAGCTTTGCCCAGATAATTATAAATATCCCCATCTTTAGGGGTGTAAATTAAAGCCTGTCGATATATTTGCTCTGCTTCCTCCCATTTTCCCTGTTTTGCTAGGGTTTCTCCTAATTTTTTGTAGGTTTCACCCTGACTAGGTATCAATTCTAGAGCTTGCTGATAGGCATAACTGGCCTCTGGCCAGAGTTGCTGTTCACTGTAGGCCTTTCCCAGATAAAAATAGGCTTTGCCCTGACTAGGATCGAGAAAAACCGCTGCTTGCAGAGCTTTCGCCGCCTCATCCCAACGTTGTAAACTATAGAGAGCTTTTCCTAGCTGAAATTGCGCTTTAAAAGTTGGTTTAATGATAATTGCTTTTTGGTAAGCATCGATCGCCTCTGACCATTTTTCCTCTTGCGCGAAGATATCTCCCAAAGCCACTAAATGATTACTTTGGGAGGGTTCCATCCGTGGTTTATCATTAACGATAAAGGCATGATTATAGGCTTGTAAGGCTTCAGAATAGCGTTTTTGACTTTGCAAGACCTGAGCAATTTTTATATGGGCTTGGCCCGAATTTTCGTCAAAAGATAAAACTGTTCGGTAAGCAGATAGAGCCGATTCCTTCTCCCCCTCCGCCAAAAGTCGATCGCCTTGCCAGAGATAAGCCAAGGCAATAAGATAAAAAATAGCAAAGGGAGCGGCGACGGTGAAGGCAATAATTAAAAATATTTGCAGGGGTTTGCTAGAATAGCGGCGACCGATTTTAATATCTTTTCTTTTCATTTCTTGGTTAGGATAAACAACAGGCCAGAGGTGGTTCGATAGGTGTAATTAATTTTGTCTATGTACTTATAGGGGATTAGGGCAATAGGCAGGGACAATTATCGACAAAAACGAGCAAGATGCCAGTTAAAGCCAGAAAATTGCTATTTTAAAATGCTACCATCATTCTATCAGACCTGTTTACAAGCCAGCTTCACACAAGCAAGATATCTTACCCAGCAAATCCTCATGCTACTCTTACTCTCGTCACAGAACAGTACAATTAGAGAGATTAGCTGCCCTATAACCAATTACCTTTGAAAGCAGAAGAAGAAATTTACAGAGGTTTCCCAAGTTACCACAATTAAGTGTGAAGTTGTTATGGTTTCCGCTAATTAAACACATTATTAAGCAAGAGTCTAGCGAAAAAATAAAAATCGACATCAAAGAAGAAAGCTGAAAAAACTTAGACATCTAGGACATCTGTTATTAGTAATCGACGGGACAGATTGAAAGGAAGAAATTTATTTGTAGCCAGTGTTATTTGTGGGAAAAGAGCCTTACCTGTGTACTGGATATTACTAGATAAACAAGGAAGTAGTAATCTGGAGTAACAAAAGAAATTTTTGAAGCCTGTGTTATACCATTTTTCAAAAAGTATGTCATACTTGGTAAAGGTATAGTTTGTGTGGTAAAAAGGCAATGAGTGGAGTCCCTAATATTAATGTTGCTGAGTCAGTAGAAGACTTAAAATCCTTGTTGAAGCAACAAGTAACCTCTTTAAACTTTGCTAAAGTACAATCCCTGTATCTACTAAAAATTAAGGAGGTAGAAACGGTTCGTCATCTCGCCGTGTTAATAGGACGCTCAGAAAGAACTATTCATCGCTGGTTAAGTTGTTATCGAGAAGGAGGGATAGAAAATCTCTTGTCAGAACCAGAAAAACTGGGAAGACCCAAAAAGATTTCAGTGGAAGAAGCCGCTCTAATTCAGAATAAATTAAAAGACCCAGAAGGATTTCAAAGTTATAAAGAAATTTATTTTTGGGTATCAATTATTTTAGAAATACCTACCAGTTATATAACTGTTTACCGTCTCGTAAGAAATGAATTACAAGCTAAATTAAAAGTGGCTCGACCTCAAAATTTAAAACAATTACCAGGAGAAGTAAAAATATTCCAAAATAATCTATCTGAACAGCTACAAGCTTTACTAGAAAAGGAATCTGAAAAAGTTAGTCAATATTTAAAAGTCCGCTTCTGGTGTCAAGATGAAAGTCGCTTCGGCTGTCATAACATTGTCAGAGATAAAATAATAATTAAAGGCATAAAGCCCCTTGGTAATTTTCAGTATAATTTTCAATATCTCTGGCTCTATGGTTTAATAGAACCTCGAACAGGTAGCAGTTTTTTCGATGAATTCTCTCATTTAGATGGGGAATGTTTTAATCAATATTTAACGCTTTTTTCTCAAGCTTTTTCTGAGGAATTACATATTATTCAATTAGATAATGCTCCCGCACATACGGCGACCGACCTAGAAATACCTGATAATATTATCCTATTTTATCAACCTCCCTATTGTCCAGAAGTAAATCCAATTGAGAGAGTTTGGCTATATTTGAAAAACCTATTGGCCTGGGGCAATTTTAACTCCCTTGATAACTTAAGAAGTAAACTTTACCATCTTTTAAATTCTCTATCCAATAACACGATCGGGTATTTGACGGGATGGTCTTGGATTTTAGAAGCTCTATGTCTGTCAGGAATTTAGAAAAATGGTATAAGACGGGGGGTTATAATATCGAAAAGACAAAAGTTAGCGAACCTCGCTTTTTAGCGCTTGTTTTATTGATTGCTATCGCCTATTCTTTAAATACGATTAAAGGTCAACAACTTAATACTTTATCCCATCCTATTTATATTTGTCGGCCGAAAGAATCTAATCGTTCTCCTGAAAGACATATTTTGGATAGGGACTTATGGTACTTTTGGGGTTGAGTCGATGGACACTTTCTCGGAACTTGCCTTTTCTTTGATAGGCCTCAAACCCCAGAAAACCTCTTATTTCTGCAAGGATTTAACGGCTATGAGCCTTATCAAGCAAGCTCTTTAACTGTTCTGTCACCCCTTGAGAAATATTTTACACACTTCATACCGGATAAGAATCATTACTGGGATAAAAAGCCAAATAGAACAATAGAACAATAGAACAATAGAACAATAGAACAGACAAAAAGCCTGTTCTATCAATTAGGATAAAAAACTTAAACGGTCATGATATCTTTTTCTTTTGTCGCTAATAAATCCTCGATTTTGGCGATAAATTTATCGGTGGATTTCTGGACTTGATCCTGTAAATCCCTGGATTCATCCTCAGAAATTTCGTGACTTTTCTCCTGTTTACGGATAGCATCGATCGCATCCCGGCGAATATTGCGGACGGCCACCTTTCCCTCTTCGGCCAATTTCGCCGCCAATTTGACCAATTCCTTGCGGCGATCGCTAGTGAGGGGAGGGATATTCAAACGAATGGTCTGACCGTCATTACTGGGGGTTAAACCCACGTCCGAGAGAGAAATCGCCTTTTCGATCGCCCCCATACTGGTACGATCGAAGGGTTGAATGGCGATCGTGGTTGCGTCGGGAGTGCTAATGGTCGCCAGGGACTTGAGGGGAGTTTCCATGCCATAATACTCCACCACGATCCGATCTAAAAGAGAAGCATTTGCGCGGCCGGTACGAATCGTATTAAAAGCTCTCTGGGTCGATTCGACGGTTTTCTGCATATGGTCTTGAACTTCAGCTAACTTCACAGAATCCTCCTACCAATGTTCCAACGGGTTCACCTTTGACAGCGCGAACAATATTACCTGCTACCGACAGATCGAAAACGACTATCGGGATATTATTTTCCTTGCACAGAGCGATCGCAGTTCCGTCCATCACCCGCAGATCATGGGTCAGCACATGACCGTAGGTGAGACTTTGAAAGCGTCGCGCATTAGGGTTGTGAGAGGGATCGGAATCATAAACTCCATCCACTTTCGTCGCTTTAAACACCACTTCCGCATCGATTTCGGCAGCGCGCAAGGCCGCCGTGGTATCGGTGGTAAAGAAAGGATTACCCGATCCCGCACCGAAAACCACTACCCGACCTTTTTCCAGATGACGGATTGCTCGCCGGCGGATGTAGGGTTCAGCTAATTCCTGCATAGCGATCGCTGTTAATACCCTAGTCGGTACTTGCGCTCGTTCTAGGGCATCCTGCAAGGTCATGGCGTTCATGACTGTTGCTATCATACCAATATAATCGGCCGTGGCCCGATCCATGCCGGCCGAGGCGGCTTTCACCCCGCGAAAAATATTGCCCCCACCGACCACGATCGCCAATTGGATGCCTTGGTCAACCACTTCGGAGATTTCCTGGGCGATAGCGGAAACCACCATCGGGTCGATCCCATAGCCGAGATTGCCCATCAGGGCCTCCCCACTCAGTTTTAATAATACCCGCTTGTACGCCATGCCCTTACTACCACTCGCTAAAACAAGATCTAGATAATTTTTGTCTCCCCATAAGATAGCAGGTTTTGGCCTTGATTTAAGCTGACCAGTTCACTCTCCCCCGGGGCCGACAAGTTAAGATTAATAAATCTTTTCGCCGGGAAATTAGTATTTAGTGATACCTTTGTTATCAAGGGAAGCTTAGTTTTATTGAGAATTAATAACCGTGGTCAGCGATCGATTACTATTGGTCAACAAAAACAATCAAAGGCCTGCTAACATCGATACCTTTGATTGGGTGTATGGGTTTCAGGATGGAACCCGTCTGATGGGCAAGGTTTGCGGTTACTTAGATGCCGATAGTAATCGTCTTCTCGATCCCGAAAACTGCAGCGCTATCTACCAGAATGCCCGGGGACAAGTCCTTAATCGTTGGCAAGCTGGAGACTTTATCGCTTTTGAACTAACCACCACCGGGGAAGAGATCCTGATCGTGGCTTCTAATGATAATTGTGTCGGTAATAGTCTCTGTTTGGTTTCGGGCATTAGTCGCAGCTGCGCCCAAGTTAGCGATGAAGGAAAATCCCTCGTCCGGGAGGTTTTTCAATACCAGGCTTGGTCTTTGCAGGGCGATCATAGCAATTCTAAGCCCGCTTTCAGTTGGAATTGTTCCGTATCTCCCTTTTTCCCTTTTGTTTCCCTGCGTTTTAATCTCCAGTCCACCAGCAGCAAAAAATTCTATCGGTGGACGGTTTCCCCTTATTTTCCCTTTTGTCCCCTCTTAGAAGTGGGAGAATCGCTCGCCTAATCAGCCTTCTCTATTCTTTTGCAAATAATCGACTAATGCCCATAATCCTAGGCGATAGCTTTCGGCCCCAAAACCGCTAATCTGTCCGATGGCTATATCGGCAATGTAGGAATGATGACGAAAAGACTCGCGTTTGTAAATATTGCTTAAGTGTACTTCCACACAGGCCATTTTTGTGCCTAAGAGTGCGTCACGGATGGCGATACTGGTATGAGTATAAGCTCCCGCATTAATCAAAATACCGTGCTGCTGACCCCATGCTTGCTGAATCCAGTCCACTAATTGCCCTTCCTGATTGGACTGGTGTGCGGTTAAATTCACCCCTAAACGGGTAGCTTCTTCACTTAAAAACTGGTTAATTGTCTCTAAATTGACGTTACCGTAGAGATTTGGCTCTCTTTTCCCCAATAGGTTTAAATTCGGCCCGTGCAGAACCAGAATGCTTAGTTTATTCACAAATGCCTTCCATCTTGACCACGAGAATTAATCTTATCTCGATCAGGGACTATTGCCGATCAATAACATTTTTGCCGTTACGGTAATCACCGCACCAATAGTAGCACTGAGCGCACCGACGATGATCGGCAGAATGAGACCTCGGAATCCCTGGAGGTCGGAAATAGCTTTAATCATGGTAGCCTGTTCACTTTCCACCTTTTCGAGTCGTTTATCCATCCCTCCGACTTTCTCGGTTAAAGCAACCAATCCTATCGATTTAACTTGTTCGTTTTCCACTTTTTCCAGTCTTTTATCCATACCTACGACTTTCTCGGTCAAAGTAGCTAATCCTATCTCTACTTTATTTAATCTTTCATCGATTCTGTCAAAGCGCTCATCAATCTTGTCAAATTTTTGATTAACGTCCCTTTGTAGATTATCTATTTTTCCCTCGATCCTGGTCAGAATAGTTTCTAGGGAATAAGTGACGGTTTCTCCGGACATTCTGGTAAACTCCCCTTAGTTTTATCTTGATCCTTCTCCCATTCTCGCTTTATCCATGGGAGACTACCCTTTAATTATCACCCCAAAATGTAGCGCCAGTGGTTGTTTCCCCAGCAGATACCGGCATCTGTCCCCTTTTGTCGATTAAATTTGTTAGATTTTGGAGGAGAAATGTTAACTTATTTTAAAATTTATGTTGAGCAGCACTGCTACCTATCTCGTCGGGGGAACCGATATCGATCGCTTTGATTAGACCTCTTGCATAATTTTTTTATGGTATAATACAAGGTTTTGCTTTTTTCTCAATTCTTAGATTGAAGTGGAAAAAAGAATAAAATGTGATCTTAGGTCAGGAAATCATCTATAATTTTGCTATGTTTATTAGCAAAATTATGGATTATCAA
>SFCA01000138.1:0-2625 GCA_007095475.1 Microcystis aeruginosa Ma_QC_C_20070703_M131 | reverse complement strand
ATAGATGATTTCCTGACCTAAGATCACATTTTATTCTTTTTTCCACTTCAATCTAAGAATTGAGAAAAAAGCAAAACCCTCCATCATACCATAAAAAAATTATGCAAGAGGTCTATTACTGATTACTGTTCACTGACAATTCTCCTTCTCCGCCGCGTTAACCATGGTCGATAATAACAAAAGACAGATTGATCGCTTGCGCCCATGACCGGCAACCACTACCAAACCTTAGAAATCAGCCATAAATCGACCCCTGATGAGATTAAACAGGCCTATCGGCGTTTAGCCAGACAATTCCATCCCGATAGTCAAAACGATAGTGCCAGTCACGATAAAATCGTCGCTATTAACGCCGCCTACGAGATTTTAAGCGATCCGAGGCTAAGAAAGGACTACGATAACCAACTAATCGCCAATTATCCCGAAAAACGCGGCCAACGCACTGCCACCGCTCAAGCAAATTACCATCGTTACAAAGAAACAGTCCAGGAAGACGAAGCCCTGGTCAAACAGTGGTATAACCAGACCTATAGCCCGATTAATCGTCTGATTGGTCAAATTATCCGGCCCCTCAAAGGTCAAATCGATCGCCTGTCCGCCGATCCCTTCGATGATCGGTTAATGGCTGTTTTTCAAGACTATCTAGAAACCTGTCGCCAAAATCTCGATCGAGCCAAAACCCTCTTTTGCCAACGGCCCAACCCTGCCAAAATGGCCAAAGTGGCCGCTTCCCTTTATTACTGTCTCAATCATCTCACTGATGGATTAGAAGAATTAGAAACCTTTACCCTTAACTACGATGATCGCTCTCTCCACACCGGCCAAGAAATGTTTCGCATGGCCCAGCGTTTACAGGTGGAAGCTAAACAGATAGCCAGTCAGTGCCAAAATTAAATCTCTAGCCATGGGCAAAAAAAAAGACGAAAATAGATCAAGACCAGATTTACCCAATCCCTAGCTTAACCCCGATGAGAGACAAACAATCAGAAATTACCAATATATCCACCACCAGAGATTCTGATCTTTATTCCTTGCCTCCGGCCGTCCAACGGGCCGCTAATATCCTTTTACGTCAGGGAAGAATCGGTTTTTGGACGCAGATTGTCCTGGGCGTGATTTCAGGAGTTTTATTACTCATTGCTACCGCTAGTTTATTAGGGACGAGACAACGCACTTCTGGCATTGAAATCGGTGTTTTGTGTGCCATTGGTGGAGCTTGTTTCTTGGTGGTTGCCATTTTCTTTTCTTCTCGTTACATGAAAATTGCCCGTCAAATGTTGAGGGGTGATCAAGATAGTCGCCCGAAAAAATCCGATACTATTCAGTTAATCCGTCAGGGTTTAATCGCTAATATTATCGGGATGTTTTTAACGATTTTGGGGGCGCAAGCTTTAGCGGGAATCGTCTTAATTAAATCCCTCAATGTTCCCCAAGGTACTTTTAATGTTGCCTCTAACCCCAGTCAATTTGTTAATTCTGTTGACCTGTTAATTGTGCAGGCCAATACTAATACAATTCTCGCTCACTTTACCGGTATCGTTACTTCTTTGTGGCTTCTTAATCGTATTACTTCTAAATGAATATGGCCATGCAACGCACTCGTTTAAGTACGCTGGCTAATGTCACCAGCAGTCGATTTAATAGCTTTTTTAGCAATCCTTGGCGGCGGATTTCCCTACGGATAATTTGTGTTTTATTTGGAACTTTTGCCGGTCAAGCAATTGTCACCACTGCCGGCCAAACTGCCCAATGGGATGTCACCGCTGCCGGTTTATTAGTGTTGTTTACGGAGGCGATTAGCCGGATTGTTTACCGACAAAGTTCTCTGGCTAAACCCGCACCGATTCTGCGAGAATCTTTCAATTTACTAAAAATTGGTATCACCTATAGTTTATTTCTAGAAGCCTTTAAAATTGGCTCTTAAATATTTAATGCTCGCTGCCGTTTTCCTGTACCGATCCTAACTGTTATTTTTGTGCGATTTCTGACAGCACTTTTCTTACATTTGATCGGGGTTAATTCCAAGGGATCTGAGCCGTTCAGCCAGCCTTGTGGCTCTTTGTTCAGCCTCTTGTTTAGCCAAGCGTTCTTGAGCAGCGATCGCCTCAGCCTGGTTCGCTCTTTCCTCAGCCGTTAGATAGCGATTTCCTGACTGGTCATACCAGTATAACCATTCCCGATACCAAGCAAGATGTTCTCCTTTCTCGTAACCTAGTGCCAAGCCAATTTCAGGCAACCAAACTCGATTATTCTCACTCTCTAGGAGTTGATATTTTCCTGAGACTAATTTATATACTTCTAATCTTTGTCTGTTTTTAAATCTTCCCCTTCTGCCACTGAAAGGATTGTAAATTACATAATACAGAATCCCCAGGCTTTGGTAATTTAAGAATTTCTCCTCATACTCACTGTTATATTTCTCGGAAATTACCTCTAAAAACAAAATCGGCAAGATATACTTTTCTTCCCACAAAATATAGCTTAACCGACCTCTTTCTCCCGTATCATGGTTGACTCCAACTGCTAAGAAACCATCGGGGACAAAAGCTGATTCGTCTGGATTATAATAAACAGCCATATCTACCCCAAAATACCAATCATCTCGACCAGACCAAATTAAAGCTA
>SFCA01000137.1:0-8077 GCA_007095475.1 Microcystis aeruginosa Ma_QC_C_20070703_M131 | reverse complement strand
TAAGACCAGAACAGAGTGAATCTGTTAAGGCAGGTGCGGAACCCCGCAAGGGAAAGAAGCAGAAACCTAAATCGTGAGGTTTGGGAATCACCGTCCGTTTACGGCGGTGAGGATGTCAAAATCGTTTAAAAACCATTATTCCACACCACAAAGAAATTTAAGTTTTAAGATTTAAGTTTTCAGTGGTTCCATCTCAATTATCAGTGACTCTTAAATTAATACAAACGTTTGCACAATCGTCTCCTCATACTAAATCCAGTTATTAAAAACTGATTATGTATTCCCCCTTTTGCCTCTTGCCTTTTGCCTGTCCTGATATGTAGCCTATGCTCAACGGATTTAGTATCACTCCTGACTCCCCAGACTCTCGACTCCTCAAAACGAAAACTTTGTACCTCACCATTAAGATAACTGCTATAATACTGCATAAAATCTGGAAGTGGAACGATAGAGAGTTTAGTTGACCTCCACGGGGAATAGCTAGATGAAAAAACGAGAGACTTTGCTGGAGAAGTTTTGTTGCTTTTTAGTTTTGCAGCAAAATAGGACACAATGGAATTGCGATCGGCGTTTGCGTCGTAACATGGAAAGCTATGGCCAAATTGATCCTAATGTCGAGTCCGAGGATTATTGGTCCCTATTCTTTCACCAACAGTATCAGAATCACGGTTCCAAAAATCATCTTTTCCGTGGGCATTTATACGCTTATTTGCAGGAACCTTGCTACTGGGCTGCTGCCGAAATCTATCAAAAATATCAAGCTAAACTAGATTATCAGATCGAAGACTACTTTAACGAAGGAATTCTTGGTTTTGAGGCTATCTTAGCTGACTTTAAGCCTTTATTCTCCACTCGCTTCGATAATTTTGCCACTCAGAGGATTAAATATCGCTTAATCGATCGCATCCGTCAGATTAGTCAAGCATTCGGCCATAATACTTGGAGCCTACTACTTAATTCTACCGGAGCGCGTCTCAGCCAAGCTCTCCTGGCGAGGGGATTAGTGGGGGAAACTCTCGAAAATTACCTTTTAGCTTGGGATTACTATAAAGAAATTTATGCCCAGGCAAAAATCAAAACCGATGGTAAAATTCAGGAACCTAGTCCAGAAATCTGGCAAAAAATCGCCGATGCTTATAACTCGGATAGCCACTCTACCATCAAAATCAATTCTGCGACAATTACCAGATGGTTAGAGGATGCGGGACAAGCTATTTTTGATTATTTATTTCCCCAAGGAAAAACAATTTCTCTACAGCAACCTTTAGGGGGTGAGGAAAGTAGCACGAGGGAGGAAATGATCGAAGATACTCTCCATGATACCCCTTGGCAGCAATTAGAAGCGGCGGAAAATTTTCGCGAGTCGCAACAAAACCACCAAAAAATTCTAGCTTGGTTAGGGGCAGAAATTCAACAGATTTGTCAGCAGCCGCAACAGGCAAAACTGCATCCGCAAATTCAGTTAATTCTAGAGATGACTTATGGTTCAGGGTTGGGACAAGTGGCAATTGCCGCTAAGATTACAGAAATCACCACGGTGGTTATCAAACAATATCAGGTTTCTAGGGAACTGGATAAAGTTTATCGTCACCTCGCTAAAAAGTTTTTACCCTGGGCCAGCGAAAACCTGCATATTCCTTCCCAGTCCCACGATAGAGAAGTTATTAGTAAGGCAATAGAACCATGGCTAACATACTACTATCAAACCAGCGCAACAACTCAGGAGGATTAATTATGGTTAATGATTGGTTAGAACTAACTCCTGATAGCATTTGGCTAGAAATACCCGCAGATATTCAAGAGATAAGTTGGGCAAAAAGTGCCAGTTTTACTGATGCCAGTATTCGTCAGAGATTTTATATTAATTATCTTTGTCAACAAGTTATTTTTAACTATCTACAGTCAGGGATGACTGGGGTTAGTTTAGTAGAAAATCAAGAGGATTTCTGGCAACTAGGAGTTAATGGTTTTACCGTTAAATTAGGCGAAAAGTCAGTAATAGTTATTGCCAGCGAAACTCTGGATCTAGAAGCGATCGAAATTCCTCAAGAATGGGTAGATATTCCTCAATTAATTGGTGATTATTATCTAGCTGTACAGGTAAACACTGCCGAAAGTCATCTGAGAATTTGGGGTTATACTATCTATAAAGATATTAAGGAAAAAGGACAATATATTAAGCGTAATCTTAACTACTCTCTACCGAGAAATCAACTGCAATCAGGATCAGATTCTTTGGATTTATGGGGAGAGTGTCAATTACAAGCAGTTAAGATTGAACGGGAAAAGATGGAAGAAAAACTATCTTTAGATAGATTGACAACCTTACTAGACATCTTAGCTAATCCTCAGTTAATCTTTCCCAGAAAAGCCGTTGCTTTTCAGGAATGGGCAGCAGTTATCGTCAATAGTAACTGGAGAAAAATTTTAATTACCCGTCGGCAAAAATCCCCCGTCAAGTTAACCAATTGGTTTACTGATAATTTCCCCATTGATTGGCAAAGTATCCTCGATTTTAGCTCACTGTCACTGGTTCCAGCATTCAAAAATACAGAAATTAAACGCATCAAAGATTTAGGAGTAGAATTACTGGGAAATCCCCTCGCTTTGATGATTACTATCGCTAAAATTGAAGAAGTATTTAGCCTGCAAGCGACTGTTTACCCCACCGGAGAAACAAGCACTTTACCCCCCCATTTAAAATTAAGTATTCTCACCGAAACTGGTCAGGTTTTTCGAGAAGTAATTGCCACAGATAACGATGAATTTATTCGTTATCGATTTGATGCTGAATTGGGGGATAAATTCTTCATTGAAGTGGCTTTAGAATCGGCAAGAGTCACCGAATATTTACAAGTATAAGCGAGGAAAAACTTAATGATTAAACTCTTAACTCTCGAACTAGATGGCACATTCGATCGGGGATTTAAAGTAAAATTAGAAATTCGTCCCGATCTTAATTCTCGTCCCCAAACTGTGATCAAAGCAAGGCTACCAGCTAATTTAGAGTTATTAACTTTTTACCGTCAATGGCAACGTCACTATAGTGAATTAGAGGGATTTTTTAAAGTCTTAAAAGATAGCAATCCCCAACAAATTACCAATAGTTCTCAGCAGAGTTTAGTTTTTAAAAACTGCCAAGAAAAAGCCAAATTATTTGAGGATCACTTAAACAAATGGTTGAATAATAGCCCAGAATTTGAACCGATCAAAACCGCAATTCTGCGCTCTGGTAATAACTTTCGTATCTGGTTACAAACCGATAATATCTGGCTGCAAAGATTCCCGTGGGAAAAATGGGAAATCCTCCAAAATACTGGCGCAGATATAGCCATTATTGTCTCAGAATACGATACCTTAGCCAGACAATTAAAAAATCATGAAAAAATTCGGATTTTAGCCATTTTAGGCTATGCCACCGACTTAAGATTTCTCGAAGAAGATCGCAAAACTTTAGACGATATTGCGGGAAAAGCAGGAGCCGAAATTATCTGGGAAAAAGCCCCTCACCCGCAAAAATTAAATCAGTTATTGCGTCAAGAAACTTGGAATATCCTCTTTTTTAGCGGTCATAGTGCCAGTACAGAAGATGGCCAAGATTGCGAAATTCAACTAACAGAAACTCATAAATTAAAGATAGCTGATTTTAGCTTTTCTCTGGGAGAAGCTACTAAAAACGGGTTAAAGTTAGCGATATTTAACTCCTGTGATGGTATTGGTTTAGCACAACAACTATCACGGGAAAAAGGGATGGCATTACCCCATCTAATCTTTATGCGCGAGAAATTACCCGATCCTGTTTCTCCCAAATTTCTGCAATACTTTTTAACCGCTTTTACCAATAATAAATCTCTCTATAGCGCCGTACATGAAGCCCAAAAAAATCTCCACGATGACTGGGAAAAAGACTATCCCTGTGCCAGTTGGCTGCCCGTAGTTTGCCCCAATCCCACCGAAGAACCCCCCACTTGGCATAGTTTCAGTAACTCCCCTCAAAAACAACAAAATTGGCGACGATTTGCTCTAACTTTCGGTTTAGGTTTAGCCGTAGCGATGACAGTCTTGGCAATAAGAGAAACAGGAATTTTAGAACCCTTAGAATTAAATATTTATGATCGCCTGATGCAACTAAAACCCAAAGATAAACCCGATGACAGATTATTAATTATTACCATTGATCGCCAAGATTGGGCATATCAAGATCGCATGGGGATGAAAAGACCAACAATACCAGGAAGCGATCGAAAACGTTCCCTCGCAGGAGAAGCATTATCGCAGCTTTTAAATAAATTACTGCCCTACGAACCGCAAATTATCGCCTTAGATATCCTCCGTCCCATCGCTGCCAGTCAAGATTATCCACCCCTAGCCAAACAATTACAAAATACTCCTAATTTTATCTCGATTTGTAAGTTTAATAATTACCCGCAACCGGACGGATTTCCCCCACCCCCGGAACTGCCAAAAAATCAGAGTGGTTTTAGTAACATAGTCCCAGACGAAACCATTGCCGGAGTTCCCCGAATTCGTCGTTTTTTATATCAGGCAAAACTCGATCGCACCTCTCCCTGTCTTCCCCCGGATTCTTTGGCCACAGTTGACTCAATGTCCTGTAATTTTAAAGATTATGCTCCTAGTTTTAGTCTCCTAATTGCCAAACGATATCTAGAATCCCAGAATCAAGATTTTGACTGCAATAAACTGGAGCGGGGAATTCTAGAAATTAATATCGGGGATACTCATCTCGGTGACTGGCTACAATCCAACCGCGGCCCCTACAGAACCAGTCAATCCGATACCCGATCCGGCCGTCAAGTTATGCTCGCTTACCGTCGAATCGCCGATAATGGCATCGATGCAATCATCAAAATTGCCCCGAAAAAATCTCTCCGACAGGTTTTAGATCCGGGTTTTAATTCCGAATCAGTCCGGGAAAAAATTGTCCTGATTGGAGTAACAGAACCGGGGATCGATGATTTTTTAACCCCCTTTAGTCGCAACCCATCGGAAGCAATTCCGGGGGTTTATTTGCACGCGCACGCAGTCAGTCAAATTCTCGATACAATGACAGGAAAACGTACCTCGATCGCTTTTTGGAATCCCCTACAGGAGGCTTTCTGGGTGCTGGGTTGGTCCCTGGTGGGGGGATTATTAACGTGGCGTTTTCTTCGGGTAAAAACGGTACTTTTGACAGTGGCGATCGCTGTGATTTCCCTTACTGGTATCGGTTGGCTTCTCTTTAGTTATTTCGGTCTCTGGGTTCCGATTATTCCCCCAGCGATCGCACTTCTCACCACCTCCGGTATCTTCTTTTTTCTTCGTTCTTACTACTTAAAATAGCAAGGTAAGGCTTGCTGAAAAAGTACGGGCGAAGCATTCGGATAGAAAATCTCCGGTTTCACCGATAGGTTATTGCCCGAATGCTTCGCCCCTACAGGATCCGGGCCGATGAAGACGCAAGGTTTTGAAGCACGATTCTCTCAAAATCTTGCACCTGTTTCACGAGAAAAACGACAAAACTCTTACCTTGCCTACATTTCACATTTATTCAGCAAACTCTAGGTAACAGCCATGATCAAACCTTCGATCGCCCTCATCCTTCTTTTCTCCCTACTGCCTCAACCCGGGTTAACCCTTGTCACCCCGGCTGCCAGAAATATTTCTAATCATCCCATTCTGACGGCACAGGGCGATCGGGAGCTTACCGAGGAGCAATTCCTACAACGAGTCACCGTTCGGATTACTAGCGAGACAAATCGGGGATCAGGGACAATTATCGCTAAAAAAGGCGATAATTACCTTATCCTAACCAACGCCCACGTTACCCGCAACACGAAAACCCTACAGGTACAAACTTACGACGGCCACAGCCGTGCGGCCCGCATTGTCCCCAATTCCCTATCGGAGAATCAAGATCTCGCTCTGCTGGAGTTTAGCGATACCCGGGACTATTCGATCGCCACCATCGCGGAGTTTACCATCAATCAAAACAGCATCGGTTTAGAAGTGGTGGCCGCGGGATATGTTGCCGAAACGGGACAGTATCGGACGACAAAGGGAACCCTCGAACAGGTGAGCGATCGACCCCTCCGGGATGGCTACAGCGTCGGTTATAGTGGCGAGATCGTGCAGGGAATGAGTGGCGGCGGCATTTTTGTCGATGGGGAGTTAATCGGCATTAACGGGCGATCGGCCCATCCGATTCTCTCTAACTACATCTACGAAGACGGTACAAAACCCACAGACGCAGAAATCCAACAGATGAGAGCGGTTAATTGGGGCATTCCCATCAATACCCTATTAACCTACATCCGGCCCGAAATCCTGACCGCGTACCAATTACCCTTACCGAAAAGCTCACCGGGCATTGAAAACCCCACCTATACTGGCTATATCGCCGAATTAGAAACAAAAGCGAAGGGTTTCACCGTCCGGATCGATAGTAGCAGTAAAGCCAATGGAAGTGGCGTAATTATTGCTAAAAAAGGGAATATTTACACAGTTTTAACCGCCGCTCACGTCCTCTGCGAAAAAATCGCCGAGGAGAAAACCTGTGTCAATTTCACCTACACCGTCGTCACCAGCGACGGCAAAACTCGAAACATCGAGAAAAGCACCATCATCCGGCAGGAAGGGGTAGATTTAGCAGTTTTTCAGTTTGAAAGCCTGGACAATTATCCCGTTGCGGAAATAGCGAATTATAACCCAAATAGCGGTGGTTTTGTTTTTGCGGCAGGCTTCCCAAAAATTGGCGACAATCCCTCGAAATGGTTGTTTAGTGGCGGTATAATTAACGATAAAGAACAGGGATTAATACAAACCCGCCAAAGTGACTTAAGCACGCAACAAAGTGGAACATTACAAAGTGTTGCTTCTTTAACCGGAGGCTATGAATTAGTTTATACCAGCATCACATTTGGGGGCATGAGTGGCGGTGCAGTCTTAGACTCCCAGGGGAGAGTAATAGGGATTCATGGACGTTCAGAAGGAGCAGGGGTAGGGAAAATTCAGTTAGGGTTTAGTTTAGGGATTCCCATTAGCACTTTTATCGGATTGCAAGAAAGATTGAAGGTAAAACCGCAATTATTAACCACTGCTCAACCCCAAGTTAGTCCGCAACAAAAACAAGAAATTAGTCAAGCGATTACTGGTGTTATTGTTCCTAATACCAATGCGAAGGCGGATATTTGGATAGAAAGGGGGGGACAATTACATCGGTTAGGAAGGTATGAGGAGGCAATTAAAGCCTTTGATGAAGCGATTAAGCAAAATGACCCCGATAATGTCTATTTAGCCTGGTATGGGAAGGGATTAGCGTTAGGTGAGTTAGGTAAAGCTCAACCAGCTATGGAAGCTTTCCAACAAGCGATTAATACCTTACCTAAACGGGAAGATTTAAAGAACTTTCACAGTAGTATTTTACAAAATCAAAGTGTTGGTTATCGCTTTTTAGAAAATTATGAGCAAGCCTTAACGGTGATTAATCAGGCGATTTCTCTGGTTCCCAATAACCCCAATCACTATAACGAGAAATCCTCAGTATTAAATCAATTAAAACGCTATGATGAGGGATTAGCCGCAATTACTCAGGCAATTAATCTCGCTCCCCGTGCTGCTTGGTATTATAATCGGGGTATTCTTTACTATAACCAGCAGAAATACGAATTAGCTTTAGCTGACTACAACAAAGCTATTGACATTAATCCTAATTTTGCTGAGGCGTACAACAATCGAGGGAATCTTTACTCTAACCAGCAGAAATACGAATTAGCTTTAGCTGACTACAACAAAGCTATTGACATTAATCCTAATTATGCTAATGCTTACTACAATCGGGGGCTTCTTTACTATAACCAGCAGAAATACGAATTAGCCCTCTCTGACTACAGCAAAGCTATTGACATTAATCCTAATTATGCTAATGCTTACTACAATCGGGGGGTTCTTTACAAAGACTTGCAGAAATACGATTTAGCCCTCTCTGACTACAACAAAGCTATTGACATTAATCCTAATTTAGCTGAGGCTTACAACAATCGGGGGGTTCTTTACTATAACCAGCAGAAATACGAATTAG
>SFCA01000136.1:0-8536 GCA_007095475.1 Microcystis aeruginosa Ma_QC_C_20070703_M131 | reverse complement strand
AATGTCAATTTAGACCCCAAACCGCCCACAAGTACCGCTAAAGCTTCAGAGACGAACTTACTAGATACAATTCCCCAAGTGGCAGAAACCAGAGAATATTTTCAATCCCGTTGGCAACCACCGGAAAGTCTCAAGCATACTCTAGAGTACCGTTTGGTCTTAAATCAGGATGGTTCCCTAAAACAGATTATTCCCCTGGGACAGGCGGCGAAAATCTATCTTGATCGCACTAATATGCCCCTGCTCAATCAACCTTTCCTTTCTCCCCTCGATATCTCTGGTAATCCCCAATTGCGTCTGGTTCTCGGTTCCGATGGTACGGTGCGGACTTTTATGGAACAGCAATAGGCTGTACTGCATTGAAAGCAGTTATCTTCATGGTCAGGTATGGGGTTTTTATTTTGGGTAGACAGAAGACAGGAGTTGATTTAGGGATGGGCAATCCTTGGTTATCTTCTGTTACTGTCGAAAAATTAGCCACTAAATCAGGAGTGGAATTAATCTCCCTCGCAGAAGCGAAACACTATCCCCAAGAACATTGGTCAAAAGAAATTAATCCCCAGATTATTAATTTTCTCGGACGCAAAACCTAAAGAGCTATTTAAGGTGATGCAGAAATTGTCTCAATTACCCTTCTCTGATTATAGTAGAAGCGGAGGCTTCGCTTTTTCAAAATTTCTGCGTTTAGGGCTAGTAATTTATCGATATAACAAAAAATTATTGAAGTTTAAATAGTGATAAAAATTTTTGTTTGTTCAAAACGATAGGTAAGGAGGAGATATAGGAATAATTCTCTACAAAGACAATTTTTGGAGATTTATTTATGCAATTTAGAGAATTTGACTGGGATCAGTCTAAAAGATATTCTAATATAGAGAAGCATGGGATAGATTTTGCGGCTGTTCCTCCTATTTTCGATGGTCACTGTCTAATCAGAGAAGATAATCGCCAAGATTACCAAGAAATAAGGATGTGTTTGCTGGGACAATTAAACGGGATAATCTGTTATGTTGTCTATACTATAAGAGGGGAAACTTGCCGATTGATTAGTGCTAGGAGAGCAAACGAACGTGAGCGAAGAAAGTATCAAGAGAGTATCCCCCAAGATGGGGATTGTTAACACAAAAGAGGAAAGGCAAGATTTAACCGATTGGGAGCGAGTTAAATCGATGAGCGATGCAGAAATCGAGGCTAATGCTTTGTCAGATCCCGATGCACTTCCTTTTGATGATGATTGGAAAAACGCGGCGATTATTTCTGCTTACAATAAATTAACATCTCAATAATTGCTAAAACTGATAATTGTCTCAGGGTTACTTGTTATGAAAGTTTAATAATACTAAATCCGTTGAGTAACGCACAGAAAACGGGTTTCTCCGAGAAACCCGTTTTCTACTCATGCACTCATGCAAAAAGGGGAATAAATAATCAGTCTTTAATAACCAGATGTAGTATTACCTCTTGTGTAACCCATCAGGGAAGGGAGGGAGAACCTCTCTTTTCTCGTTGCAAGGTAGAACCTTGCAACGAGACAATTTTGTTTTTTTAACCCAATTAGTAACCGCCTAAAGCACCCTATACTCTAAGCTTCTTTGTCGAAGCAGATTGACTGCTGCCTGTTCCACCGTCTCTCTCAGGCTAAGAGTTAGACGAGTTATAGTCATTTCAATTAAGATTGAGAATATCAATGCCAGAGTTCATAAGGGTTTAACTGGTCTAGAATGTATCAGACTTATCTGAAATGACTATAGTTAATGCTTCCTTCGGCTCATCCAGAGAAGACAAGAGAAACCCAATAGGGACACCGCACCTATTGAGGGTTCTGGAACCGTAGCGGCAATTTCAAAAGCAGGAACTGTGGTTTTAAAGACATGGTAAATCGAGTTAGAAGATACGTCGAATGGTGACAAATCAAAGCCGGGCAGATAAGCCGGCAGAGCCGAGGAAGTAATGGCATCATGCAGAAACGACGTATACAGATTTCCACTAGCTCCGCGATGAGTTTCCGGCGAGGTGGGGGTGAATTCCGTTCCCCCTGGATCAAAACCGGAGATAATACCAGTATCTAAAACCTTGCCATAAACCGTGGTCAAGGTTGCATCGCCGGTCAGGGCTGGCTCGTTCGGCAAAGTAACGAATATACGCGCACTATAAAGAACCAGTGTAGCCCAAGGACCCCCATCCCAAAACAGTAGATCAGAACCCCCAATAGAAGTTCCATTTGATGTGTGTCCCCACCATTCGGTCAGAAAAATTTTCGATTGTGGTGTCGAGGAAGGAGGTATCGACATGGTTCCATCAGGGAAGGAGCCAATGGTTTTAGCAGAAACTGACGGCAAGAAAGAAAATAGCGAAAAAGCCAAGATAATGAATTGTTTCATGACCTACTCCTAAATACAGACTAGACAGTTTATATAGTCTGACGGTTCGCTCATTTTCCACATATAGTGTTTTTGGATTAAGCTATCCACTACAGGTAGGTTTGATCAGTGATCGAAACACTACCTATAGTGATTCCCGAACCGAGAGATAGTTATTTCAAATAAAAACGAGACACTAAGCAACACAATAAGTAAAAATAATTTCATCGAGGGGTGTCCCCCTCGTATCATACTTATTTGTTTGAAATGACTATAAATCAAACCTGCCAGACTACAAAACTTTCACTTTGTTTAGTGTAAGCGGAAACTCTCAAGATGCCTACAAGTCTTAAGAAATATTCACAAATCTTAAAACCCACTTTCCGCACTTGATGATTAAGTCGCAATAATACATGAACTTCCCCCGTATAAAAATACTAGCTATGGCTAAAAGTCTTACAGAGCATGAGTTAAAACAATATAAGTACTCAACGGATTTAGTATAAGCTGCACTGTGTGGAAACGAGGTCTATACTGATAGTTTCTTCCGCAAAATAGTCCTAAAAGTCTTGCCCAATAAGAACTTCAGGATTTCATAAGCAAAAATTATCACACAAAGTCGAGAAGAGCCGGAATTTTAGTACAAAGGCTAGAAATCTCAACCCCAGAAACCTCTCCTCCCCACTCTCCTATACTTTTAAAGAGGAAGAAAGTTTTAGCTTAATTAATCTGGCTACAGGCCTGTTTTTGTCGTTTCTAAATACCCCTGATAACTTGACCGGAACTGTTCGATCGATAGGTTCTTTGTCCAATATTCTACCAGAGCATGACCCCAGGCCCAAGCTTCCTTGTCGGCAGTGCTAGAATTTTCTAATAGTATTGGCCAAAGTGCCAATAAATCAAAACTTTTATTCTCTGGATTCAAGAGAGAAGAAAGCTCGTAGGCCATCTGTAATTTACCGATCGCTACTGGTAATTGTTCCACAGGAATTTGTTCAGCTAAAAGATAAGCTAAAGTCGGTCTTCCCGTGGCTAAAGTGGAGATAAAACCTAGAATAGGACTTTTTAATAGGGCCGTTAAACCTTGCCCCGTGGCCATCTGTAAAGTATAGCGATCGATTATTTTCGCCGCTGCCAGGGTTCGAGTTTCTAAATCCGCTAAAAAACGGGCTAAACGCAACTGTTTTGCGGGCGAAATTGCCCCCAGCAAAGCGATTGATAACTCCTCATCCCCCCAAGCTTCTCTATCTGGCTGTTGACTGACCATCGGCAAAATGCGATCGCAGAGATTCTCGAATAATTCCGCCCGATACTGCAAGCATTCGCGGATATTGACTTCTTTGGGACTTTCTCCCGTCAGCCAATTATAGGGGGGTTGCCACTCTCGCACTGGACGCAGGCGATCAACTTGGGAAACACAGACTATAACCGGTAAATTGTCAATAGTTTGTTGCAAATCTTTAAGAAAAGCCTCATCCATGGCCAGCGCGGGATCGAGGGCGGGGGTGACAAGAATTAATAAATCGGCGTTTTTGGCATAATTAAGAACCTGTTGCCGATCATCGGCCCGATTTGCCTGTTCGTAGCCCGGCGTATCCCAGAGGGTTAACTCGTCCCCTTCTGGGGTTTGCCAATGGTAGGATTGGATCGCATCGGTACTAGGCAATAGATCCACTTGGGCTAAATCGGCCCGAAAGAGAGTATTAATTAAACTGCTTTTGCCGGCCCCGGTGCGTCCAACCAGCAGAATATTAACCGGTTGGCGATCGATTTCCGTGATCGGTTCAGCTTGGGCGAGGATTTCCTTGAGAGTAGTGGTGGCGATTTTGGTCTTGGTGGGGAGAGTTGGGGCGAGATTACTGCCACTGTAGAGTAACACCGCTTGGCGAGAGAGGTTTCTTAGGGCATTTTCCCGCAAAACTTGCCCTAAATTGACTAATAATTGCTGATCCGCTCGATCGCTGTACTTTTGACTAGCCACTTTAGCCACAGCCGCAGCGGGATTGATTACCCATTGCGCCCAATTCCAGACCTGCCAAAGTTTCTGGGCCGAGGGTTGCAATTTTTGATAAACTTCGTAGGCCTGATAGGCTTGGCCGATGGTGATTTGATTCAGGGCCGGGGAGAGATTCCGCATCCAGCGATCGCTATCATCCACGGTTCCCCGAATTAAACCGTAGGCCTGGGGAATGTAAATATTTAATAGGGGGTACTTGACATCGGGGTAATATATATGAGCGATGGCACTGACCAAATCCTGACAGCGTTGCCAAAAAGTCGCCCAATCTTCCCAAACCGGGCGATCATTGCGGGCCTCGACGATAATCCTCTCGATAATTTCCTCGACATTGCCCCCGGAATCACCGTCAGGAGGGGTTAATTCTGCCTTCACTTCGGCAATGGTGGCTTCAATTTCCCCGACCACTGGGCGCGTCCATTTGACCAACAGGAAGCGCCAAGCCACAAAAATCAGGGTAAAAACTGCCCAAATCCAATTTAAACCCCATTGATTGATCTGGAAACTGGCGGCCACGATCAGAAAGATGACCACGGCGGCGATCGGAACTGCTAAAATCAACCCTTGCCAAGTTTTTAACCGTAACATTGCTCGATCTGGTTTTTTTCCATTCTAGCGATCTCCGATTCTCGGTTAGGGGGGCAGAAATTAGACAGTGGCATCAATTTGGGCGAGGATTGCCGTGGACAACTGACAAAGTTGTTGATGACAAGGACCATTACTAGCCATGATCCCCCCCCATTGCCGCACATCGCCGCGATTATAGCGCACGGGTTGACCGTCAAAATAGGAGAATTTGCCGCCTGCTTCCGTTAAAATCAACTCTGGAGCGGCAAAATCCCAGTCTTTAGCCGCCGATTTCCCCGATAGGGAGATATAAACATCGGATTTTTGTTCGAGGATCGTGGCAATTTTACAGCCCACACTAGCCACATAATTTTTACCTAAGAAGGGTATTTGACTTAATAAATTATCAAAACGTTGGTCGCGATGGGTACGACTAACCACCAGATAGAGATCGGTAATTTTATCTTTATTGGCAACTTTTACTGGTGTAATATTTCCGTGGCTAGTTTCTAGAAAAGTGCCTTTTCCTTTTTGGGCAAAATAGAGTTTTTCTTGATCAGGTAGGGCAACCACGGCGATGATCGGTCTTCCCTGATAACATAAAGCGATATGTAGGGCATATTCTCCCGTTTTGTTGATAAAATCGCGGGTTCCGTCCAAAGGATCGATAATCCATACCCAATCTTTCGGGATAGCTTCATTGCCTTGATGGGTTTCCTCGCTCAGATAACCAAAGTCGATATCAGAAAAATTTGTTTGTAATTCCCCTAAAATATAGTTATTTGCCGCTAAATCCGCCGCCGTCACAGGTCCGCCTTTTTTCTTCTTGTTGACGGCTAAATCCTGTTCACCGCGGTGGTAGGATTGGAGAATTTTAGCACCACCCCAACCGACGGCACGAGTCACAGCTAAAATGCGATCGAGCGTTTCGGTATCTTGACAGGTTAAATTAATCATAAAATAGCCTCAGTTTTTCAGACTTATTATCTACTAAATTAAAAGACTGGCTTCTTAGCTTATCATCCCTTGCTTCCTAGCTCCTGACTGGCTTAATTTTGCCCTTGCCAAAAATAATCGGCGGGTTTTTTGGTTTCTGCTGGTGATGATTGAGGCGCGTCTCCCAAGAAAACCGAGCGCTGGCTGACGCGATCGCCTAATCTTCTTTGGACTCGACTGGGAATACCGTAACCGTAGGCAATATGACCTTTTCCTGCTAGGACGATGATCTGATAGTCGGGATGAGCTTGCCAGAATTTAGCGATCGCATCAGCCATGGTTTCATCCCAGAGGACCTGTGCCAGAAAAAAGCGATCGAATCCCTGACTTTGGCCTCCAGTGTGTTGCTGATAAACGGCTAAGATCTGTTGACGGTACTCTTCGTTATCCTGGTTTATTTCGCTTTTAGGGGGGATATAGGTCATTTCTGAGGTGGAGAGGCTTTCTAAGCCCCCCCGTGCCACTTTTCTAGTGATTTCCGTGGGTGTATTTAGGGCGATCGCTGGTAGTTTTTTTGCCTTGGCCAAGCGCAGGATCGGGGCGTAAAATTCCCAATCAAATCCCCAACGTTGGTCGTATTCACTTTTTTCTCTCAACTGATTTTCGCTAATTTTGCCGGCTAAATACTGATCCAAATAGATTTGGTAAGGACGTTGAAACATCTCGAAAGCGATCGCTATTTGGGGATTATTGGCCTGTAAATACTCGATAATAGCTAATTGGGCCTGATGATCGGCTTGACTATCGTGCCTTTCTCCCAGATAAATAATCTCGGCTGTTTTTAAATCTGCCAGAATTTGTTTTTGGCTATTAGTAAAACTCCAGGCCCGGGGCAGCAAAATAAACAGTAAGCAGAGGGCAAGGAAAACAGGAAAAAAGCGTCGAGAGAATTTCATCTTTATTAAAGGCCTTTTAAAAAACTGATCTTAACCGAAACCAAGACAAAAAGGGTGGGCATTGCCCACCCGAAAAAATTTTCAGAGAACCTTTTTGGTTTAGTAGGTTTCTACGTGCCAGCGATGTTCTTTTTTCAGTTGTTTCTGATAGACAGACCAATCAGCGCCATTTTTAGCAGCAGCACCACTGATAGCATCGTCGATACCATCTTCCATCCCTTTCAGTCCGCACATATAAGCGTGGGTTTTGGGACTTTGGAGTAGATTCCAGATTTCGTCAGCGTGTTCGGCTACCCGGTGTTGAATATACATTCTACCGCCCTGGGGATTTTGCTGTTCCCGGCTGATGGCATAGGTGAGACGGAAGTTATCGGGGAATTCCGCCGCGATTTTCTCTAATTCTTCTTGGTAGAGAATATTGGCCGTTTTGGGAACTCCGAAAATCAACCAAGCTAGACCTTTGAATTTATAATCTTCGTGTTGTTCCTTGAACATCCGCCAGAGGAAAGCTCGGAAAGGAGCGATTCCGGTCCCAGTGGCCATCATAATGATAGTGGCATCTTCATCACCCGGTAGCAGCATTTCCTTACCCACCGGACCAGTAATAGCCACATCGGCACCCACCTCTACATTACAGAGATGGGTGGAACAAACTCCATAAACGGTTTCCTTGGTTTCTGGGTGTTGGTATTCTAATTGACGCACGCAGAGGGATACAGTTTTATCGTCTAATTTATCACCATGACGGGTGGAGGCGATCGAATAGAGTCTCAATTTATGAGGTTTGCCATTAGCATCGGTCCCCGGGGGGATAATACCGATACTTTGGCCTTCTAAATAGCGTAAATCGCCCCCAGAAAGGTCAAAGGTGACGTGTTGTACGATACCGATACCCCCCTCATCAACGAGAGCATAATTCTCGATACATTTGCCGATAAAGGGTTGATTCGGACGGTAGATGTTGACGGGGATATCTGTTTTTTCTTTCGCTTGGGTCATGGCCTTTTTCTGGGTCTGTTCGGTGACGGGCGATGATTGAGCGATTGGCTGTGGTGTGGAGGCACTAGAAACAGTTGCTACGGGGGCAATCCCATTTAAGGGTTTGATGCTGACGATACGACCACCTAAACGGGTAATCCGACGCATTTCTTGATTCATGCGACTGTAGGGAACCGTGAAAAACACGCTTCCACTCTGACGGATTGAATAATCCAAGCTGTCAGTATTGTCGTTTTGATTGAGACCCGCCACTTCGTAAACAAATAAACGGTTTCCCGCTAGTGTACTCGGACTGTACATTAAATATAACTCCCAACTCAAGTCACGATAATCGTTCCATAGTTTAGCCTACCATCGGTACACTACACCTAGGCCTAATTGAGAGTTATCTTAAAAAAACCACAGACATCGCTTTTATCTTTATCCTTAAGGATAGGTCAACTCTCTGGTTAAAATCTGTTACATTTGCAGCATTTTTACTTTTTATTAAGATTTCTGCTACTTTTCCCTATTTGTGCTAAAAATCCCCCTGGTTTGCCTGATCACGGCAAGAGCGGGGGACAGATATTAGCGATAATTATTTTTTGACATCCTCGCCGCCCTAAAAGTGCGGCGATTCCTAAACCTCACGATTTAAGTTTCTGCTTCCACCACCGTCGCATACCACAGTTAAAAAACCATGTACTGTCTTACACAGAGTC
>SFCA01000135.1:0-56760 GCA_007095475.1 Microcystis aeruginosa Ma_QC_C_20070703_M131 | reverse complement strand
GCGGGGTCAATCGTATAAAGGGGACGGTAAATCGTATAGTCGTTATTGTAAGAGGAGTTGCGGAAGTAGAGGCGGTCTCCTACTCGCGTAAATTGGTCAAGGTTTCCGGCATTATCGTTGAATAAATTAGGTACACTCAGTTGTACTGGTTGGCCAGTTGTGGGGTCAATTTTGTAAAACCGCTCTGTATTAAGACTATTAGTGGCGGTGAAATAGAGGGTGCCATTGACATCAATAAGATTGCGGGGGTTGGAACTTCCTGAACCGGTATTAATATCCAACAGGACGATGTTTCCAGTGGTCGGATCTACACGATAAAGTTCTATTCCGTTGGTTCCATTATTCGCGGTAAAATATACAGTACCACCACCAAAAATTAGATTAGTGGGATCAGAACCGCTACTGCCAGAGCGAATATCGCTGACTAATATCGGTAAATTATTGGCGGGATCAACTTTCCACAGTTCCCGACCCGCAGCGCTGTTGGATGCGGAAAAGTACAAAACGCCGTTAATATTAGTCAAATTTTGCGGAGAAGAACTACTGCTACCCGACACAATGTCCATCAAAGTCGGACTGCCTGTGGTGTTATCAATGCGATAAAGTTCTGTCCCGTTGCTACCATTGTTAGCGGTAAAGTAGAGCGTCCCGTTGACATTCGTCAAATTACTAGGACTGGAAGTACTTGACCCTAAACGAATATCAATCAGAACTGGATTTCCAGTGGTGTTATCAATGCGATAAAGTTCTGTTCCGTTAGTCCCATTATTGGCCGTGAAATACAGTGTGCCATTGACATCTGTTAGGTTGCTGACGCTGGAAGTATTACTTCCGGGATAAATATCGAGTAGAGAAACAACGCCAGTAGCCGGATTCGCTCGCCACAGTTCGGTGCCATTGACATCATCGTTAGCGGTGAAATAGAGGATGTCTCCAATTTTAATAAAGTTGCTGGGACTAGAACCCAAGGTTGTGGCATTAATGTCTTTAACTAAAGCTGTACCTTCTGGGGTGCCATCGGTTTGCCATAACTCTATCCCTTGGCTGTAATTATCAGCACTGAAGTATAGTTTCCCGTTGCTATAGGTTAAATTGCCAGGGTTAGAACTATTACTGCCGACATAAATATCCTTCAAAAAGACTGGATTGCCAGTCGTTGGATCAAGTTTCCAAAGTTCTCGACCATTAGCACTGTTAGAGGCAGTGAAATAGAGAACGCCATTAGCATTGAGCAAGTTTTGCGGAGAAGAACTGCCACTGCCGGATACAACCTGAATGACACTGGGGGTTCCCGTCGCTGGGTCAATTCTCCACAGTTCATAACCACTCGTTGGGGTATAAGCTTGGAAGTACAGTGTGCCGTTGACATTGGTTAAATTACTCGGCCATGAACTGCTACCTCCTGAATTAATGTCAATCAGAACTGGATTTCCGGTGGTGTTATCAATGCGATAAAGTTCTGTTCCGTTAGTGCCATTATTGGCCGTAAAATACAGTGTGCCATTGACATCTGTTAGGTTGCTGACGCTGGAAGTATTACTTCCGGGATAAATATCGAGTAGCGAGACAACACCAGTAGCTGGATTGGCTCGCCACAGTTCGGTGCCATTGACATCATCGTTAGCGGTGAAATAGAGGATGCCACCAACGTTAAGGAAGTTACTCGGATTAGAGCCAAAGCTAGTAGAGTTAATATCGGCAACAAGAGAGGGTTCGGTAATGGTTGCTCTCTCAACTGCAATACTCACGCCACCAATACTAATTACCCCCGCATCATCCTCCGCTTTCAAGTAGGCCAAAGCCTCCTCAGACAGACTTTCCCCCAACACCAACGAGGCAAAAATTGCCCCCTCATCTCCCGGCGCATCTGTACTATTCAACACCCCATCGACATAATGGCCATACTCCTCCAACAGTAAAGCCACAATAGCCCCTAAATTGCCCTGATTCTGACTCAGAAACTCGTAGGATAGGTAAATTCGATTATTTGCTATTGCATAAGCCCCATTTGCCCGATTAAGGTCATTTCCTGCAACAATTTCCATGATGGGAAAGCCAGTTAAATCGCCTGCTTGCCACTGGCTTTGTAATTCATCAGTATTAACTGCTGTGCCGAAGGCTACCTGTATTTTGTCGTCAAAGGCAGAATCATCAGCAAACTGTTGTAATTTGCCAGAAATTAACAGCGTTGCCTGTTTTAACGCAGAAATAATATCTGAATCGAGGGGTAACGCAGATTCTAGGGTTAAGTTAGTTGTGAGGGTGTAAAGGGTGTTAGGCATGGGATGAACTGGGGATAAAAAAGAGAATTAAACAGGATTCAGCGATATTTTGCTGGCAAAATCGATAAATTCGCACAACAATATCCCAATGGACAACAAAGCCAATCGAGAGATTAGGAGAATAATTGGTTAGGGAATATCAAATTGATCTAAAAACTCACCCGCGAGTCTAGCCTAAGCTACCTAGCTATGTCAAGAAGTTTTCTGTAATTTCATCTAGACCTTAAAAAAACTTAACCAATTATTACTTCATCCCGTGTGCAACAAAGAAAAAAAGCGGCAAAAAAAGGTCTCACTCAGTCATCCTAGAAGTATCAACCCTCTAGCCCTGGTGAAACCTATGATTTCTATTGAAGATATTATCATCTCTTCTTGCCAAACAACAACTTTGATATTTACCTTTAACTTTTTTGTCTTTTACTAAGCAGTATAACTCGATCTCATCAGACGTTATACAATGAATGTTGTCCCTCGATCGCATTGTCCCATGACTGCCCCCTTCACTGCCGCAGAAATTGCCTCAGAAGGCATCAAACCCGAAGAATACGAAGAAATAGTCAAAAGACTGGGAAGACACCCCAACAAAGCCGAATTAGGAATGTTTGGCGTGATGTGGTCGGAACACTGCTGTTATAAAAACTCCCGGCCGCTGCTCAAACAATTCCCCACCACCGGCGAAAAAGTTCTCGTCGGACCAGGAGAAAATGCCGGAGTAGTGGATTTAGGCGATGGATTGCGATTAGCCTTTAAAATCGAGTCCCATAATCATCCTTCTGCGGTGGAACCCTTCCAAGGTGCCGCTACCGGAGTCGGAGGCATCCTGCGGGATATTTTTACCATGGGGGCCCGTCCCATTGCTATCCTCAACTCCCTCCGTTTTGGTAACTTGCAAGATGCCCGCAATCGTCGCATTTTTGCCGGAGTCGTGGAAGGAATAAGTCATTATGGCAATAGTGTCGGCGTTCCCACGGTGGGCGGTGAGATATACTTTGATAATGCCTACAATGGCAATCCCCTCGTTAATGCCATGGCTTTAGGGCTAATGGAAACCGAGGAAATCGTCAAATCCGGGGCAAAAGGTCTAGGAAACCCAGTTTTATACGTTGGTTCTACCACCGGCCGGGACGGTATGGGAGGGGCAAGTTTTGCCAGCGCCGAATTAACCGATAAATCTATGGATGACCGGCCCGCGGTGCAAGTGGGCGACCCTTTTCTGGAAAAATCCCTGATAGAAGCTTGTTTAGAGGCATTTAAGACCGGCGCGGTGGTGGCAGCCCAGGATATGGGGGCTGCGGGGATCACCTGTTCTACCTCCGAGATGGCGGCCAAGGGAGGGGTGGGAATTGAATTAGACCTGGATAAAATCCCCGTCCGGGAAAGCGGGATGGTTCCCTACGAATATCTGCTATCGGAATCCCAAGAAAGAATGTTATTTGTGGCAGCATCGGGACGAGAAGGCGAATTAATCGAGATTTTCCAGCGTTGGGGACTTCAGGCTGTGGTCGCTGGCCAGGTAATTGCAGAACCGATCGTCCGTATATTATTTAAAGGGGAAATTGCCGCCGAAATTCCTGCCACGGCCCTAGCGGATAATACTCCTATCTATCATCGGGAATTACGGGCAGAACCGCCAGAATACGCCCAAAAAGCTCAATTATGGGAAGATAGCACGATTCCTATTCCCGAATCCTATAACGAGATTTTATTAAAACTACTGGATAGTCCCTCGATTGCCTCAAAACGCTGGGTTTATCGTCAATATGATCATCAAGTCCAGAATAACACCGTTATTCTCCCCGGGGGAGCCGATGCGGCCGTGATTCGCGTGCGTCCTCTGGGTGCTAATCCCGCAAATTCTCGGCGAGGTGTAGCGGCGACTACAGATTGTAATCCGCGATACGTTTATCTTGATCCCTATAACGGAGCTAAGTTGGCCGTGGCAGAAGCGGCCAGAAACCTTAGTTGTGTTGGTGCTGACCCCATTGCTGTCACGGATAATCTCAATTTCGGAAGTCCAGAGAATTCAATCGGTTATTGGCAATTAGCCACTGCTTGTCAGGGTATTGCCGAAGCTTGTCGGGAAATGAATACACCGGTGACTGGGGGTAATGTCTCTTTGTACAACGAAACCGTTGATGCAGCTGGCAGCCCCCAGTCTATTTATCCCACTCCCGTGATTGGGATGGTGGGATTAGTGCCGGATATCGGGCAAATTTGCGGCCAAGGTTGGCAAAAAGCGGGGGATTTAATCTATCTTTTGGGTTTCTCCCTGCCAACTATCGGTGCTTCCGAATATTTAGCCGTTATTCACGGTTTGGTGACGGGAAAACCGCCGGTAATTGATTTTGAATTAGAAAGAAAGGTACAAGCGGCCTGTCGTCGGGGAATCCGCGCCGGTTGGCTGAAATCTGCCCACGATTGCGCGGAGGGAGGTTTAGCCACTGCTCTGGCAGAATGCTGTATTAGTGGCCAATTAGGGGCAGAAATTGACCTTTCTTGGCACAATCAGGGCCGTTTTGACGCGGTGTTATTCGGGGAATTAGCTAGTTGCATTATCGTCTCCGCTTCCCCCGAAAATCAGCAAGATTGGGAAGAATATCTAAAGACACAATTAGGAGACCATTGGCAAATAACCGGCAAAGTTAGCGAAAAAAGCGATAATCTTTTGATTCTTGACCGGAATAAACAACCAGCGATCGATGTTAGTCTAGAAACTATACAGCAAGTTTGGTCAAAAGCGATCGAAAGAAGGCTGTAATCTTGAGGCCGTCAGCTAGATAAGATGGCTAATTATAGCGATAAATAAAGGCTGATAGCTGATCAATAAATCGTTAAAAGAAGATTAAGATCGGTTAAGATTTTGTTACCAAAGTATTCTGCAGCCCCAACCTTCCCATGTCTAGCCATCCCGACTCATATCTATCCTTGAACCGCGTCGATAAGCCTGAAGAAGCCTGTGGAGTTTTTGGACTCTATGCCCCCGAGGAAGAAGTAGCAAAACTGACCTATTTCGGACTCTATGCCCTGCAACACCGAGGACAGGAATCGGCTGGTATTGCCACCTACGACGGGGAAACGGTGCATTGTTACAAAGAAATGGGCTTAGTTTCCCAAGTTTTTAACGAAACTGTCCTTAAAACCTTGCCTGGTACTCACGCCGTCGGTCATACTCGTTACTCTACCACTGGTTCTAGCCGTCGCGCCAATGCCCAACCTGCTGTGATCGAAACCCGTTTGGGTAAACTTTCCTTAGCACATAACGGCAATTTAGTCAATACTTTTGAGTTAAGAAATGTATTAGAAAAGCGCGGTTGTGATCTCGTCACCACCACCGACTCGGAAATGATTGCCGTCGCTATCGGCCAGGAAGTGGATAGTGGCAAGGATTGGATAGAAGCGGCGATCGATGCCTTTAGTTATTGTAGCGGGGCTTACAGCCTTGTTATCGGCACACCGACGGGAATTATTGCGGCGCGGGATCCCAATGGTGTCAGACCCTTAGTAATTGGGGTTTTGCAAGGAGAAGGTCATCCCCCCCGTTATGTTTTAGCTTCGGAAACCTGCGGATTAGATATTATTGGGGCCGATTATCTGCGGGATGTGCAGCCGGGGGAATTAGTTTGGATTAGTGAAGATGGCTTATCTTCAGTGGATTGGGCAATGAAACCGGAGAAAAAATTATGCGTTTTTGAGATGATTTATTTTGCCCGTCCCGATAGCATTGTTCACGAGGAATCTTTATATACTTATCGAGTACGTTTGGGGGAACAATTAGCTAAAGAGTCGCCGGTGGAAGCAGATATGGTGATGGGAGTTCCCGATTCTGGTATTCCAGCAGCGATCGGATTTTCGCGCATTTCTGATATTCCCTACGCGGAGGGATTGATTAAAAATCGTTATGTGGGACGGACTTTTATTCAACCAACCCAACACATGAGAGAGTCGGGAATTAAGATGAAATTGAATCCTTTAAAGGATGTTTTACAGGGAAAAAGAGTTATTATTGTTGATGATTCGATCGTGCGGGGAACCACTAGCCGGAAATTAGTTAAAGCTTTACGGGATGCGGGAGCAAGAGAAGTTCACATGAGAATATCTTCTCCTCCGGTGACTCATCCTTGTTTTTATGGCATTGATACGGACAACCAAGAGCAATTAATTGCGGCAACTAAATCGGTGGCGGAAATTCAGGCACAAATCGGGGTGGATAGTTTAGCTTATCTCAGTCACGATGGAATGTTAACAGCAACGAAGGAAGATCCGAAAACCTTCTGTACTGCCTGTTTTAATGGCGATTATCCGATTCCTGTACCTGATAATGTTAAGCGATCGAAGTTGATCTTAGAAACAGTTAAATAGCCTCAAGGCTAAATCCTCTGAAAACAATCGGCAATTTCCTGGGGAGTTAAAAGAGAATTAGGATAACCGGAAAGTTGTCCTAATTTTTGTGCTAATAAAACTGCTTGGGGTGGAGTTAGATAGGTTTTGGCTAAGAGATCGGTTTGATGGTAAGCTTGTCGGATTGGGGCATCTAAAAGGATAGTTCCTTGACCCATAATAATTACTCTTTCGGCGTATTCTGGCATTAAATAGAGGTGATGGGTGATCACAATCACCGTTTTGCCCATCTGGTGTAATTGACGACTCACCTCTAAAATTGCCTTAGCTCCTTGGTAATCTTGGCCGGTGGTGGGTTCATCAAAAACAACTATACGCGGTTCCATGGCTAAAATTGCCGCAATCACTACCCGCGCTCGATCGCCTTTCGGTAAGGAGAGAGGATGATAGGAGCGATATTCTAGCAATCCCATGGCTTCTAGACTTGCTTCCGTGCGTTGGGTGACGATTTCTGGAGAATAACCGAGATTAGTCAGGGCAAATGATACTTCTTTCTCCACAGTGGTGTTAAAAATCTGATTATCGGGATTTTGGGCTACATAACCGATCGAACGAGCTAAATCACTAACAGAAAAGCTACTGGTCGAACGTCCATCAATCATAACTTGACCGGTGGTTGCCGAGAGAAGATTGAGAAAATGCTTGACTAAAGTGCTTTTTCCTGCGCCATTTTGACCGATAATCAGCAGATATTCCCCTTCGGCAATATCGAGGGACACATCCCGCAAAGCGGTAGTACCATCAGGATAGGTATGGCAGAGATTTTTTACCCTCAGTATGGGGTTTAAGGGGTCGGAAACCGACGATAAGGGAGGGGTTGGGGTTCTATGATGGTAAAAGGATTTAAGCTCGTTTAAACGGGCAAAACTGCGGTCTAGGGTGACAGGAATAGAATTTATCGCCCCGATTTTTTGATTGATCAAGGCAAAAGTAGTGGCCACTTGCGGGGGACGCAGGGCATTTTCCTGTAAAAGTTGTACTTGGGAGTAGATCTCTGCTGGGGTTCCCATGGCTTCGATCGCACCCTCCCTTAATAGTACCAGGCGATCGGCATATTCGGCCATTTCCTCGGCTGCGTGGGAGACCATCACAATAGTGACACCGAGATGGCGATTTAATTCCTTAATGGTGGCGAAAACTTCTTGGGCTCCCACCGGATCCAGTTGGGAGGTGGGTTCATCGAGAATTAACAAAGCGGGCTGAACTGCGAGAGCGGCGGCGATCGCTAATCGTTGTTTTTGTCCTCCTGATAATTCCCCCGGCGATTTTTTTTCCATTCCCTCTAACCGGACTGCCGCTAAAACTTTGGGAATGCGCGCTTTAATTTCCTCTCGCGGTAGCCGTAAATTTTCTAGGGTAAAAGCGATTTCATTTTCTATCGAAGTGGCTAAAAGTTGCGTTTCGGGATCTTCAAATACTGCCCCCACATAGCGGGCCAAGGTGCTAACGGGATGGGTTAAAGTGTCTAAACCGGCTACCGTTGCATAACCAAAAAAACGCCCTCCGTAAAATTGGGGGACAATACCGTTAAGAGTTAAACAGAGAGTAGTTTTTCCTGCACCTGTGGGCCCGATAATACCTAAAAATTCGCCTCGATGAATTGCTAAAGAGATATTTTTAAGCACTAGATTGGAGGATTCGGGATAAATATAGGAAACTTTCTCTAATTGGGCGATGATTTCCATTATCGGTGGGGAATAGAAGACGGGAGTGGAGTAGATAGGGAGATATTTTTCAGGGAAATTTGAATGAGGGACGCTTCTATTTTCCGCTATTTCGATCGATGAACTTGATTATCACACAGGTGGCCCACTACTCTGTGATTTATCCTGCAATTGTACCAGTTACCTCTCACCCACTCGCAGAAAAACTTAATATTTCTACTCTTGACAAATTTGCTGTAAGGTGCTAACAAAATCGGGGTAGGAAATGCCGGCCGCTTCAGCGCGATGGATAGTGGTGGGTTGACGGGAATTGAGGGCAGCGATCGCTAGACTCATGGCAATGCGATGATCGGTAAAACTGTCCACTTCCGTGCCGAATAGGCCCGTACCGCCGGTAATCTCTAAACCATCGGGTAATTCCCTTACTTTTGCCCCTAGGCGATCGAGTTGGGTGGCCATCACCGTCAGGCGATCGCTTTCCTTCACCCGTAATTCCTCGGCATCCTTGATAATTGTCGTTCCTTGGGCAAAAACCGCCGCTACTGCCAGAATGGGAATTTCATCGATCAGACGGGGTATAATCTCACCAGCGATCGTGGTTGCCTGTAGTGGACTGGATTTCACCCGCAGATCCGCCACCGGTTCCCCCGTCACCACCCGTTGATTTTCGAGGGTGATATCTGCTCCCATTGCCTGTAAAACCTGTAAAACTCCAGTTCTAGTCGGGTTTATTCCCACATTTTCGATTAATAACTCAGAATTAGGCACGATTGCCCCCGCTACCAACCAAAAAGCTGCCGAACTGATATCTCCCGGTACGATCACCGTTTGTCCGGTTAAAGTGGGATAACCCGTCACCGTGACGCTATTAGTCTCCCCATCCACCTCAATATTTGCCCCAAAAGCGCGCAGCATCCGTTCACTGTGATCGCGAGATAAAGCGGGTTCCGTGATCGTAGTTTTCCCCTCCGTTAACAGTCCTGCGAGGAGAAGACAGGATTTCACCTGTGCAGAAGCGACGGGAGAATAGTAGTGGATCGGTTGCAGAGATTCCCCAGAAACGGCTAAAGGAGCCAAAGAATTGGCTTTTCTGCCCCAAATTTGCGCCCCCATTTCCTTGAGGGGTTTCACCACCCTGGACATGGGACGCGATCGCAGGGAAGCATCGCCGGTAACGACAAAAAAACGGTCCCGATGACCGGCCAATAATCCTAACATTAAGCGGATCGTCGTGCCAGAATTGCCCGCGTCGAGGATTTCTAAGGGTTCCTCAAGATTGCCTAAACCCCTACCTTTGACGATCACTTTCTCGCTGTTGAGTTGGGAAATTTCCACACCCATGGCACGAAAACAACTAGCGGTACTGCGGGGATCTTCGCCTAATAATAACCCATGAATAACGGTTTCTCCTTCGGCGATCGCTCCTAACATCAGGGAACGATGGGATATGGATTTATCGCCGGGGATAGTGATTTTTCCCCGTAATCCCGTGATTTTGGCTGGATCGATGACTAAATCTTGATGGGATTGAAGGGGGTTAAGGGTGACAATAGACATGATCTTTAGGCAGATGAAGACAAGCTCGATCTATTTTCCCCCTTTACCTCGCCCTTTCCTTGTCAAGTTATGTAAAGAATATTAAGCTAGAACCATTCAGTCATCAGTTTTTTGTCATGGCCACTACTGCCCAAGAAGTTTATAATCAAGTGGTTTGTCACTTATCATCTGGGGAACGTTTGCGATTGGCCACAATCATTCTCAATGAACTTGTCGGACAACAACAACCATCGCTAGATCAAAGTGATACCTGGACTGAGGAGGATCAGATCGATCTTGTCAATTTTTCCCTAAACTATGCGGCCAAAACTTTCTCTGATGTGGAGGGGGGTTAATTGGTGACGTTTTCCACTGGAGATGTGGTGACAGTTGATTTTCCCGGTGTGACAGGAATGAGGGAAAGGACACAAAGATAGATCGCTCCCGTATTAGGTTAAACTTATCACACCAAGAAACTGATAACTGATAACTGATAACTGATAACTGATAACTGATTATGTCTCGTCGTCAACTGTTGAGTTTTTTAAGCGTAGTAATTCTGGCATTTTTTGCCCTTATTCCCGATGCTAACGCTTTAGGTGGTTCCCAACCCCCTTTAAATCAACCGGCACCCGATTTTAGCCTACCGACTAACACGGGAGAAGGGAATATTTCCCTATCGGATTATCGGGGTAAGTGGGTAGTTTTGTATTTTTATCCCAAGGATTTTACCCCAGGCTGTACCCTAGAAGCGCGGCGTTTTCAACAGGATTTGCCGAAATATATGGCTAAAAATACGCAAGTTTTAGGGGTAAGTGCCGATGATGTCGATTCTCATGCGGAATTTTGTGACTCGGAGGGGTTAAAATTTCCCTTACTGGCAGATACTACTGGAGATGTTAGTAAAGCTTATGGTTCTTGGATGGGTTATGTTTCCCTGCGTCATACCTATCTTATCGATCCCGATGGGATTTTAAAAGAGATTTATTTAGGGGTAAATCCTGCCATTCACAGTGCCGAAGTTTTAGCACGTTTAGAGGAATTACAGGCGACTTCTTGATTTTGACAAGCAAGAATGCCGATGGAGGGGTTTTTACTCCAAAGGCATCTCTAATTTAGCAGTCAAAGTTATTGGTCAAGCAGTTAAGATTGGGTAATATAATCATCATTAACTAATCGGACTTAATGTCTTACTGATTATCAGCTTTGAAAGACTTCTTTTAGAGTCTCTCGACAAATATCACCGTTTTTTTGGAAAGCTAGGCTGATTTTTTCTTTGATTATTGCCTGACGATTAAGTAGTTCGGGTAAACTATCTAGTTCATTAGTTCCCTGGGCAATATCTAAGATAATTTCTTGCAGTCCTGCATCAGAAAAGATACCATTAATTCTTTTTTCTTTGGCTCGATTAACAATAGCAATCGGCAAAGAACCACAAAACATTGCAAACATCAAAACGTGCAAACGATTGCTACACACCATCGATGCCCCAGAATACAAATCATACATAGAGCGACTGTCTATATATCTTTCTATAAAGATCACATCGTATTCATTTTGATAACGTTCAAACAGATATTTGGAAAATTTATAGTCTGAATCAACTTGATAGCTAATAACTAATTTATTTTGGCTATCTCCACAGGTCATTTTAACCAGTTTATCTAAAGCTATCAAAAGATTAGTTTTATAGCCAGAACTATCAAACTCTCTGAAGCCAGATCTAAAACTTAACACAATATAATTTTGAGCAATTTTTATGGGTTCCTCATTAGAGTTAGGAACTTGCAGCAAAAATTGTGAATTTTCCTTGACATATTTTTTGGGCAACAGCCAGGCTAAGTCAGGGAATATTTTTACCTTATCTATTCCTATTTTTAGAGCATAATCTTTGGATAAAGTATCTCTAACACTATAAAAGTGCATAGGTATAGAACGCAATTTTTCAGCTACTTGGAGAGGTTGTGACAAGGACTCAATTGAAGTCCCAAATCGACAAATTTTTACTTTAAATATGGCTAATATATTATAGTATAAGGAAGCTAACCACATCTTAAGCTCTAACTTAAATCCTCGTCCATAGAAATGGCCAGGACGCAAAATTAAATAAACATTAGCCCGATCCTTAAATAAATATTTTAAGCTGTAAAACCAGATTAAAAGACTAAAACCGATTGGATATGAACTAGCTCTCTCCTCATCTTTCATCTCTAACTGCTTACAGTACCATTCAGGAACTTGCAAATCATTAATAATCAGCTTTCCGTACTGTCTTAATTCCGAAACGAGAATTTTAGTTAATACTAAATCTCCCTGATTTCCATGGGGAACTCTCGCTTGGCAGAAAATGATATTATCTCTGAGAGAATGTTGCATAGTCTAGATGTCCTTTATTTTTACAAAAACAGCTTGCAAGAAAATCGACTTAGACCTAGTAAATCTGCCAAAATTTGCTTGATTAACAAACGGATAGTCAGCAAGTTCATGAGAAGATAACTTAACTAGGTCTTGACCGTTGATGGATTGTAACATTATTTTAAATCAACGACAACATTAATATTCATCAAATCTTAACAATTGCTTCGGCATAATTTTTCATAAGCGCCATGTTAAATGTCTAAAAATAGCGAAACCGAGAAAACGGCATGAGTAGTTATTACGGCGAAGTGTAGCCAGACGCAGATATTTACCCGTAAGTAATCTCCCAATGCCTTTAATTCTTGCTTGTAAACGTTCCCACCAAAAAGCCAGCCAAGGACTCTTTTTTCCTTGGGTATAAATTGGCAAAAAAGCTAAAGAACCATACAGAACATCTGCTCTATGAGCTTTGCTTAAATTATTGCGGTAATGTTCCAGATTGGGCAAACCACCATGTTCTCCGTAACAGCGAAAGGGCAGACAATTTCCAAGTTTTTGTTCTCTTAATAGAGCATCAATAGTTGAATCCCAAGAAGAATAGGATTTCGGTCCTGGATTTTGCCTAATTTTTTCTTCTAATGTTATCAGAACTTTTGCCGCTTCTGGGGTAACAATATAAGCAACGGTAGAGGCAGAAAATCCAGTGGCAAAACCTTCGGGTGATACATAATAAACTTGGGGAGCGCAAGTATATAGCCAAGCAATACCCACATCTTTTTTACTAGGATTAAATGGTAAAGGAAGTTGACTGATGCCCACCACGGGAACAAAATCAGCTTCGATAATTAAAGTCGGTTTATTTTCCTGAATAATACGTTGCCATGCTTGACAATGATTAAGAAGACAAAGGTAGCTATTGGAATAACCCTTATATTCTTCTAGGTGTTTTTGTCTGAGAACTTCGCAATTAAATCCCTCTTCCCGAAAGCAGGATTCTAGTGCCTCTGTTGGCTCTTTATAGGCGATGATAAAAACTTGCTTAACGTAATCAATCAACGAATTAGATTGGGATGTTGCTTGGGTTACAGTAACCATCATTTTACTAAATACACTTGTTCTATTTATACTGCGTAAACCGAAATATTCCCACCTTAAGTTAATTAGTCAAGTCGGTGGACTACTAACTACTACCTAAAAAAGCTAGAGTGGGGTTATTTTGAGCAAGCTGTTGCTGTAGTCAAAGTTTACATCATTTTGAACTGTTGTCGACCCCGCCCAGAGTATATATGATAGTGGAAAGCTGATCTAGTCTCTAGATCACTCCCAGTGAAAACTTCCACAAGACAAGGGTTAGGATTATTATTCGGCGGTCGTTCGGGAAAACAGGAGGCATCTATCAATTCGCCTCGATAAATTGTGCAAGCTTTTGATTATACCAAAAATCTTCCCAAATATGCGCTTATACCCTTCTATACCGATAAAAATGGCTGTTGGCATTCAGAAGCCACCCCTAGACGAATTTTAACCTCTGGACAATCCCTAGCTATTAAGAGCAAGATAAAAGTCAATCTTTGACAATTTCCTCTAATTTACCTGGTTTAACCCTAATTTTGATGATTAAGATCAAAAAAAATCCCGACCACGATTTTTTCATCGGTGGGGGATATAGATTAACAACCTTAACCGAGATAATCAGGACTAATTGCAATTATCGTCCTTATCACCCTTACAGTCACGGTTTTGTAAACTTAGCGGCCAAGAGGAACGGTCAAAATGGTTATCTTGACTATTAACCGCTAAAGTGTGAGGAAGAAAACCTAACAGCAAGGAGACCACAACAAACAAGGTTAACGAGATTTTCATGGTTTTACTCCCTTAGACACCATCAGGTAATTGACCTATTTTTACCATAGGGCCTTTCTTCTCGGATGTCAGTCCCATTGCCAAGAGGGAAAAAGGGGTTAACATGGAAAAAAAGGGAATATAAGTAGAATAAAGTAGAACCGGATGAAACCACAGGGATGGGACGAGTTTCTCAAACATCTAGCCAGAGAATACGGTGTTCAAGGCAAATTAAAGGAGATTTTTTTAGTTCGTTTTGCCTACGAAAATTGGCGCAAACCGGATGAGGAAATTTGGGAAATGGCCGAGGCTGCCAGCCATGAAACCTATAAAAAACAGATGACTAAAATCTATAGCTATTTCTCGGAAGATAAAGATAATGGCTGTCCCGAACTAGAATTAGGCAGTAAAGGGCCGGGTAAGTTCCAAATCCTCCGAGAATGGTTCAAAGATATCAAATATCCTCAATGGAAAAATCACCCCACCCCGATACTAGCAGAAAAATCAGTTATAGATACTTATATTAGCCGCCCTCCCGTCGAAAGCGACTGTTATCAAGAAATTAATCGTCCAGGGTCACTCATTCGCATTAAATCCCCCGAAAAGACTGGCAAAACTTCTCTGCTTAAACATCTGCTCGCTCAGGCAGATAGTTGGGGACATAGCACAGTTTATATTAATTGTCAAGTGGCAGAAAAGGCGATGTTTGCCAGTTTAGACCGATTTTGTCGCTGGTTTTCGGCAAATGTCAGCCGAGAATTGGGTTTAAAGCCTCAATTAGATGAATATTGGGATGAGGAACTATTTGGCAGTTTAATCAGTTGTCAAACCTATTTTCAGTCCTATCTTTTGGAACAGATTAACGGGCCTGTTTTTTTGGCCCTAGATAATTTAGACAGAATTTTCGAGTATCCGGACATCGCTAGGGATTTTCTGCCGCTTTTGCGCTGTTGGCACGAAGAAGCTAATAATTTGGAAATCTGGCAGAATTTGCGGTTAGCGATTGCTAATTCCACGGAAATCTATATTCAATTGGACGCTAATCAATCTCCCTTTAATGTCGGTCGCGGGATTAAATTACCCGGTTTTAGCCTCGAACAACTGGAAAACTTGGCTAGTAGCTACGGATTGCCTAAAAATGATGATAATCAGCGTTTTATCGGGGATTTAATCGCTCTAGTCGCTGGTCATCCCTATCTTAGCCGTTTGGCCCTGGAAGCGCGGGTGCGTGGGGAAAAAAATATTCTCCCTAATGCTGCTACCCAAGGGGGAATTTATGCGGCACACCTGCGTCATCACTGGGATAGTCTGCAAAAACAGCCGGAATTATTGACAGCGATGGGGGAAGTGGTTAATTCTTCCGATAAGGGAGCGCGATTAGAACCGATTACTGCCTATAAACTGGAAAGTATGGGTTTAATTCAGTTAAAAGGCGATCTAGCCCAGCCTAGCTGTCAATTATATCAGCTTTACTTCCGAGAGGAACAAACCGGCAGCGATCTCTAGTGGATAATTAGACACCGATAAGCATCCGGTGCGCTCAAAGATTGTTCAACTTGCTAAAGATTGTAGTTCGGAAGTGGCATAAACTCTAACGATTTTATCTTGGCAGGCCGTGGCGATATAATTACCATCGGGACTAAAACAAACCGAATAGATTTTCTGGGGATGGGGAATAGAAATAATGGCTTTTCCTGCTTTTAAATCCCATAATTTTAAGCTTTTATCATCACTACCACTGGCTAATAGTTGATTATTAGGACTAACACTAATTGAATTGATACGATCACTATGTTCTAGGGTGGGTGAGGGGACAATAATCGAAAAAATTGCCCGATAAATTAAGTATTCGCCGTAACCTAGCCAAAAAAGGTCGCTATTTAGGAGCGCTATAGGGTAAGATTAACTATTAGGGTGGAGTTTATTGCCGATTTTAATCTTGTCCTAACCGAGCAAAATTGACAATTGAATCTGTAATTTTTAAAATATCTATCCCGTCAATCTCATCTAAACGCAAATGCTTAAAATTTTAGTTGATGGTACACCGATAAGACAAAATCCTAGTGGAATTGGATTATATGCTTATCACCTGATTGCCGAATTAGCTAAATTACAAAACCAAGAAAAATTTTCCCTCTCCCTCTGTTTTCAACCATCGGTAAAAAACTGGCTGCGGGGTAATCTTTCTATCCCCGAAAAACTGCAATCCTATCCAGAGGTTAAATGTTTACCAATTCCCGTCAGTCTTAGCAATATCTTAACCCAATTTCCTAATCCTCTAATTCCCTATCTAGAAAACTTTCTTGATTCTCCCGATATTCTCCACGGATTGGATCATGTGGTGTATCCTTGTCGTCAGAGTCGTAAAGTTATGACTATTCATGATGTTACTTTTATTAAATATCCTGAGTTTGTCACGGGGATTGTCAAAACCTACACTCAACGGATTAAACAATCTCTACAATGGACAGATTTAGTTATTGCTAACTCCGCAAGTACCAAACGAGATATTATCGAATATTTAGATGTAACCCCAGAGAAAATTTTTGTTACTCCCCTCGCAAGTCGTTATTCTTCTCTCCCCAATTATCCCTCATCTCTAACCATCACTAAACCCTATTTACTCTTTGTTAGTACCCTAGAACCACGAAAAAATATTATTAATCTTATCACCGCTTTTAACTATCTCAAGGACAGGTATAAATTAGACCATAATCTGATTCTGATTGGCAAAAAAGGATGGAAGTATCAACCAATTTTCGATAAAATATCTCAGTCTCCCTTTCGAGATAGTATTCAACATCTTGATTATCTTGCTGATGACTTGGTTGCGGATTATTATCAAAAAGCCGATGTTTTTGTCTATCCTTCTTTTTACGAAGGTTTTGGATTACCAGTTTTAGAAGCGATGACTTTAGGTTGTCCTGTCGTAACTGCTAATACTGCATCCTTACCCGAAGTCACGGGAGACTCGGCAATATTAATTAATCCCGATAATCCCCTAGAAATTGCCGCAGCAATCTATCAAGTTATTAGTGATACCTCTCTCCGTCAAGAATTAATCACGAAAGGAAAAAAACAAGCAGTAAAATTCTCTTGGCAAAAAACCGCACAAGCTACTATAAAAGCTTATCGTTCTCTTTTATAATAAGTAAGTAGTTATAATTAAATTGAAGATGGATACCCCCTTAATCCCCCCTTGATAAGGGGGGTGCGGATCCCCCCTTAATCCCCCCTTGATAAGGGGGGTATCTGACAACTTTTAACACCTACCTGCTTAACTAGCTAATATCTATGAATAGGAATAATCAATTATTAATCAATCTCGCTTTTCTCGGTACTAAATATACTGGATTGACTACCTATACTAAAAATCTAATTCCCCAATTAGCTAACTTAAATCCTACCCTAATCACTTCTAATAGTTACCCAGATTTTAACACCTATCCTGTCTCGGCAAACCTCACCCAAGAGCAGGGAACCAAAGGCAATATTAGGCGCTTAATTTGGACAGAAACCCAACTCTATCAAACCTATCAACAATTGCAGTCTTCCCTACTATTTACCCCCATTCCCGAAGCACCTATTTATGAAAATTGTCGCTATATTGTCACAGTCCATGATTTAATTCCCCTGCGATTTCCGAAATTTTCTCCCCTAACTTTTTATAATAAATACTATTTACCCCAAGTCCTGAAAAAAGCCACACATATTATCGCTGTTTCCCAAGCAACTGCCTCCGATATTCATAAGTTTTTTAACATACCTCTTGACAAAATAACCGTGATTCTTTCTGGATATGATTCTGATAATTTTCGTCCTCTAAATCTGGCGACTCGTCCCTATTTTATCTATCTTGGTCGTTATGATCCTCATAAAAATATCGCTCGTTTAATTACTGCTTTTTCCCAAATCGATCCCGAATATCAATTATTAATTGTCGGTCAATTTGACCCCCGTTTTACCCCTACTCTACAGCAACAGGTAGAAGCATTATCAATCTCTCAACGAGTGCAATTTTTAAACTATGTTTCCTATGAAGAATTGCCGCAACTTTTAAACCAAGCAACTGCTTTAGTTTATCCCTCCCTTTGGGAAGGTTTCGGATTACCTGTACTAGAAGCGATCGCCTGTGGAACTCCTGTAATTACTTCTAATCTTTCCTCTCTCCCAGAAGTCGCAGGAGAGGCGGCAATTTTAATTAATCCCTATAGTATCGATGAGATGAGAGAGGCAATGCAGCAAATCGCCACCGATGAACAATTACGCCTAAAATTAAAGTCCCTCAGTCGTCAACGCGCCGAGCTTTTTAGTTGGGAAAAAACGGGACAAGAAACCGCCACAATTCTGCAAAGTTTTCTCTAAAAATGGTGATAAAAAAATTTATCAATCATTGCAGGATGGGTTAGACGGCACTAAGCATTAAGTAGTTGGACAAAAGTAAAGTTAACTGTGGGGTAAGGAGTCAGGAGTCAGGAGTCATACTAAATCCGTTGAGTAACGCACAGAAAACGGGTTTCTCGGAGAAACCAGTTTTCTACTCATGCAAAAGGCAACAGGGGGAATAAATAATCAGTTTTTAATAACCAGATTTAGCATCAACTCATAGTAGATGGATTCATGAATCCACCTACCTGGGGGGGAGATTTAGTATGACTTCCTATATATTACTATGCCATTCTTCGGGAATTTGAGCGACTTTTTCCTTACCAGTAGGCTGATGAATAGGTTTTCCTAAAGGACGAATTTTGAGATTTCCTTGCCAATAAGCGGCGATTCTTTCCTTGGCAATTTTCACATATTCTGCTTCTTTTTCACTCCCCATCACTCGACGATTGTGCATAATACTAGCAATCAGAGAAGTTCCAACCCCAGCAAAGGGATCAAAAACCCAATCCCCCTCATTTGTCAAGGCTAAAACACATCTTTCTACTAATTCGATTGGATATTGACAAGGATGAATAGTTTTCTCTGGATGATTAGATTTAACGTTAGGAATATCCCATAGTAACTCATCCCATTCTTGTGCTAAAAACTCCCAAACATCGCTGGGATTTTTTCCTAAAGGATTACCAGAGGGTTTACCGATATTTTTACCTTTAAAATGGCGCTTACCAGGGTATTTAGCGGGAATTCTCACCGGATCAAGATTAAAGGTATATTTATCGGTTTTTGTCAACCACAAAATAGTTTCATACCTGCCAGAAAATCTTTTAGAGGTATGTAGTCCATGGCCAAAATGCCAGACAATTCTATTTCTTAAAAAGAAACCCATTTGTTTAAATAGCTGATAATAAAAAATATCTAAAGGATAAACTTCTCCCTCTTGAACGAAATTTCCCACCTGCCAGCAAATACTGCCATTATCTTGCAAGATTCTAGAGAATTCTCCCAGACTTTTGGTTTGGGTTTCCAGATAAGTATCCAAAGAGATTTTTTTTTCGTAGTCTTTTCCTAAATTGTAGGGAGGAGAAGTAATAATCAAGCTCACAGAATTATCTGGTATAGTCTTGATAAAATTATTGGTATCTCCTTGATAAAGAATTATTTCGGCATCAGGTTGATAAAAGTCTCGCACTGATTTTGACTGAGAAAATAAGGGCAACTGATTCATAGACAATTTAGCAGAGAAGAGCCACTTTTAATTAGGGTTTGCGGCAAAAAGTTTTTCCTGGGGGCAGGGTGTAGCCCCCCCAACCCCCCCGACATCGGGGGGGCAGGGGGGGTGTGGGGTTTTACCCATTTTACATCCAATATTCAAGAGAGCCAGTTTTTTCAAATAATTAATGTCATCTGTAGCCAGCAAAGATATAACAAAAATTCTACTTTTTTAGATAAAAATCGGGAAGAAAGTTTTAACTTTTTTCTATTCTTCCCTCAATTGAGATTAGCTCAAACCAGGGACGCACTCGCCTAATTCCACCGTAAAAGGCTGCCAGGGACGAGGATCAATTACTTTTGTCGGCAAAGCATGGGATGTTAATAATTCTTGAAAAGATTCGGGACTACCCCCAGCACTTAACACCGCCATCAATAAACCTTTAAACTCAATATCACCGCCGGCAGCCGTAGAAATAATATATTCGGGCTGCAAGCGTTGACAGACTGCTAAGGCGCTTTCTTGTCCTTTGATTACCGGTCCGAGGAAAGGTATTTTTAAGTCAATCAAAGGGGTGATAATCACGGAGATTTTCCCGAGAGAATCGAGGCTAGGAGAATGATAACCGTGGGGTTCGTAGTAGATACTCTGATTTGTCGCTAATTCCTTGATAACATAACCATTTTCCACCAGAGTCGGCCCGACTGGAGAACCGGGGACAGCAGTAATTTCGATCGCATTGTCAAAGATATAACTAGCACCGTGGGTTAAAGGGATGCGATGGGTATAATTGAGCGCTCGAACGACTTTTTCGGCATTAGGAGAAGCTACCACGGGAATTTGGCGATCGAGTACCTGTAAAGTAGGAGGATGGGCGTGATCTTCTAAACCTTGGGAGAGAAGAATCAGATCGATATGTTCGGGAATGGCATGATTAGCGGTTTTTTTGCCCTCAAATAGCCAAGTTAAATTACCAAAAGTCAGGGAACCTACCAACCAAGGATCGAGAAGCAGGCGTTTTCCCCCGATTTCGATTAACCAAGAATTACTATCAAGCCAAGTTAACTGCATATAACAAGAATGAGGATTTTCTTAATTTAATTTAACATTAGCATTAACTTTTCTGCGCTTGGGGGTTTTTCAGTCATCAGTGAAAACACAGCACTGTTAATGCCATTTATAGCAGTTATCTTAATGGTGAGGCAGGAAGTCTCTGGTTTTAGGGAACGGGCAACAGTAGCCAGTCGTCAGGGGGTGATACCAAATTAGGTTACACTTCATCTTGAGGAGAAACGCTGTCACACTCCTCACTCAATGCCGGTCACTGAAAACCCAAATCTGATCACTGATTACTGATTACTGATCACTGATCACTGATTAGTCAAGGCTTAAGAAATAGGGAAAGTTTAGCTATCTTAGGGAAAGTAGGCGCTAAAAGGGGAGGAAGAACGCATCAGCCGAGACTGAATTTCTATGACTAAACGTACCTTCGGTGTTATCGGACTAGCTGTCATGGGAGAAAATCTCGCTCTCAATGTGGAGAGTCGGGGTTTTCCTATAGCTGTTTACAATCGCACCGCCAGCAAAACTAAAGAATTTATGGAAACTCGCGCCGTCGGCAAAGATGTCAAGGCGGCCTATAGTTTAGAAGAATTCGTCCAAATTTTAGAGCGTCCCCGCAAAATCCTGGTCATGGTAAAAGCTGGCCCGCCGGTGGATGCCGTGATTGAACAATTAAAACCCCTTCTCGAAGAAGGAGATATGATTATCGATGGCGGTAACTCCCTCTACGAGGACACGGAAAGACGCACCCGGGACCTAGAATCGACCACTAAACTCGGTTTTGTCGGCATGGGAGTCAGTGGTGGCGAAGAAGGCGCTCTGCACGGTCCTTCCCTGATGCCGGGGGGTACAGAGTTCGCCTATCGGGAATTAGAGCCGATTTTAACCAAAATTGCCGCCCAAGTCGATGATGGTCCCTGTGTCACTTACGTTGGGTCCGGGGGGGCAGGCCATTATGTGAAAATGGTTCACAATGGCATCGAGTACGGCGATATGCAGTTAATTGCGGAAGCCTACGATGTGCTGAAAAATGGTCTAGGACTAAGCAATCAGCAGTTACAGGAAACTTTCGCCGAGTGGAATCGCACCGATGAGCTTAATTCTTATTTAATTGAAATTACTGCCGATATCTTTAAGTATGTTGACCCGGAAACTGGTCATCATCTAGTAGATTTAATCTTGGATTCGGCGGGACAAAAGGGAACAGGACGCTGGACCGTGTTAAGTTCCTTGGAGTTGGGGGTGCCAATTCCGACCATTTATGCTGCGGTTAATGCTCGCGTGATGTCCGCTTATAAGGATGAACGGGTGGCAGCCGCCAAAGAGTTACCCGGACCGGGGGAAACCTATCCGGGGGATGCGGACCTATTTGTGGATAAGGTGCGTGATGCTCTTTACTGCTCGAAAATGTGTTCCTATGCCCAGGGTATGGCTTTAATCGCTAAAGCTTCTCAGGAGTTTAACTATAATATCAGTCTGCCGGAATCGGCCCGGATTTGGAAGGGCGGCTGTATTATTCGGGCTAGTTTCTTGGATAAAATTCGCAAAGCTTTTGCGGAAAATCCGGGCCTGCCGAATTTGTTGTTAGCACCGGAATTTAAGCAAAGTATCCTCGATCGCCAAGAGGCATGGCGTGAGGTGTTAGTCTTGGCTAATAAGTTGGGAATTCCTGTCCCGGCTTTTAGTTCTTCTTTGGACTATTTTGATAGTTATCGTCGGGCCAATTTACCGCAAAATCTCACCCAAGCACAACGGGATTATTTTGGCGCTCATACCTACGAACGTACCGATAAACCCAGAGGTGAGTTTTTCCATACGGAATGGATGACTGAATTGTAAAGCTATCTGATATTTTCTCCCCTTTTTATTTCCGTTAAAAAGGGGAATTTTTGGGCAATATTTTTCTGATTAAAAGTTAACTATCGGTCAATAAATTAGTAGTAATTTGGTGATAGTGTTGAGCCGTCTTTCTTATCTGGCAATGATTGTGTAAAATATTTTCTAATTAAAATAATTGCCAAATGACTCTTTAAAACTGATTCTTTCATAGTGACTCTCCTGATAAATATCTTTATTTTGGCTTGTGGAATGCTTACCATCCTACCAGTTGAATCGAGAAAAAACTTCTCATCCAACCCCTACTCAACGCCCCGTCCCTGATGTGGTCTTTCGTATTTTGTCAAAAAATCAAAGTCAGCTAAGAGGCATTTTAACCGCCTATCCTTAGATTAGCTGAATCTCCTCCAATCCCTTTACTGTTGCAAGAGTGCCTCATCTCCACAAGCAATTTAAATGCGCGGGCAGCCTACTGCACCCCTAAAACTTCAACTTCGAGATAAAAATGTCAACAAAAGACAACAACAGGTAATTCTTCCGCTACAATATGATAGCGAGTTGTCAAGAGAACAGTAAAAGAACTGCCAATTGCATCTAGATGTCCCAATATACTACTAAAAAAGCGACGGAAAACCCTGTTGTGTCCGCTCAGTCCGCCAAGAATCCCTTTTCACTATTTGGTCAATTTTGGGAAAGCCTAAAAATTGTCGCTCAACCCTATTGGTATCCGACGGAGTTAAATGGACGCGCCTTTGGAGATGTGATCATTTCTTGGGGGATGTCAGCTTTGATTCTTTTAAGTATCTTGGCAACGGTGGGGGTAGAAGCTTTTAGTAGTTACTGGAATCGTTATGTACTCGATATTATTATTGAAGATAGAGACCTTTCTAAATATCTCAATACGCTGTGGTTATCCAGTTTGTTGATTATAGGAACAACGGGGTTATTTGCTTTTTCTCAATTTATTCGTCGTCAAGTGGCATTGGATTGGTATAAGTGGTTAACGAAACAAACCGTTAAAAAATATCTCAATGATCGCGCTTATTATAACATTGATTTTACCTCAGACTTAAAAAATCCCGATCAAAGATTATCTCAAGAAATTGAACCAATTACGACCATGACCATGAGGTTTTTAATTACCTTCGTGGAAAAAGGGTTACAAATGATTACTTTTGCGATTATTCTTTGGACAATTTCCCCACAAATAGCGGTTTATCTAATAATTTATACGATCGCAGGAAATTTAATAGCAATTTATCTAACTCAAGAATTAAATAAAATTAATCAATCGGAGCTTAATAATAAAGCTGATTATAGTTATGCTTTAACCCATGTGCGTAACCACGCCGAATCCATTGCTTTTTTTCAGGGAGAAGAGCAGGAAGAAAAAATCATTGAAGGCCGTTTTCAACGGCTTATTCAAAGCTCGGAAAAACTGATCAATTGGGAACGGTTTAATAATCTTTTTAATCGAGGTTATCAGTCAGCGATTAGTGTATTTTCAATGTTTATTTTGACCCCGATGTTTATTAAAAACGAAATCGATTATGGGGAAATTAGTCAAGCGAGTTTATGCTGTTTCCTTTTTTCTAATGCCTTGGGACAATTAATTACTGAATGGGGAACATCGGGTAAAGTTTCAAGTTATATTGAACGGTTAGCTACCTTGACAGATGCCTTAAAAGTTGCCAGTGAAGAGCCGAAAAACTTAAGTCGTATTACCACCCTAGAAGATAATCGTCTAGCTTTTGAAAATTTTACCCTACAAACTCCCGATTATGAAAAGGTAATTGTGGAGAATTTATCAGTTTCTGTTCCTTTGGGAGAAAGCCTACTCATTATTGGTCCCAGTGGTCGAGGAAAAAGTTCCTTGTTACGAGCAATCGCCGGTTTATGGAAAGCGGGTAGTGGTCGTTTAGTGCGTCCTCCTTTAGCTAAAATGTTATTTTTACCCCAACGTCCTTATATTATTCTTGGTACTTTACGCCAGCAATTACTTTATCCCCATACCAAGGAGCAGCTGAGCGATCAAGAATTAGAAAATATCTTAAAAAAAGTCAATCTTCAACATTTATTAACTGACCAAAATAGCTTAGATAAAGAAGTCAATTGGGAACAGATTTTATCCCTCGGAGAACAGCAGAGATTAGCTTTTGCTCGACTATTAATCACTAAACCGACTTTTACTATCTTAGATGAAGCAACCAGCGCTTTAGATTTAGTAAATGAAGCCAGTTTATATCGGCAATTACAGGAAAGTGAAACTACTTTTATTAGTGTTGGTCATCGGGAAAGTTTATTTGATTATCATCAATGGGTCTTAGAGTTAACAGAAAATTCCCATTGGCAGCTGTCAACTGTAGAAGATTATCAGCGTCAAAAAGTTAATAATATGGCCATGATGTCAAAAAAATCAGAAAGTTTCTCGGCGGTAAAAATAGAGACTTTGTCTGAGGTTAAAACTGAGCATGATTCGGAAATTGCAGGAGTTTCTGAAATAACTGAAGGTTTGTCCCATCAACAAATGCAGTCCCTAACTGATTATTCTTTAAGTAACGTCCGGAGTCGTGCCAGTTTAGGTAAAATCATTACTGCTAAAGATGGGGTTAATTATCGTTACGATAAAGACCCAAAAGCCTTAAAATGGGTGAGAATCTAGAATTTTCTCGCTAATTTATTTTGGCTGCAATTCAAGGGTTTCAGAAATGTTAAAGTGGTGCGTTACGGCGGCTTGTTAATTTTGGTTTTTGTCAAAGATTATTACCGCCTAACGCACCCTACAAGCTGATAGATGATGGTTTTAAAAGTCAGACAGAGGAATAATTCCACAGGCTTGAATTTTGCTTAAAACTAGGTGAAGTTGCCACAATAACCAATTGCCAACTCTCCAAAAAGCTAGGGAGTTTTGATTGTCAGCAACCTCGGCAGATGGGTAACAAAGATTTTCTTCAAAAATCAACCAATGAACGGGTAAATGACCGAGGGGAGAATTTGGCTCTAATTGAAAGTTTAGTTGCTCATAATTGAGCCATTGACCTTCCTTCCGCCAACCTAGGCGATCGCCTAGTTTCTTTTGGGTTTCATAATCCACTAAACCACCGAGACTAGAGAAAATGGCTTGCTGAATACTAAAACCGAAATGACCATGACTATAATGAAGCCAAAGTTGATCAATTTTTTTCAGTTCTGAACAAGGTAATTGAGCAATATCTTGAGGATAAACCTCATTCCAGTAGGTTCTACCCAAAATTTTTAATAGTAGTTTGGTCGTTTGGCGATCGGCCGCTTGCCACTGTTGCTTTCTTAGCAAATCTTGTAATTGATTATAATCAAGATCGGCCGATTCTTGAGTTAAGATATTTGGGGAAGTCGGGGGATTTTTAGAACTAGAAGATTTGTCAAGATTGTTTTGAGTGAATTGAGAGACAACTATTGCCGGGGGAGTTTTGGGGATAGTGTCTTTTTGACAAGCCTCTTGTTCCGCTAAATGATCAGATAATTTATTGATGGTTTTTTCTAGGGAAATAAATTGTTCTGACCATTCACTTTCATTGAATAAGTAATCCTTAAATTGCTCAGAGGAAAAAGCCTCTTTTAACCTGGCTTCTTTCTCGTAACCAGTCGCCAGAAAATTTAGCAAAAACTCAGAATTTATGGCTGAATCTGACGTTTCTAAGAGAGCAGGCTGAGGTGGAAAAATATTATCTACCAAATACTTAATTTCTCCAACTGTTGCATAAAATTCTTCATCCACCTTAATCACTTCTTCTATTAATAATTGAAAAGGAGCAAAATAGTCCTGTAAGTAGTTTTCAAAATTAATCGCATTTTGGGCAAGATCAGCAATTTCTTGGCGAACTCGTTGAGATTTGAGTTGATAATGATTTAATTCCTCATAAATTTTGAGTTCTTGAATAATTGCTTGCACAATTTTTTTCTGCTTTTGAGTATCCTCGGCTAATTTCTGAACTCCTTCCCCTAGTAATTTAGTTTTTCTCAACATCAAAAAAGATGTTTTTCCCAGGAGCAAAATTGCCCGAAAATTTTCCTGTTTTTCCAGCTTGAGTTGATTGAGAATATTTTGATTATTATTATTTTTAATTTCTAACTTTATTCTCTCGTAGTCTAAGATTTTTAATTCTTGATATTTTTGGGAAAATAAAATTTTGAGATTGTCACTGAGTTGGAGTAAAAAACGATAATATCCGTCTTGATAGATTTCTAGTCCGTTAATTAATAAATTATAGTCTTTAATTAATAACTGCGTCTCGATCAAGATTTCTTGTTGAGTAATTTTTTCTTTTCGTTTAATAATCTTACCAAAATAGTAATGGTAGCGAACTCCTTCTTGAATTAATTTCCGACGTTCCTTGATGATTTTCTGAAAATTTTTTAAGTATCTATTTTTAAAAACAGGAAGTTGATAGCTTTGCTCATAAATGGCAATTTTTTTATAGGTCATCAGATGTGGAGAGTTCCTATTTAGCATAGCTATCTTAGACCAAAAAATTCCTCAGTACTTAGCAATAATCATTCGCTGCCCCCGTCTCTTGCAAGAGGGAGCAATACCTAATTAAACATTTTCAACTTCAACAACAACCGGTTCATTTTCAATAACTGGTTCCTTTTCAACAACTGGTTCATTTTCAATAACTGGTTCCTTTTCAATAACTGGTTCCTTTTCAATAACTGGTTCCTTTTCAATAACAACTGTTTGAGGACTTTCAGGAGTTGGCTCTGTTACCGTTTCTTGCTGCTTTACTGTCTGTTCTTGATAGTCAGTCAAGTGTTTTTTGGTTTTTAATTTCAGGTCATCAGTCAGAGGTAAAGCATCAATTTCAGCTAAAAGTGTTTCCAGCGATTCTTTTTTACTTCGCTCAGTGTAAAAAGCATTCAGAACCGCTTCAATTCCGTACTGAGCAATCGCATCTCCTAGGACAGTAACCAACCCCATCGCTCCAATACCCAGAAAAACTACAAAGGGTTGTCCGAGGGTCACAATTAGCACGATGACAGCAATAATAGCCGAAGCTAAATAAGTACCTGCCACTTTTTTGATAATGTTATCGAGTTCCATAAAAATCACCTCAAATTTTTAGCGAAGGATTAGTTTAATTCTAAAGCAAGGTTAATCTGTCTGTTGATCGCCGTCAAGTAAAGCTTGAAGAAAAGGTTCAAGACTTTTGGGACGATAATCGGAAAAAGCCTTTAATCGTTTTACCACACTGTGATGAACAGTGACAACTTTTGTATTGAAATATCGCCATTGCTCACCTCCCAAGGCCGATAATCCCTTAACCGTATTATCGAACTTGATGGTCGGGTCTAGTTTAATTTGGAAGTCCTCAGATTCAGAGGTGGTTGAGTCAAACTCTAATCCCAATTTTTTGGCTTGATTAATCATCCATTGTAAGGGGTAGTCGGAAAGTCCTTGATATTCTTTTTTGCCACCACCTAGACAGGTATGTTCACCGACAAATAAAACTTCTTTGACAACTTGTTCAGGATTTTCGGGGTTGGCTTTGATCGGAGTGGAAGGGAAGTTTTTCCGTTTTTCATCAATGGCCACAGCATGAAAAGCATTCTGGATAATCGGACTTAATTTTGTGTTACTAAATTCATATTTTTTATGATAAAACTTAGCCAGGGGAAACCAAGGAGTTAAATCAGGAATACCAAAATTGCCAACTGTATCCCAACAACCTAACATCTTGACTGGAATACGATCTTGAAAATCTTCCTTTTCTGTCTCAATTTTTTTGGCATTAGCGGCACGAAATTGTTGAGCTTTGGCACTATCGGAACTAACGGTGTGGTCTCGATAGAGTTGATAAGCTAGGGGAATTTCTTTAATCTTAGAGCGTTTTAGGATTCCACATTTATCGATAAAACTAGCCAAACAACGAACTATATATGCTCCGCGACTAAAACCTAACAAATAAATTTCATCCTCGCTTGTGGGATTATAGTTAAGGACAAGAAAACGATAGGCATCTTGAATCATCCGATCAAGACCCCAGCCAAAAGTTTCATTGCCTAAACTTTTAATAAATTCGTTATCTTCGGCGCTGCCAGAACCTGACAAAAAGACGATTTGGGGGGTTTGATCCTCGGCAATATACTTAATAGATTCGGCGAATTTAACCACATTAGTGGGGTAAGCACTGGTAGAGTCTTCCCAAGAACCATCACAACAAATAATTAACCGTTTTTTCTGGTTTGAATAAGTGAGTATATCCGGTTGAGAAATTGCTGTTTCACTAATCTCCTCAATTTCATTGCTGGCAAGAGCAGCTTCTGCGGCAATTATAATTGATTCTGAATTATCTTCCCGGGAAGGTTCTTGATTTTCGGATGGAGCATCCTGTTCAATCACTTCTTCTTCTTCAAGGGAGTTAAAAATTTCGTTGACCATTGTTATCCTTTTCGCACTCCTTCTAGCTTTACTGCTAGTCTGAGTTTTTGATTTAGGGATCAAGGTCGGTTTAGAGGGAAGACTATCTAGTTGCCAGGTTGTCCCATAAAGAATACCATGATTGCTATAACTTGTTTGATCCTCGGCATTGCCATTGAGTGATAAATAAGTGACTAGGCCAAGGTCATCAACCCCGGGAGATTGATACATCGTTTTTTGGATTTCTTCTTGGCTACGCGCTTGATTCCAAAGAGAAAATTCGGCGAGACAACCTTGCCAATAATGGGAGAGATTAACAGAGGCTCCCAAGATGATTTTTTCAATCCCCGTTAAGGCACGGTTATGACCGTTGCCACGATGCCAAATGATCCCATTGCGATAGATCAACATTCGGCCCGTGGTCGCATTTTTAACAAAGGCCCAATGAGTCCAATCACTATAATCTTTAAGCTTGACTTTTTTTTCAATTCGATCGAAACCTTCTTCATTTCCCGCATCCCAAAAAATCGCCGGTTTCACGGGATCACCCCAAGGCAGGGTAATATGTAGAACGCGGTTATTTTCCCGATTAACAGCTTCTAAAAGAGTCGTTTCTGTGGATAAATTATTTTCCCCTTTTGCCCAAAATGTAATGGTAATACTCTGATCAATATCGAGAAATCCGTGGGATAGATCCATGTGATCATCGATGCCATTAAATTTTAGTACAGAGCGTTGTTCAGCCATTGGTTTTGTCATCGACTGGGGGAAAAAGAGGGAATGCTACCGCCTAGCTTAACACATTTTAGTTATCTAGCGATATACATATAAATAAATGTGTAGGAGTCAACGACTAATATTCCAGAGCCGGCACTTGCTGTGGCCAGAAACTCAGAGGAGTTGACCCCAATCCCTATCGCCATCAATAGGCTTTGGTGGGATGCAGATGGCTGACTGACATCCCTCCCCGGGCCGGTTATCAGCAAACCCTAGGTACTTATTGTAAATCTGACCAAATTCCGCGGCATCGCTCTACAATTAGTCCCTGAAAAATTAATTGGGTTGCGGGATGAATCTCTACTTTATACAGAGCAAAAAGACCTGTTGGACTATTTAGATTTAACTCCCTTCGCGTTAGAGATAAGGCTTTTGTTCGGTGCATTTCCACCGCTTTTAGTAAGCCTGGATAACTGACATTACGCAGGGACAATTGACCATTTTTTGTGAGATAAATGGCATCATTTTGCAAGAGATATTCCAAACTGATCAAACTAGCGTGGACATCCACATCTTTTTCTAAACCCCCTAAACGGTGAGCATCTAAACCAAAGCGAATGCAGAAATTAACAGCGACTAATTTTCCCGCTTCTTCGGCAGGTAAAGCACAGTCGGCAAATTCAAAGCCTAAACTATCTGAGCGCCACTCCTCGACTCCGGCATAGGTATAGTTTTGAAACAGTTTATTTTTGAGTTTTAAGTCAAATCCTAACCCACTAGCATGACCCGCTTCATGGAATTGGGTATCGAGATGGCGATAGCGTTCACCATTAATTTGATCCTCCAGGGGTCCTAATAGCAAATCGGCCGTTTCTGGCTCAAAAATTTTTCGGATACATTCGTAGCTAGAGCCAGAAAAGCGTCGTTTTTGCTCACTGGCATTATTTAAAGCTGGTCCCTGAACACTATTGGGAAAAGTCCACCTATGGGGAACGATAAAAGCCTCCCCCTTTTCACCTTTAACCGTGCCACAACTAGCAATTTCAGTAAAGGATAAATTTCTGGGAATCGGTTGTCCTAGACTGCCAAATTTTTCACGAGTCAAGCTTTCTAGTTGTTCGATAGAAGGTTGACTATTTTGGTGAATTTTTCCGTAAATCGCACTCAAAGTGAGTTGTCGTTCTCCCTGACGATTGATGCGATAGGGAGCAATCATCAGAAAATAACCATTTTTACCGATAAAATTCAGATTAATGAAATCTTCTGATAAAATGCTCCAGTCGTTGGTTTCCAAAGCTGCTGCTGTTTTCCAGAGCCACTGAGCCGGAACTTCACAGCTATCTGCTTCCTGTTGACGCAGTTTTTTCGCCGCGATTGCAATTTTATTTTGCTCGATATCTTGGACGATTTCTTGGAAGAACTGTTGTTGATTAACCAGGGTTTGATTCATTTTTTGGGTAGCTAAGTTGGTGTAATAGTTTAACGTTGTTTTTTGACCCGTCTCTCATCGGCTAAACTCTTAGCCATTTTAAGATTTTAGGGTCTTTGTCATAGCGATAGGTCAGTCCATCTTTCCCCGTAATTGATTTTCCCTGACTGGCTTTGCTTCTAATGCTACTGAGGGAATAGTCGCTTAATTCCTTCATTTGTGCATGGGAAAGTCCCTCTTCGACTTCTGTTAAGATTGTTGTCGTTGGCGATTCGGGGGGTGGTTCCTTGGCAGAATTGATTTTAGGATTGACCTCGGTTTCCTGATTCGGTAAATCTTCGAGCCTATCTTGAGAATTATCGACAGAAATATTAATAATTTCTTTCACTTTTTGTCGGCGATATTCCTCCACTGTAAGCAGTTGCCAATGGGAATTACTAGAGAGTTCTAAAACCCATTGATGATAGTTAAAGAGACTTTCCCGATGTCCAACACTAATAAAAGTTGTGTGAGTTTTCTGCAATTGCCGATATAAATTTTCCTCATTGTTTAAGTCCAAAGCACTTGTGGCTTCATCGAGGATAGTAAAACTGGGACGGGTAATTAATACCCTAGCAAAAGCCAAACGTTGTTGTTCTCCCAGGGACAAAATGTTTTCCCAAGGCTCTTCTGTATCAAAGCTATTGACTCGATTTAGTAAATTTTGGAGATTGACTTCTTGTAAAACTTCCCTTAATTTTATCTCATTGGTTTCTTGATTGCGATTGGGATAAAGTAACTGTTCTCGCAAGGTTCCTAATATTATATAGGGACGTTGGGGCAGAAACAATACTTCTTCTAGGGGGGGACGCACTAATCGGCCGGTTCCTGCATTCCATAAACCGGCGATAGCGCGTAGCAAAGAACTTTTACCCCGACCACTCGGACCGACAATTAATAAACCTTGTCCTGGCTGAACAGAAAGGGAGAGGTTTTCGACAATTACCTGTTCATAATCGGGGGTTTGCAAGGTGACATCTTCAAAGGAAAATTGGTTTTCTTCGATGGTTTTAATCGTGCTTAAATTTTCTGGTTGTTTAATGACTTCTTCTAAGGCTTGGGAAAATTGCGATAGACGTTCAACATAACTGCTAAATTGTGCCGAAGTGCCAAATTCACTAATTAATTCCGCCAGCGCCGTAGCAAACAAATTAGCCGCTAAACAGGCTTGCCCGACCTGTCCGAAACTAATGCCCTCACTATTGATATACAAAGGACCCAAAATGACAAAAGTAAATACTTGAATTGCCGCCTGATAGCCCCGACTAAAAATTTCTGTGCCTCTCTCCCAATCAATTTTACGTTTAGCGCTGTCTAAGAGTTTATTAAATCGCCGCTGAATAATATTTAATTCCTGATTTTCTCCCTCAAAGAAAGCGATTGACTCCGCATGATTACGAATGTGGGTTAGAGCATAATTATAGTTAGCCTTAAGTTCTAATTCTTCTTGAGTGATTTTATTTAAGGCTTGGTTAAAATAGATAGCAATGACGTTACCGAGAATTGTCCAAACGACTAAAATAATGGCGACAGAGGAAGAAATTGACCAGAGAATCACTAAAAAAGTGATCATATCTAGGACATTTTCCAGGGCAACCGCAAAAAAGGAGAGAGCTTTACTGGTAATCGGCTCAATTTCCTGGGATAAACGCTGATCTGGGTTGTCGATATCGGATTTAAAATTAATTCTGTAATAGGCGCGATTATGCAAATATTTGTTGAGAATCCAGTCATTGAGCCAAGCATACCAATCGAGGGCGATTCTTTTTCTCAGAAATTTAAGCAAGCCAACTAAAAGGGTGACAAAGAGCAGTCCAACCGCGAAAACTACCAAAGTTTTGACAAATTTATCAAAATCATTTTTTTCAAGAATGACATCAACTAAGTAATTACTAACAAAGCTATTGAAAGCATTTAATCCCACAACTCCTAGGATTGCCCCGATTAGTAGGATGAGCATTGCCCAAGCTTGAATCACATCGGCAAAAGTCCTTCCCCCCGATTCAGTAGGGTACCAATAGGGAGCAGCGATCAGCTTGACACTGTGCCAAAATTTGCTGACATCGGAGATAATATTAGTCGTCGATCGATCTTGAGGGACTTTGGCGGACATATAGCATTTATATTTGAGTTGTGGACATTTTGCCGGAATGATTTTAGATTTTGGTTGGATTGGCGGAGTTAATCCTGAGGTTGTCTGTTGGGTTCTAGTTTCAGGAGAAACCCTCCCCTGTGTAGAAGGCAATTGGCGAAAATATAACGCTCCCCGACAATTTTAAGATTATTGTGCTTGAGTTGTGGTAACATACTCCCGTCGCTTTATCTGTCAGCATAGAGCGATGGCTTTCTCAGCCCCCCTGCTACTGCTTTTTTAACCCTCGTTATCTTACTACAAGTAACCATTGTTTTGATAGCTAAAGCTAGTGAGCGCTTATCACAATACCACATATTATCGAATTTTGTTGACCATGACAAATTTTCTTTTCTATGATAGGATTTCATGGTACAGTTTTCAAAGCAATGAGGTGCGCCGATTTTCTTCCCCGTTTCCCGTTCCCTCAAAGCGATAACAGACCTTGCGACATGATGGTGAAAAATGTTCAATATATATTACATTTTGTACTCGGCTTCCTTGCGCCCCTACCGTGGGGCAAATTCGGTTTCTGTAGGGGCATAAAGCATACGCCTTCCCCTAGATAACCTTTTTTTATCATCACAAATGCGGGCGAGTCATGAGTAGAAATATGAAAACAATTTACCCACTTTCACCGGGACAAGAAGCAATGTGGTTAATCTGGCAAATTACTCCAGATAACGTTGCTTATAATATATTTATTACTGCAAAAATTCATGCTTATTTAGAGATTGCTGTTGTCAATCGTGTCTGGCAAAAAATTATTGAAAAGCACCCAATTCTGAGAACCACCTATACCAGTTATGAAGGCAAACCGGTACAGCAGGTTAACCAGCAAGAGAATTTTAAGGTTGAGGTAATAGATGCCAGCGACTGGAGCGAAGACCAATTAGTAGAAAAAATCTATGCTATTGCTGACCGCCCTTTTAACTTAGAAAAAGATTCAGTTTTGCGGGTGAATTTATTTACTCGTTCAGCAGCAGAACACATTCTCTTGCTGACAATGCACCACATTGCTGGTGATATGTGGTCTTATAATTTACTGCTGAGTGAATTTCAAGCTTTATATCCCGAGGAAGTGGAGCAAGTTAGTCAACAGCAGACAGAAACAGCCCCAGATTCTTGGAATGAAAATAAAACTTATGCAAATTTTGTCCAATGGCAAGCAGCAATGCTATCGGGTAATAGGGGAGAAAAACTGTGGCAATATTGGCAACAACAATTAGCTGGCGAATTGCCAATTTTGCATCTGCTTCCCGACAAACCCCGCCCCCCAGTAAAGACCTATCAAGGAGCCTCATACATTGTCAAGCTAGATGAACAGTTAACTGAAAAACTCAGGTATCTAGCTTCAGCATCGAACACCAGTCTTTATCAGATTCTGCTCACAGCATTTTACGTGCAACTTTACCGCTACACTAATCAAACAGATATTCTTATAGGTAGTCCGATGAGAGGTCGGACGGCTAAAGAATTTAAAGAGATTGTTGGCTACTTTTCCAACCTGACCGTTTTAAGAATTTCTGTTCAGGAGAATGCCACATTTACAGAACTTCTGGCTCAAGTTGGCAAAATAGTTAGACAAGCCCAAAAGCATCAAGATTACCCATTTTCTTGGTTAGCAGATAAACTTCAGCCACAAAGAGATACTAGCCGTTCGCCTTTATGTCAAGTCAGTTTTGCTTGGCAAGCACTGACTTGGTGTGAAGCAAAAAATAATTCCTTGCATTTGCAAAAATCCCTGTTGCGAATGGAGCCATACTTGAAAGGACAACGAGGCGGACACTTGGATTTGAGTTTAATGGTAAGGGAAGCGAAAGGGGAGATTGAGCCGTGTTGGCAATACAATACTGATTTATTTGAAGCTGCTACCATTGAGCGTATGGTCAAGCATTTTGTCAGACTGCTCAACTCTATTGTGCTGAACCCACAGCAGCCCATTTTCCAATTATTAATGCTCACAGAAGTTGAGCAGCAGCAGTTACTTTTTGAGTGGAATAATACTCAGGCTGACTATCCATTAGATAAGTGTATTCATCAATTATTTGAGGAACAGGTGGAACGAACTCCTGATCATATTGCGGTCGTGTTTGAAGACCAGCAATTGAATTATCGGGAGTTAAATGCTAGGGCGAACCAGTTAGCTCATTACCTGCAAAAGTTGGGGGTGGGACCAGATGTGTTGGTGGGAATTTGTGTCGAGCGTTCCCTAGAAATGATAGTAGGAATCTTGGGTATTCTCAAAGCGGGTGGAGGTTATTTACCAATTGACCCTGAGTATCCAACTGAGCGTTTACTGTATATACTCCAAGATGCTCAAGTTAGAGTTCTATTAACTCAAAAACATTTAATCGCAGGACTTCCAAAACACCAATCAGAACTCTTTTGTTTAGATACTGACTGGTCGTTTATCACTCAAGCACAGAAATCAAATCCCTGCTGTGAAGTTCAACCGGAAAACTTAGCTTATGCAATCTACACTTCAGGTTCAACAGGAGAGCCAAAGGGAGTGATGATTCAGCATTCCTCCGTTGTCAATCTTGCTCACGGACTGCATCAAGCTATTTATGCTCACCATCAGATTTCCCCATTGCGAGTCAGCATCAATGGTTCTTTAGCTTTTGACACTTCCGTGAAACAGATTATCCAACTGATATATGGTCATAGCCTGAACATTGTGCCAGAAAAGGTGCGATTTGATGGCCATGCCATGTTATCCTACCTGCGGCAGCAAAAAATAGATGTATTGGATTGCACACCATCGCAACTGAGGCTACTGATTTCAGTAGGATTGCTGGACAGTGACAATCATCCTCAATCTGTTTTGGTGGGAGGAGAAGCCATTGATGAATCTATGTGGGCAACTTTGGCAAAGGCTCAAAACATTAATTTCTATAACGTTTATGGACCGACAGAATGCACTGTGGATACCACAATCTGTTTGATCACAGCTAACCTCAAACCAGTGATTGGTCGTCCTATTGCTAACGTACAAACCTATATTTTAGACGAATATTTACAACCTGTTCCTGTTGGTGTGCCTGGGGAATTACACATAGGCGGTGCGGGATTAGCGAGAGGCTATCTCAATTGTCCAGAGTTAACCAATGAGAAATTTATCTCTCATCCCTTCCATCAGACAACAGAAAGCAGATTATATAAAACAGGAGATTTAGCTCGTTATTTACCGGATGGCAATATCGAATACTTAGGACGTATTGATAACCAGGTTAAAATTAGAGGATTCCGCATTGAATTAGGAGAAATTGAAGCGGTTCTGAGTCAGCATAATTATGTAGAAACAACTTGTGTCATCGCTCGTGAAGATAGTCCAGGAATAAAACGCCTAGTTGCTTACATCGTGCCGCCCAAAAATGTCACCCCAAGCACAAATCAACTGCGGCAATTTCTCAAAGCTAGGCTCCCAGATTACATGATTCCTAGTGCTTTTGTTACCTTAGAAGCTTTACCTTTAACCCCCAATGGCAAATTAGACCATCGTGCTTTACCTGAACCCAACTTGCGTGGGGAGATAGAATTGAATTTTGTTGCTCCTCGTAACCTAGAAGAAGAAATATTAGCCACAATCTGGTCACAAGTTTTGCGAGTAGAGCCAGTAGGTATCTATGATAACTTCTTTGAACTGGGGGGCGATTCCATCCTGACTATTCAAATCATTACTAGAGCGAGAAAAGCAGGATTAGAGTTAACCCCCAAACAATTATTTACCCATCAAAATATCGCCGAATTAGCCACAGTAGCAACAAGAATCACCGAGTCACAAATAGAACCAGAAATAGTGAATCCTCCGCCGCCTGAAGCGGATACTGGAGATTACACCGCCCAAGATTTCCCCTTATTAGAAATCGACCAAATAGAACTAGAACAAATATTAGCTCAACTGTAACGATGAACTCCCAGATGAATAGCACAAATAGACAAAATGTAGCCGATATTTATCCCCTATCGCCGATGCAACAGGGGATGTTGTTTCATAGCTTGTATGAGCCAGATTCAGATGTATATTTCGTCCAATTTAGTTGTAATTTAAAGGGAAATGTCGATACAACAATATTCGAGCAAGCTTGGCAAAGATTAGTAGAAAAGTATGTCGTTTTCCGTACAGCTTTTATTTGGGAATCATTGAGCCAACCTGTACAAGTAGTCTATCGACAAGTAACTGTGAGAGTCGCTACATTTGATTGGCAACATTTAACCGCACAACAGCAAGAACAGGAATTAGCAGTTTTTTTGGAGAGTGATCAGCAAAAATCCCTAGAATTGTCTGAAGCTCCATTAATGCGCCTAAATCTGATCAAGTTGGATAAAAATACCTATCAATTTGTTTGGAGTAGTCATCATTTATTACTTGATGGTTGGTCTTTATCTTTAGTGATTAAAGATTTTTTAAAGATTTATCAAGAAATTTCTCAAAATCAGATTAGCACTGATCAAACTGTTGTCAGCTATCGCCAATATATTGCTTGGCTACAGCAACAGGAACAAAAACCAGCCGAAGAATTTTGGCAACAAAAACTGCAAGGTTTTACTGCTCCTACTCCTTTGGTCATAGAAAGATCAGCGAATTCAAAAAATAGCAACGTCTATAAAAAACAGCAAATTCAGTTCCCCGCTTCAACCACAGCCACCTGCCAATCTTTTGTTAGGAAAAATCGCTTGACACTGAATAATTTAGTGCAAGCAACTTGGGGATTATTGCTATCTCGCTATAGCCAAGAAACAGATATAGTATTTGGTGCGACTGTATCTGGCCGTGAGACATCTATTGCCGGTATTGAAGCAATGGTGGGATTATTTATTAATACCTTGCCCATGCGAATCCAAGTTAAACCGGACACCTCAGCACTGACTTTATTAAAAGATTTACAAGCTCAGTTAGTTGAGTCTAATCAATACTCATATAGTTCATTAGCAGAGATTCAAACTTGGAGTGAAATCCCTAGAAGTGCATCTTTATTTGACAGTATAGTTGTTTTTGAGAATTATCCAGTTGACGCTACTGCGGTCTTAGGCAATGATAGTTTTTGTCTGGAAAATATTCAGGTTTCTCAACAAACTAATTATCCTCTAACATTAATTGCGCTCCCTGGGGAGCAATTACAGGTGCGAATTAGCTATGATACTAACCGATTTGATGATGGGACAATTACTCGCCTATTGGGGCATTTTCAAACCTTACTGGAGGGAATGGTCGCCAATCCAGAGGCGCGAGTTTCTCAATTACCTCTGCTGACAGAATCTGAGAAAAATCAATTATTAATAGACGGTCATAATCCGCAGGTTGATTACCCAGTTACTAAGTGTCTTCACCAGTTATTTGAAGAGCAGGTAAAACGCACACCCGAAGCGGTAGCAGTTGTATATTCAGATCAACAATTAACCTACAATGAGTTAAATTGTCGAGCTAATCAATTAGCACATTATTTACAGTCTTTGGGAGTAAAACCTGATCAATTAGTGGGGATTTGTCTTGAGCGTTCTTTAGAGATGATTGTGGGGTTATTGGGGATATTAAAAGCTGGTGGTGCTTATGTTCCTCTTGACCCAGAATATCCGATTGAACGGTTAAGCTTCATGTTAGAAGATGCTCAATTATCAGTGCTGTTAACGCAACAAAAGCTAGGAGAAACTCTACCTCAACATCAAGCGCAGATTATTTATTTAGATAGCGACTGGGAAAAAATTGCTGAAAACAGCCAGTCAAATCTAGAAAACAGGATCACTCCAGATAACTTAGCTTATGTTATTTACACTTCCGGTTCTACAGGTAAACCGAAAGGGGTGTTAGTCAATCACTCCAATGTCGTGCGATTATTTGCCGCTACAGATGCTTGGTATAATTTTAGTAGTCAAGATGTTTGGAGTCTATTTCATTCCTACGCTTTTGACTTTTCGGTGTGGGAAATGTGGGGAGCTTTGTTATATGGTGGACGCTTGGTAGTTGTACCCTACTTAATAACTCGTTCCCCCGAAGCATTTTATCAGCTATTGTGTCAAGAAAAAGTAACAATTCTCAATCAAACTCCTACCGCTTTCCGTCAGTTAATTCAAGCTGAAGAATCCTTAAAAGGAAGTTTTCTCCCCTTATCAAGGGGGGTTAGGGGGGATCGTTCATCGACAACAGATAACGATTTAAGCTTACGTTTGGTGATTTTTGGAGGAGAAGCTTTAGAAATTAACAGTTTACAACCTTGGTTTCAGCGTCATGGCGACCAATGCCCCCAATTAGTTAATATGTACGGAATTACAGAAACTACCGTTCATGTCACCTATCGACCATTAAGTATGACCGACTTGGATAGTACAGCTAGTGTGATTGGTCGTCCCATTCCCGACTTACAAGTATATTTGCTAGACCAATATTTACAACTTGTACCGGTTGGTGTACCCGGTGAGATGTATGTGGGGGGTGCCGGAGTAACAAAAGGTTATCTCAATCGTCCTGAATTAACAACAGAAAGGTTTATTTCTAGTCCTTTTGAGAAGGATGAAGTGATCCCCCCAACCCCCCTTAATAAGGGGGGCAATGAGCCGTCAAAATTGTATAAAACGGGAGATTTAGCCCGTTATTTACCCAAGGGAGAGTTAGAATATTTAGGACGCATTGACAATCAAGTTAAGATTCGGGGTTTTCGGATTGAGTTGGGGGAAATCGAAGCATTATTAGCATCTCATCCCCAGATTTGGGAAACAGTAGTAATAGTGAGGGATGATACCACAGGAGATAAGCGTCTTGTGGCCTACATTGTGCCACAATCGGAAAAAACGATTACCATTAACGAAATACGGCAATTTCTGAAAGCTAAATTACCCGATTACATGATACCTAATGCTTTCGTTATTTTAGATGCCTTACCCCTTACTGCTAATGGAAAAATAGATCGTCGAGCTTTACCCCCACCAGAATCTAGTAGTGAACCATCAGAAAAATATGTTGCTCCGCGTAACCCGATCGAGGATATATTAGTAACTGTTTGGTCAGAAGTGCTAAAAGTCGAGAAAGTGGGTATAAATGATAACTTCTTTGAACTGGGAGGCCATTCCCTACTAGCCACTAAATTAGTAGCACAGATACGCGATCGCTTGAAAGTTGAACTTCCCCTACGTCAGTTATTCAACTCGGCCACACTAGCAGAATTAGCCCAAGAGATTGAACAGTTAAAACAGGAAAAATCCGATACCATCGTTCCAGCAATTTTACCAAGAAAAAGAAAATGAATTTTGAAGAATTACCCCTATCTTATGCCCAACAGCGTTTATGGTTCTTAGATCAATTAGAACCAAACAGTCCCTTTTATAATATTTCCCTGGCCTTGCATTTAGCAGGAAATCTCCAGGTAGATGTCCTCGAAAAAAGCCTACAAGAAATTATTCAGCGCCATGAGTCCCTCCGCACAAATTTCGCCACTATTGAGGGAAATCCTGTACAAATAATCAAACCAGAAAGTAATTGGCAATTAACGCTTGTCAATGGGAAAGACAGCCCAAAATATCGAGAAGAGCAGGAAATAAAAAAATGGCTAGAAATTCACAGCCATCAACCTTTTGATTTAGCCAATGACTCCCTAATTAGAGCCACCCTACTTAAGTTATCAGACACAGAACATTTTTTGCTGATTTGTCTGCACCATATTGTCTCTGATGGTTGGTCAATGGGGGTATTTATTGAGGAATTGACAACCCTTTATAATGCCTATACTAAAGGTTTAGAACCTCTTTTACAAGAGTTACCAATCCAGTACGCAGATTTTGCAATTTGGCAAAGGGAATATTTACAGGGAGAAATCCGAGAAAATCAGTTAAATTACTGGCAAAAACAGTTAGCAGCAGCACCCGCTTTATTACATCTACCTACGGATTATCCCCGTCCTCTACAACAAAGTTTTCAGGGAGATCGGATAAAATGTATCCTTTCTCCAGAACTTAGTCAAGGGTTAAATAAGCTGAGTCGGGAAAAAGGTGTCACCTTATTTATGACCCTGTTAACCGCATTTCAGACTCTACTCTATCGTTACACAGGACAAACAGACATTTTAGTCGGTACTCCCATCGCTAACCGTACTCGTAGTGAATTAGCAGGGTTAATCGGCTTTTTTGTCAATACCTTAGTCTTAAGAACAGATTTAGCAGGAAATCCCAGTTTTAGCGAGTTATTAAAACAGGTACGAGAAACAGCAACGGATGCTTACGACCATCAAGATTTACCTTTTGAGATGTTAGTAGAGGCCCTACAACCTGAAAGGAATATGAGTTATACTCCTTTATTTCAGGTGATGTTTGGGTTAGATAATGAAATTGTAGATAGCATAGATTTAGAAGGAATAAAAGCCACTCGTCAACCTTTGGAATTTAAGACGGCTAAGTTTGATTTAAGTTTATCTATACAGGTAAAAGAAGCCAGATTAACTGCGATTTGGGAATATAATACAGATCTGTTTGACAAAAGCACAATTGAGCGACTATCAGGGCATTTTGTTAACCTATTAACTGGGATCATTGCTAATCCAGAACAAGTAATTGGTCAATTACCTTTACTAACAAAAAGTGAGAGTAATCAGTTATTATTTGATTGGAATCAGACTAAAATTGACTACAAAAATGATTTGTGTCTGCATCAGTTGTTTGAACAACAAGTAAAACAGAATTCACAGGCGATCGCTGTTAGACTAGAAGATGAATTTTTAACCTACGAGGAGTTAAACTGTAAGGCTAATCAGTTAGCCCATTACCTACAATCTTTGGGAGTAAAATCCGATAGCTTAGTCGGGATTTTTGTTGAACGTTCCCTAGATATGATAATAGGAATCCTGGGAATACTTAAAGCTGGGGGAGCTTACGTTCCTTTAGATATTAATTATCCAAAAGAGCGAATTGCCTATCTTATTGAAGATACTCAACTTAGTATTCTCCTGACTCAATCACAACTTCTGGAACAATTACCAGCATTTCAAGGAATAACCATCTGTTTAGACCAAGACTGGTCAACAATTGCCAAACAGAGTACAGTTAGCCCTCTGGTAGAAGTTGATCAGCACAATTTAGCCTATATTATCTACACCTCCGGCTCCACAGGTCAACCCAAAGGGGTAATGATTGAACATCGCTCAGTAGTCAACTATATCCTGACTACTATTCGAGAGTATGGTATTACCTCAGAGGATCAAATTCTGCAATTTTCCTCTATCTGCTTTGATGCTTCCGTTGAAGAAATCTTTGTTAGTTTGTTATCGGGTGCGACCTTGGTATTGCGAACAGAAGAAATGTTGCGCTCTAGTGAGGATTTTTGGCAATGTTGCCAAAAATGGCAATTAACAGTTTTGGGGATTCCTACTGCTTATTGGCATCAATTAGCCGCTGAATTAACCCTTGATAATCTGCCAATTCTCTCAAATATTAAAGTAATTTTCATTGGTGGGGAAGCCATTCAACCGGCAAAAGTCCAGCAATGGCAAACAGTTACGGGACATTATTCCCCTCTTCCTCGACTATTCAATGGTTACGGGCCAACGGAAGCAACCATTGCGACAACTTTCTACCAATTTACTTCACCAACTATAACCAATGTTCCCATTGGGCGACCCATCAGTAATACTCAGGTTTATATTCTCGATGCTTTCTTACAACCTGTTCCTGTGGGGGTAGCTGGAGAATTACATATTGGTGGTATGGGATTAGCGCGGGGTTATTTTAATCGTCCAGAATTAACTCAAGAGAAATTTATCCCTAATTCTTTTGAGAAGGATGAAGTGATCCCCCCAACCCCCCTTAATAAGGGGGGCAATGAGCCGTCAAAATTATATAAAACGGGAGATTTATGTCGGTATTTACCCGATGGCAATATTGAGTATTTAGGACGGATTGACAATCAAGTAAAAATTCGGGGTTTTCGCATTGAATTGGGAGAAATTGAAACCGTTCTTAGTCAGCACAATGCAGTAAAAACGGCTGTTGTTATTGCCCAAGAAGATGAGACCAATCAGAAACGTTTAGTCGCCTATATTATTCCCAAAGTAGAGATTGTTTCCACCCAAAAGGAGGAAAATTCGCTTAATGTTACTGAACTGCGGCAATTCCTGAAAGCTAAGTTACCAGAGTATATGATTCCTAGTGCCTTTGTCATTTTGGAATCCCTACCCTTAACGCCTAATGGTAAGACTGATTACCGTGCTTTACCGGCTCCCGAATTCCAAAGCCAAGCGCAATATATTGCGCCGCGTAACCCCATTGAGGAGATATTATCCTCGATTTGGGCAAAAGTGCTAAAAGTTGCACAGGTGGGAATTCACGACAACTTCTTTGAGTTGGGTGGACATTCATTATTAGCAACGCAACTAATTTCGCGCATCCGTGAGGCTTTTCAGGTAGAAATGCCCTTACGCGAGTTATTTGTTGCACCGACAATCGCCGAATTAGCCCAGGAAATACAACGGATTTCCGAAGGAGAACAACTAACTGAACTGCCGATTTTACCCAGGGACAAAACAGCAGAATTACCCTTATCTTTTGCTCAGACTCGTCTCTGGTTTTTGGCTGAATTTGAGTCGAATAGTTCTTTTTATAATATCCCCCTAGCCTTGCGTTTAGAAGGAACTTTAAACTCAGAAATCTTAATCCAGAGTTTAGAAGAAATTTGCGATCGCCATGAGGCTTTACGCACCAACTTCATTACCGTTGATGGTATCCCTACCCAGGTTATACAAGCACGAACCTGGACAGTTACGGTTGTGGATTTACAGCATTTATCTGGTAGTGAAAAAGTAATTGCGTCTCAAGAGTTAGCACAAAATCAAGCGATTCACCCCTTTGACTTAGCCGGTGAACCCTTAATCAGAACCACTTTAGTGGTGTTATCTGAAACGGAACATCTCTTATTAGTCTGTATGCACCACATTGTCAGTGATGGCTGGTCAATGGGAGTATTTCTTCAGGAACTAACCGCCCTCTATAATGCCTATATTCAGGGTTTATCTTCGCCTCTAAATCCCCTATCTATCCAGTATGGAGATTTTACCCTTTGGCAAAGACAATGGCTGCAGGGAGAGGTATTGCAACAGCAACTAGATTACTGGCAAAAACAGTTAGCCGGCGCACCGGCCCTCCTATCTTTACCAACAGATAGACCTCGACCCAATCAACAAAGTTTTGCTGGGGGACATTTACCCTTTAGCCTTTCTTGGGAATTAACCGAAAAACTAACCCAATTAACCCAGGAACAGGGTGTCACCTTATTTATGACCCTGTTAACCGCTTATGCTGTCTTACTTTACCGTTATACAGAACAGGAAGACATCTTAATTGGCACTCCCATTGCTAACCGTAATCGCAGTGAAATTGAAGGTTTAATCGGCTTTTTTGTCAATACTTTGGTCCTGCGAATTGACTTGTCAGGTAAGCCCAATTTTAATCAGTTATTGGGTCGAGTACGGGAGATGGCAATGGATGCCTATGCTCATCAGGATTTGCCCTTTGAAATGTTAGTAGAAGTCCTACAACCTGAACGAGATTTAAGTCACGCACCTTTATTTCAAGTGGATTTTCTGCTGCAAAATAGTCCCCCGTCTCCCTTAGAACTAACAGGATTAACCGCCACTCCCCTCACCACAGAAAATGAGACGGCCAAATTTGATCTAACCCTGGCGATGGAGAATACCGGTGCAGAATTAAAAGGGGTATGGGAATATAATACCGATTTATTTGATCGCAGTACCATTGAACGATTAACAGGAAATTTCATCACCCTACTAGAAGCATTGGTTGTTAACCTGCAACAGCCAATCTTTCAACTACCACTATTAACCGAAGTCGAGGCAAAAGAATTATTAGAAGACTGGAATGCTACCGAAAAAGAATATCCTTTCCATCAGTGTATTCATCATTTATTTGAAGAACAAGCAGCACGAACACCGGCTGCAGTAGCAGTGGTCTTTGAAGGTCAAGAATTAACCTATCAAGAATTAAATATTCAGGCAAATAAATTAGCCCATTATCTCCAATCTTTGGGGGTAAATTCAGAAGTTTTAGTTGGCATTTATCTAGAGCGGTCGCTGTTAGTTATTGTCGGATTATTGGCAGTTCTCAAAGCTGGAGGAGCCTATATACCTTTAGATCCAGATTATCCCCAGCAACGGTTGACTTATATGGCAGAAGATGCCCAAATTTCTCTACTGCTAACTCAAGAAAGTTTACTCGATTCTTTACCAGCAGAAGATGTGGGGGTAATTGTCTTAGATAAATTAGCCGAAAAATTGACGGTTCAAAGTCCAGAAAATCCCCTCAGTGAAGTGGTTCCAGAAAATTTACTATGCCTATTATATACATCTGGTTCAACCGGTAAACCTAAAGGAGTGATGTTAACTCACGCGGCCTTAGTTAATCATAGTTGGGGCATTAGTGAAGTATTCGGTTTAACAGAATCTGATCGCGTTTTACAGTTTGCTTCCTTTGGCTTTGATGTCGCTGCCGAAGAAATTTTTCCCACTTGGTTAAAAGGTGGCACAGTGGTCTTAAGACCAGGGCAAATGTTCCCAACTTTGACTGATTTTGCCGATTTTATCGAACAAGAAAGCCTCACCGTTTTAAATATTACCCCTGCCTATTGGCATGAATGGGCGCTCGCCGTTTCCCAATCATTAGCTACTGTACCATCCAGTCTGCGGGTCGTCGCCGTGGGAGGGGATGCAGTGTTACCAGAAACCGTCAATATTTGGCGACAAATGGTCGGAAAACGGGTTGAATGTATTAATGTATATGGACCTACAGAAGCGTCTGTAACCGCCATAGTTCATGACTTGCTAGATTATCAGTCAGAAAAAATCAATTCAGTGCTGATTGGTCGTCCCATTGCTAACACAAAAGCATATATCTTGGATCAAAATCTGCAACCTGTACCCATTGGCGTGAAGGGAGAATTGCATTTATGCGGTGTTCGTTTAGCGCGGGGTTATCTGAATCGTCCCGAATTAACTGCTGAAAAATTTATTGACAATCCCTTTGCTAATGCAGCTTTCAATCGGTTGTATAAAACGGGAGATTTAGCGCGTTATTTACCCGATGGTAATATTGAATGTTTTGGCCGGATTGACAATCAGGTTAAAATTCGCGGATTCCGTATTGAGTTAGGAGAAATTGAAGCGGTACTTAACCAAAATATTGATGTACAAACATCTTGTGTGATTATTCGGGAAGATACCCCGGGGGATAAATATTTAGTCGCCTACATAGTAGCTCATTACGAACGCATACCGATGATTAGTGAACTGCGTCAGTTTCTGTCCAGTAAATTGCCTCTGTATATGGTTCCTCAAGCTTTTGTTTTTCTGGAATCTTTACCCCTTACTACTAATCGTAAGGTAGATCGTCGCGCTTTACCCGCACCAGATAAGATAGGAAATCGCCGGGATCAATATGTAGCACCACGCAATGGAATTGAAGAGATGTTGGTGCAAATTTGGACAGAAATACTCAAAATAGAGCAAGTGGGAATTTATGATAATTTCTTTGAAATTGGCGGCCATTCTCTCCTCGCAACTCAATTAGTTTCTCGGATTCGGAGTTTATTTAAAATAGAACTGCCTTTGCGGAGTTTATTTGGTGCAGCTACGGTAGCCGAATTAGCGCATCTCATTGGACAATTACAGCAGCAAAATCTCACTCTAACAGTCCCCCCGATTTTACCGAGAACTAAGGATACAGAACTACCTCTATCTTTTGCTCAACAGCGTTTATGGTTTTTAGATCAATTGCAACCAAATAGCGCTTTATACAATATACCGATGGTGTTGCATTTCCGAGGCAACCTCAATCAAAAGGCCTTAGAACAAAGTTTACGAGAAATCTGTGATCGCCATGAAGTATTACGGACTAATTTTGTCACGATTGATGGACAACCGACTCAGATTATTCAAACAACAAGGGAGACAATATCGGTCGTTGATTTACAAGATTTACCCATCCATGAACAAGAAGAAAAAACAGAGCAATTAAAGCAAAAACAAGCCACTCAACCCTTTAATTTAGCCAAAGAATCCTTAATCAGAATCACTTTAGTGGTGCTATCGGAGACGGAACATCTCTTATTAGTGTGTATGCACCACATTATTAGTGATGGTTGGTCAATCGAAGTATTTATTCACGAATTGACCACCTTATACAATGCTTACACTCAAAATCATCCCGCAAATTTAGCTCCTTTACCGATTCAGTATGCAGATTTTGCACTCTGGCAAAAACAATGGTTACAAGGGGATGTCCTGCAAACTCAATTAAATTACTGGCAAAATCAACTAGCAAATGCACCTTCTTTATTATCTCTTCCCACAGACCAGCCTCGACCTGCGGTGCAAAGCTTTGTCGGTACTCAGCAAGAATTTTCCCTTTCCCCCAAACTTAGCCAAGCTTTGAATGAATTGAGTCGCCAACAAGGGGTGACATTATTTATGACGCTGTTGGCTGCTTTTGATGCTTTACTGTATCGTTATACAGGGTCAAGTGATATTTTAGTAGGAACTCCCATCGCTAATCGTAATCGCGTTGAAATTGAGGGTTTAATCGGCTTCTTTGTTAATACTTTAGTGATGCGGACGGATTTATCAGATAATCCGAGTTTTAGTCAGTTATTAACCCGTGTTCGGGAAGTGACAATGGATGCTTACGCGCATCAAGACTTACCCTTTGAAATGTTAGTCGAAGCGTTGCAACCAGAACGGGATTTGAGCCATACTCCCCTATTTCAAGTCGCTTTTGTCCTGCAAAATACACCCAAGTCTGAGATTGCAATGACGGGATTAACGGTGACAGATTTGCCACCAGAAAATACTACAGCTAAGTTTGATTTAACCTTAGCTATGGTTAACACCGATGATGGCTTAAAAGGTGTCTGGGAATATAATACTGATTTGTTTGAGAGTAGCACTATTGAGCGATTATCAGGGCATTTTCTCAACTTATTAGGGGGAATTGTGGCCAATCCTCAAGCGCGGATTTCCCAATTACCCTTACTGACAGAAAGCGAGACTAATCAGTTATTAATTGAGTGGAATAATACTCAAGTTGACTATCCTGAGTATAAGTGTATTCATCAGTTATTTGAGGAACAGGTAAAACGCACACCCGACGCGGTAGGAGTGGTCTGTTCCCAGCAACAATTAACCTACAATGAGTTAAATTGTCGTGCTAATCAATTAGCTCATTATCTGCGGAAATTAGGCGTAAAAGCTGATACTTTAGTCGGTATTTCCCTTGAACGTTCCTTAGACATGATTGTGGGATTATTGGGGATATTAAAAGCGGGTGGTGCTTATGTACCTCTCGACCCAGATTATCCCAGTGAACGGCTACAATTTGCCATCGCTGATGCTCAACTGTCATTATTGCTAACTCAAGAGGGATTAATCGATAAATTACCTGAACATCAAGCGCGGCTAATCTTGTTAGACAGATTCACAGAAGAAATTAACCAAAACAGCCAAGATAACCTAACAGGAGTAGTAACAGCCAATAATTTAGCTAATCTCATTTATACCTCTGGTTCTACCGGAAAACCTAAAGGGGTAATGGTGGAACATCGGGGACTATTTAACCTAGCTACAGCGCAAATTAAAACGTTTAACTTACAGTCAAACTCTCGCCTTCTCCAGTTTGCTTCCCTCAATTTTGATGCTTCTATCTGGGAAATTATCATGGCAATAGGAGCAGGTGCAACCCTTTATTTAGACACAAAAGACGCTTTAATGCCTGGGTTGCCATTAATGGGGCGATTAAAAGATTATGGTATTACTCATATTACTTTACCCCCCTCAGCCTTAGCGGCTTTGCCCCTAGAAGAAATACCAGAGTTACAAACTATTATTGTGGGGGGAGAAGCTTGTTCAGAAGAATTGATCAAACAATGGGCTACGGGTAGAAATTTCTTTAATGCTTATGGACCGACAGAAACCAGCGTTTGTGCCACGGTAGAAAAATGGACAGATGCGACGGAAAAAATCACTATTGGTCGTCCGATTGCTAACACCCAAATTTATATCTTCCCGAATTAACCCAAGAAAAATTTATTCCTAATCCTTTTGAGAAGGATGAAGTGATCCCCCCAACCCCCCTTAATAAGGGGGGCAATGAGCCGTCAAAATTATATAAAACGGGAGACTTAGCCCGTTATTTACCCGATGGTAAAATCGAATATTTAGGACGCATTGACAATCAAGTAAAACTTCGCGGCTTCCGTATTGAATTAGGAGAAATTGAGGCCTTACTCAACCAAAATGAGGCGGTACAGTCTTCTTGTGTGATTGTTCGTGAAGATAATCTAGGGGATAAACGCTTAGTTGCTTACGTTGTACCGCAACCCGAAATCAACCTGACAATTAACGAAATACGGCAATTTTTGCGAGCAAAATTACCTGATTATATGGTTCCTACTGCGTTTATTCGTCTTGATACTTTCCCCTTAACTCCCAATGGCAAAATCGACCGCCGTGCTTTACCTGTTCCCGATTTACAGAGCAAAGGTGAATATATCGCTCCCCGTAATCCCATTGAAGAAAAAATGGCGCAGATTTGGGCTGAGGTACTGAAATTAAAACGAGTCAGTATTGAGGATAATTTCTTTGAATTAGGGGGACATTCTCTGTTGGCAACTCAAGTTATTTCTCGTTTACAGGAAACCTTTGAGATTGTTGTTCCCTTGCGTTATCTGTTTGAATCGCCAACCATTGCTCAGTTAAGTGCGGTAATTTTAAAAGAACTGCAAACAGGTTTAGGGTTAAAGCTACCATCAATTGTCCCCGTTAATCGAGAGGATGATATCCCCCTATCCTGGGCCCAGGAACGTCTCTGGTTTGTGAATCAATTAGAAGGAGAAAGTGGGGCTTATACTATTGATTTAACGATGCGTTTGCGGGGAAATATCAATATTAAAGCCTTAGAAAAAGCTTTCCAGGCAATTATTCAACGCCATGAACCCCTACGGACTCAGTTTAAGCTCAAAGATAACAAACCAATACAAGCGATCGATCCTAATGTAACCTTCACCTTACCAGTTGTCAATCTGCAAAACCTCAGTCATTCTGAGCAACAGGTAAAAAACCTGTTATTAGCAGCAGCCTCCGAACCCTTTGATCTCGAATCAGGGTCAGTATTACGAGTCAAATTATGGCAAGTCAAGACAGAGGAATATGTACTATTATTAGCCATTCATCATATTGCGGCAGATGGTTGGTCAATAGGTGTTTTAGTTGACGAATTATCGGTCTATTATCGAAGTTTCTGCACCGGTACAAAAGCAGATTTACCTGATTTATCAATACAGTATGCTGACTTTGCCGTGTGGCAGCGTCAATGGTTAACTAATGAAGTATTAGACCGTCAATTAAGCTACTGGAAGCAACAATTAACCGGGGTTCCCCTACTACACCAACTTCCCACAGACCGTCCCCGGCCAGCAATCCAAAGTTTTCGCGGAGGGACGGAGCGACTGCAACTAGATAGTCAACTAACGCAACAACTGAAAAAACTCAGTCAAGAGTCCGGTAGCACTCTCTTTATGACATTACTAGCGGGTTTTGCTGTGTTACTATCTCGTTATAGTCAACAAACAGATGTGGTAATTGGTTCACCAATTGCTAACCGTAATCGCACCGAAATTGAAGGGTTAATTGGCTTTTTTGTCAATAGTTTAGTGTTAAGATTTGATTTATCTCAAGACCCGACCTTTGAGGATTTTCTCGCGCAGGTCAGACAAACTACTCAAGACGCTTACGACCATCAAGATTTACCCTTCGAGATGTTAGTCGAAAAATTACAAATTGAGCGTCATTTAGATCGTAATCCTTTAACACAGATAGTTTTTGCCCTTCAGAATGCTCCTAGTTCTCCCTGGGATTTACCCGGAGTAAACATTGAGGAGATACCATCAGGACTTGATTCAGTCAGGGTTGACTTAGAAGTTTACCTCTGGGATGCACCGGAAGGATTGGGCGGTTTTTGCTCTTATAACAGGGATTTATTTGATGCTGAAACTATTGTCCGTATGATGAATCATTTTAAGACTTTGTTAGCGGCAATTGTGGAAAATCCCCGTCAATCATTAGCTTCACTACCCTTATTAAACCCAGAGGAAGAGTATCAACTATTAGAGGGTTGGAATGAGACAAAAGCTGATTACTCCTATAACAAGTGTATTCATCAATTAATCGAGGAACAAGCAGCGCGTACCCCTGAGGCGGTAGCAGTAGTCTTTGAAAATCAACAGTTGACCTATGCAGAATTAAATAGTCGGGCCAATCAACTAGCTCACTATTTACGATCTTTAGGTGTAGAAACCGAGGTAATCGTCGGTTTATGTGTAGAGCGCTCTTTAGATATGATTGTGGCATTAATAGGCATCCTTAAAGCCGGTGCTGCCTATCTACCCCTTGACCCAGAATATCCTCAAGAACGCCTACAATTTATGTTAGAGGATAGTCAAGTACCTTTATTACTAACCCAAAGTTCACTGATTGATAAACTCCCAAATCATCAAGCTAAAACTGTATTTTTAGCTGAAATTTGGCAAGAAATTAAACCAATGAACCGGGATAATCTGACGGGTAAGGTAACAGCTTCTAATTTAGCTAATGTGATTTATACTTCTGGTTCTACGGGTAAACCTAAAGGGGTGATGGTTGAACATCAAGGGTTATGTAACTTAGCTTTGGCTCAAATTCAGACTTTTGCTGTGTCTTCTCAGAGTCGAGTGCTTCAATTTGCTTCTTTTAGTTTTGATGCCTGTATTTCAGAAGTTCTCATGGCTTTGGGAGCGGGAGCGAGACTTTATTTGGCAAGTAAAGAAAATTTAATGCCCGGTTTACCCTTAATCAAGCAATTACGGGAGAATAAGATTACTCATATTACTCTACCGCCATCAGCTTTAGCGGTACTACCTTGGGAAAATCTTTCCTCTCTGCAAACTATTATTGTCGCCGGGGAAGCTTGTTCTCCTGAATTGATGAAAAAATGGTCCCAGGGACGAAATTTCTTTAATGGTTATGGACCCACAGAAGGAAGTGTTTGTGCAACGGTAGCTAAATGTACGCCGGTTGATGAAAAAATAACTATTGGTCGGCCAATTCCTCATGTGCAGGTTTATATTTTAGACTCGCATTTACAACCGGTTCCTATCGGTGTACCCGGGGAATTACATATCGGAGGAGCAGGAGTAGCCAGAGGTTATTTGAATCGCCTAGAATTGACAGCAGAGAAATTTATCTATTTAGAAAATAAGGAACAGTCAAAAGGCAAACGTTTGTATAAAACAGGAGATTTAGCTCGTTATTTACCTGATGGAAAAATTGAATATCTGGGACGAATTGACAATCAGGTTAAAGTAAGGGGTTTCCGCCTTGAATTAGGGGAAATTGAAGCAGTTTTGAGCCAACATCCCTTAGTACAAGAAGCGGTTGTGATGGCTCGCGCTGATCAGGCAAGTGATCATGATCAAGACCAGCTTAATACTAATTTGGTAGCCTACTTAGTTCCGGCTCTCAAGGGTCAAGTATTGCCCGAACAGCTTGCTCAATGGCAGAGTGAATATGTTAGTGATTGGCAAAAGATTTACGAAGAATCCTACAGTAAACCCCAACCTCAAACCGAGGACCCCACTTTTAATATTAGTGGTTGGAATAGTAGTTATACGGGACAAGCTATTCCCGCAGCAGAAATGCAGGAATGGGTTGATCAGACAGTGAGCCGAATTTTAGGAAATCAACCACCACAACGAGTGTTAGAAATTGGTTGCGGAAGTGGATTATTGCTATTCCGTGTGGCAAAACATTGTCAGGAATATTGGGGAGCCGATTATTCCACTGCTACTATTAATAACCTCGAACAGTTATGTAGCACAATTGAGGGTTTAGAGGGCAAAGTAAAATTATTACACCGAACAGCCGATGATTTTACCGGCATTCCCCAAGCTACTTTCGATCGAGTAGTAATTAACTCTGTTGTTCAGTATTTCCCTAGTGTGGATTATCTATTACAAGTTATCGCAGGAGCAGTCAAGACGATTGCGGATCAGGGTAAGATTTTCCTAGGTGATATCCGTAGTTTGTCCTTACTAGAGCCTTACCATGCGGCGGTACAGTTAGCTCGTGCCGAAGCTAATAAAACCCTTGAACAATGGCAAAAACAGGTGAATCAAAGTGTAGCTACCGAAGAAGAATTGTTAATTGCACCTCAGTTCTTTATCGCGCTTAAACAACGTTTTCCGCGAATTTCTTGGGTAGAAATTGCCCCGAAACGGGGTCAGGCTGACAATGAGTTAACCCAATTCCGCTATGATGTTACTTTACATCTGGATACTGATGGGCAAAAAACGACAATTCCTTGGCTAAATTGGCAGCGTGATCGGTTTTCTTTAGCGCAACTGCAAGATAAACTAAAACTGGAACAACCAGAATATTTAGGTATCAGAGATGTACCCAATCAACGATTACAAAATGCGCTACAAATTTTAGACTGTTTAGAAAATCCTCCAGGGGTAAAAACGGTGGGAGAATTGCGGCAATTGTTAGCAACAAATAGCGGGATAGGGATTAATCCTGAGCAAATGTGGCAACTGGGAGAACAGTTAGGTTACACTGTTCATCTCAGTTGGTGGGAAGGTAGTCAAGATGGTTCTTTCGATGTGGTTTTCTGTCGCCAGAATGCCATCCTAGAACCGATAATAAGTAAAGTTGATCAACAACCATACCCCAATTTTTGGGATGATGAGACGATTATTCCCAAATCTTGGACTGATTATACGAATAATCCCCTATATGGTAAATTAGTCCAGAAGCTGATACCACAGGTGCGGGAATTTGTCCAACAAAAGCTACCTAGTTATATGGTTCCCCAGGCTTTTGTTTTGCTTAATACCCTACCTTTGACTCCTAATGGTAAAGTAGATCGGCTGGCTTTGCCTACACCCGATACAGCTACACGCAATTTAGCTACGGGATTTCTCGCACCTCGTACCCCGATTGAAACTCAAATGTCTCAAATTTGGAGTGAAGTTTTGGGAGTCGAACGTATTGGGATTAAGGATAATTTCTTTGAATTGGGAGGACATTCTTTGTTAGCAACTCAGGTTATTTCCCGTTCCCGCGATCTTTTCTCGGTGGAATTGTCTTTACAAAATCTGCTGGAATACCCAACTATCGCTAATTTAGCCCAAATCATTGAAGTTCTTACCGTTGCACCGGGAGAAACAGCTATGACTGAAAGCTTGGAAGATTATGAGGATGGTGAATTATAAAAACAGTTAAAGTTTTAGCTGATTTCAATAGTTTAGCAAGACAGTTAAAACGGCAAAGGACAAATATTGATCCTAGTCAATGGCAATCGGATGGACTTTTACATCCTCAGGGCAAACTTCGTGATTTAGAGCTAATTTAACAACAACTTTGGGAGGCAATTGGTAAGTGAAAGTAGGAGATTTTTTAGCGTATTTGAAGGGTTTAGAGATTAAACTATGGCTGGAAGGCGAAAAACTTCGTTTTCAGGCTCCCAAAGGGGTTATGACCCCAGAAATTAAAGAAGAAATCGCCGCCAAAAAACCTGAAATTTTGGACTTTTTAAGAGCGGCAAAAATCCCAACTAATACTGTTGATTTAGAGATTATTTTTGTGTCACGGGATCAGGATTTACCCCTCTCTTTTGCTCAACAACGACTCTGGTTTCTGCAGCAACTTTCTCCTGATAGTCATTCCTATAATCTGTTGGAAGCTTTGCGGTTAGAAGGCTCCCTCAATCTGTTGGCTTTAGAACAAAGTCTCAGTGAACTGATTCGCCGTCACGAAATTTTAAGAACTACTTTTCCCATGGTAGAAGGGCAACCAATTCAGTGCATTGCCCCTCCTTCACCCGTCAGTTTACCCCTGGAAGATTTACAAGGTTTATCAAAGAATGAACAAACAGAACATCTGCAAGAAATAGCGATTGCTCTCTCCTTAAAACCCTTTAATCTAGCCAAGGAATCATTAGTCCAATTTAAGTTACTTAAACTCAGTTCCCAAGAGTATGTATTGCTGTTGAAGATGCACCATATTATTTACGATGGTTGGTCTTTGAGCATCTTCTTTGATGAATTATCTCAACTTTATGCGGCCTTTGTCCAGGGTTTGCCTTCCCCTCTCGCTAAATTATCGATTCAATACGCCGATTTTGCTGTATGGCAACGTCAATGGCTCACTGGTGAAGTTTTGGAGCGTCAACTTAATTACTGGCAAAAACAGTTACAAGATGCACCTACTATTTTAGAATTGCCGACGGATTATCCCCGTCCTCCAATTCCTAGTTTCCGGGGTGATGGGCAGGTTTTTCGCCTGAATCAAGACTTAACGCAACGCCTCAAAAGGTTAAGTCAGGAGTCAGGAGCAACGCTATTTATGACTTTACTGGCGGCTTTTTTTGTCCTAATTTCTCGTTATAGTGGTCAATCAGATGTTTTGGTAGGTTCTCCCATCGCTAATCGTAATAGTTCGGCAATTGAGAAATTAATGGGATTTTTTGCCAATACTTTGGCTTTAAGGGGTGATATGTCGGGAAATCCGAGTTTTCTGGAGTTATTAGAACGAGTAAAGCAAACAACTTTATCAGCTTATGCTCATCAAGATTTGCCTTTTGAAATGTTAGTAGAAAAATTACAATTAAACCGAGATTTAAGTCACAATCCTTTGATACAGGTAATGTTCTCACTGCAAAATACTCCCCAATCTGAGGCCAGTTTATCTGGCTTAAAGATGGAGAGTTTGCCTTTATCTGTTGAGCTTAAAGCGCGATTTGATTTAGAGGTAAATTTTTGGGAAGTTTCTGATCGTTTAGAAGCGGTTTGGTGTTATAGTACGGATTTGTTTGCTGCCCCCACCATTAACCAAATGGGGCAACATTTTCAGAATCTCTTAACTGCGATTGCCGCTAATCCCAATATGGGAATTTTTGAGTTATCGATGTTAAGTGATGAAGAACGTTATCAATTGTTATCATTGTGGAACGAAACTCACACAGATTATCCCTCTGATCAATGTATTCATCAATTATTTGAAGAACAGGTAAAACGCACACCCGATGCGGTAGCAGTGGTATGTTCAGAGCAACAATTAACCTACAATGAATTAAATAATCGAGCTAATCAATTAGCCCATTATTTGCAAAAATTAGGAGTAAAACCAGATGAATTAGTAGGGATTTGTCTAGAGCGTTCCTTAGACCTGATTGTGGGATTATTGGCTATTCTTAAAGTCGGTGGAGCTTATGTTCCTATTGACCCAGATTATCCCCAAGAACGCATTAGCTTCATGCTCCAAGATACCCAAGTTAAAGTAATATTAACCTGTGAATCTTTACAGACTTCTCTGCCAAATCATCAGTCCATTGTTGTCTGCTTAGATAAAGATTGGCAACAAATTAATCAAGCAAGTCAGGAGAATCTGAA
>SFCA01000134.1:0-15254 GCA_007095475.1 Microcystis aeruginosa Ma_QC_C_20070703_M131 | reverse complement strand
GACTCTGTGTAAGACAGTACATGGTTTTTTAACTGTGGTATGCGACGGTGGTGGAAGCAGAAACTTAAATCGTGAGGTTTAGGAATCGCCGCACTTTTAGGGCGGCGAGGATGTCAAGAGTTTACTATTTCCTCCTTAGAAAAAGTTGATAATCGGTTCACCTGGCTTGGCATTTATAAAGGTCGATCCCGTTTGTCGTTTCTCGAATCGTTCCCGAGTTTTCACGTAGGCGAGATCGGGTAACGACACATAGCCTACACTGTCCACGTATTTCCACGAATTATCCACAAAGAAACGCACGAAACGTTCAACGGAAGGTTTGCTATCCAGTGCCTTCTTGCTAACGTAAATGAAGAGGGGACGAGTCAGGGGACTATAGGTATTGCGCTTGACGTTCTCCAAAGGAATGGGCTTAACACACTCTTTGCCCTCGAGATTTTCTAGCCCGACCACGTTTACCTTGTCTTGATTTTGCATTACGAAAGCGATCCCCGCGAAGGCGAATCCGTTGGCATTGCCGATGACTCCCTGAATCAGAGTATTTTGGTTAAAGCTGGGCGTATAATCGCTCCGAATATTCCCTCTTCTCTTAGTGATCGATTGGGTGAAATAATCGGTCGTTCCCGCGTCCACAGGAGGTGCGAATAACAGAATTCTCTCTCTGGGAAATTTAGGATTAACTTGATCCCAAGTAACGATTTTTCCTTCGGCTTCTGCCTCCCAGAGTGTCTTTAACTCTTTTCGAGTTAGGCACTTGAGAAACTTATTGTTTTTGTTCGCTACCAACGCCAGACCGTCCAGCGCCATGGGTAGCTCGATGTACTCGATTCCCGCCCTCTTACAGGCTTTCGATTCCGATTCCCGGATGACACGGGAAGCGACCCCAATATCGATGCTACCGTTACAGAGTCGGGTAAATCCCCCACCTGTACCGCTAAAGGCCACCCCGACGCGGGCCTTGGGATCGACTTTTTGGTATTCTTCGGCAACGGCGAGCGCTAGGGCGAAGCCCACGGCCCCCCCGTCCAAGCTGACCTGTTGTTCCCCGCCTTCCGATCTGTCGGCACAACCGGTCATCCAGTGGCCTATCAGTAAGAGGGGAATTAGATAAAAAAGACGGAATTGTTTCATAGAATTGAAGAGAGATTGATAACAGTATCGGTGAGGGCTTTTAGTTGGGAGAATTCCCTCTGATTTGGTCGAAAATAGCTCCCTTCGCTAAAAAATCGTTACTGATCAAAGGCCAACCCCCTAAATCTTGGGAGCTAAACAGCGTTTCCACGGGAGGTAATTTGGCTTCGGTGGCGATCGTGATAAAGGGATTGACCGATCGATAGCCCAATTTGGCGAATTCCTCTTGTGCCGGCTCGGAATAGAGGAAATCCACAAAGGCCTCGGCCACCTCTCGCGTGCCGTGTTTATCGACATTTCTATCCACCACCGCCACGGGATTATCGATCGAGATATTGACCGAAGGGACGAAGTAACTGATGTCGGGTTGATTTCTGCCCTCTAGAATTACCTCGTTTTCGTAGGTGACTAAAACATCCCCCTTTCCCTCTTGGAAAAAGGCATTGCTGGCTTCCCGTGCATCTCTAGCTAGGGTGGGAATCTTTTCATAGACTTGGCGGACAAAATCCCATGCCTGTGCTGGTTCGCCCCCCGTTTGCGTCACCGAACCCCAGAGGGCTAATAACTGCCAAATAGCGATCCCGGAAGTTTTCGGATCGGCGGATAGAACTGTAACGTCCTCTCTAGCCAGATCCGCCCAGGATTGGATATTTTTCGGATTTCCCGCCCGCGTCACAATCGCCGCCACCGATTGACTCACCACTCCCCTTCTCGGAACCCGCTCTTCCCAACCGCGATGGATTAACCCCGCGTCGGCGATGCGCGTCACGTCTAGAGGTAGGGCGAGATGTACCACGTCCGCCTCTTGTTTCCCGGCGATCACGTCATCGGCCTGGGCCAGGGAACCGCCGTAACTCCGCTGGAAAATGACTTTTTGGTTATGCTCTTTCCGCCATTTCTCGACGAATTTCGGGATAATCTGGTCGTGGGCGGCTTTCGTGACCGAGAAGGAAACGAGATTCAGTTTCACCTCCGGTTTTGAGCCGATTCCCCCGCAGGAGGCGAGGGCGAGACTTGCCAACAGTCCCACTAACAGGAAGGAAAGGAAGCTCCTCCCCGATAAGGAACGAAAGGGACGAAACAGCGATCGAATTGGCAACAGTGATACATTCATCGGGATTTTCTCGATAAGGTTGCTCTAAACCAACTAATTTTTTCTTCTCTCTTCCTGAATTTTGACTCCCGTGGGAGCCGGAGATTGGCGTTTACGGGGGGTCTAATTTAGCCGATGGGAATCAACAGGCGATAGGAGCCGTTATCGAGAATAATCCGTAGGCCCAACCACATCAGCACAAAGGGGAAAAGCTTACTCGCATAACGGCTGAGGACAACTGCGATCCCCGGTTGGCGGGTTAGATTATAGGAGAGAAATAACCAAGTACAAACGATTAAATAGCAGATCGGGATGATTACGGCTAACTGCGCCACGGTACTATTGGCGAATAGGGGAATATAGATACCGAGATTATTGCCGCCATTGGATATCGTGACCGCGGAAACTTTATAGGTTTGGCGATCGCTGAAGACTTGACCGAGGGGTATTCTGCGGGAGGCGAACCCATGAAATTGGGCGTTTCTTCGCAAATTCACCTTGCGATCTGCGGTTTCCCTCTCGTTATCGCGATTTAACGTCAGTAAATTTCTCACACCGATGAGGATCGGCAGGATTCCGAGAAGACCGATATAAATCGGCGGGATGATTAGGCCGAGTAGAAAACCCAGCAAGCTCACCGATACTAAGGCCGTAAACCCGACTAGCTCGCCGACGACAACGTGAACCGGGCGAAAGGTACGATTTACCTCGCTAAAGAAGCCGGTTAGATAAATATTGTCGTCGAAGGTGGTGGCTATGCCGGTGGCCACCGCGATTTTGACGATTTCGATCAACCAATCCATCCATACTACCTCGATCTCTCAAATGCGGGCGCAATTTCATCTTGAAACTATATCATTTTCAATACATTTATAAATGTGCTTTGTTACACAATCGAGGAGTCGTGGGTTTCTATAGTATGTAGATAAAACTAATGGCAGCTATGCCGAGGGAGTTTGTCAACCCTTCCCTCTTGTCTCCTTTACCGATAAAAAATCTTGTTTTCTGCGAGAAATCCCATGCTCCACCGTTCGATCAAGTGTCTCTGGAAACCGTGGCGAAATTGGCGGGCAGCTCTTCCCGCAGTGCTTTTTGTGACCAGCCTCGTCGGGAGCTTTCTCCTGGCTGGATTTTCCGACACGATCGCCGTCGGTCAAAATTCTCGATCCGATAACCCGATTCTGAACCTCGTCGATAGCTTTAAATTCCCCCGAAATACCACTCCCCGGCTATTGGAAACCGTGGGATTATTTATCGCTGGAATTCTCTTCTGTATCGCGATCGATCGCTGGTTCAAGCGCTCGACCCCCGACCCTATCACTCCCCTCGCCAAACAAGCGCGGCGGTTAGGAACCCTCAAGATCGGCTATCCCGAGGGCATGACCAATCTGGAAGTTCTCCGCGCCCAGGCCTTTCTGGAAAGACGCTTAAAACCCTTGGGGGTGACGGTAACGTGGACGAGTTTTCTGGCCGCTTCCTCTCTGATCGAGGCCTTGAGCAACGGAACGATCGACTTCTGCGGTGGTGGCGGTACGGCGAGTATTTTCTCCCAAGCAGCCGAACACGTCTTCGTCCGGGTAGCTAAAGAAAAATATACCGCCCCGAAAGGTCAGGCGATCCTCGTGCCTGAGGATTCGCCAATAGAGACGTTGGCGGATTTAAAAGGCAAAAGAATCGCCTTCGATCGAGGTTCGAGCGCCCATTACGTCCTCATCCGCGCACTGATGAGAGTGAATCTAGAATTAAGCGATATCGAACCGGTGTATGCGACTCAACCGGAAGCACTGGTGCTTTTTCGTCGCGGTGAGATCGACGCTTGGGTGGTCTGGGTTCCCTATTCCCCCACCGAGACGCGCACCTATCCGGGAAGATCGTTGGCCGATTTGGAGAGCATCTTCGGGGAAAACGCCTCTCTAGAAGTGCCGACCTATTATTATGCGGTTCCCGAATTGGTGCGGGATTATCCCGATGTACTGAAGGTGATTTTAGAAGAGGTGAACGAGGCGGGGGCCTGGGCGAAACAACAGGAGTTAGAGGCGACGAGACGCTTGGCAGCCCACCACGAGATCGATCCGGCGATCGTGACTAATCTCGAACAACGGGCCTCTGAACGTGCCATTATCCCGATCGACGATCGCTCTCTGACGGCCCTACAACACCAAGCTCATATCTTCCGAGACCTGAAGCTGATCCCCCATCGGGTCAATGTGCGCGACGGAACCTACACCCTACAGACGAAACAAAATTGGACATATTAATACTAAATCCGTTGAGTATAGGCTACATATCAGGATAGGCAAGAGGCAATAGGCAAAAGGAGGAATAAATAATCAGTTTTTAATAACAGGATTTAGGATAAATCCTGTTTAAAAGGTATAGGGGAGTGGGGAGCGCCAGAGCAGGGAGAAACAATCCATGACTGGGGAGTTAATCACAGTGTTAAAAACGGATTTGGTATCATCAAATCCTTATTCTCGGTGAGTTAAAATCTCCTAAAAAAATAGGGAGTATTTTCAGATCACTGATTATACTAAATCCGTTGAGTATAGGCTACATATCAGGATAGGCAAGAGGCAAGAGACAAAAGGCAAAAGGAGGAATAAATAATCAGTTTTTAATAACAGGATTTAGGATTACTGTTTACTGTTTACTGTTCACTGAAAATACTCCCCACACCCTGCCCCCAGGAAAAACTTTTTCCACATACCCTAACTAACTCAACGCTTCAAAATAATCGCGAATGTGATTATGTAGCTGGGATTGACGCAGTTTTTGCAAAGCTTTCAACTCAATTTGTCGTACCCTTTCCCGGGATAATTCCAAAGTGCGACCGATATCGGCTAAAGAATGGGATTTACCATCGAGAAAACCATAGCGCAATTCAATCACTTGTCGTTCGCGAGTGGTTAAATCTGCCAATAGTTCTCTGATATCTCTTTGCAAAGATTCATAGACAAAATGATTTTCTGAAGACAGTGCTTCGGTTTCCAAAAGGTCTAATAATTCCGTATCTTTTTCCTTACCCACTTTTATTTCTAAGGAAACCGAACGCGGCACTGTCATCAACAATTCCCGCACAGTTTCAGGAGTCAGAGCTAACTCTTGGGCAATTTCCTCTACGGTCGCAGTGCGACCGCGCATTTGCGAGATTTTCCGTTGTGCCTTCTTAATTCTGTTGAGTTTTTCGGTAATATGAACTGGTAAGCGAATAATCTGGCTTTTAGTTGCGATCGCTCTTGTCATTCCTTGACGGATCCACCAGTAGGCATAGGTACTAAAACGATAGCCTTTGGTGGGATCAAATTTCTTGACGGCGCGTTCTAAACCCAGGGTTCCCTCTTGAATCAAATCCAATAATTCTAAACCGCGATTCTGATATTTTTTGGCCACCGACACCACCAGACGTAAATTGGCCTTGATCATCTGTTCTTTGGCACGGGTACCAAGGGCAATAATTTCTTCTAATTCCCCCACTTCTAAGCCCGCTAGGTGCGCCCAACGCTGTTTCCCTGCTTTTAAAGCATTTTTTAACTCAGACACCCTGATTTGGGCGGTTTTTGCCCAGCGTTCTAGGGAGGGACGATGGGCTAATTGAGCGGTTAGCTGATCGCGCACCTCAATTAACTTGACAAATTGCTGTACTTGTGCATCACCTTGTTTAACGGCGGCGGCGCATAATTTCAGTAAAGACAGATGACGCTGTACCTGTTGCGCTTGTTCAACTTCCTCGTCCCGTTTGAGCAGAGGCACTCTGCCAATGTCTTGTAGGTATAAACGTACTAAATCGGTAGTTGTGCCGTTGCTGTAGCTTTTTTCGGGACTAGATACTAAATCATCTTCCAAATCACTGCCGAGAAAATCTTCATCCAGGTCGATCGAGTTTTCCTTCAGTTTTAAGATAGAAAAAGAGGGACAGATGAATTCAGTTTCGAGCGTCGAGGGATTAATTGCAGACATGGCGGCTTCTCTACGGGCGACTGTGATAGGAATTAGAAACTTCTAAATCGTTTACCGTAGTCATAGCTTTCCCACTTGAGCGAGGAAATGATGCAGTCGGGAAAATTTTTTTCTCAAAAGTATCGATCTTTGACATACTCCCACCCTCAAGCTACGCTGTGACGGGGGATTCTTGACCTATTACTATCGGAAATTCCTTGTTCAACGAGACAGCTTAGATTCTCAATGTCTCCACTGAAAATCCAGAGGCCGGACTCTCCCCCCCCCTGCCCCCCCGACCCCCCCGATGTCGGGTAGGGCTGTTTCATTCTCCCATCAGAATATCAAAAGTAAAAGCGATCACTGTCAGGTAAAATGAGAAGTGAACGCGAACTTTTGAAAGATATGTTGAGCTTAATAGAAAAACTAAAACAAGTCAAGTACTTTCGGAAAGATAAAGGAAAAAGACACCCTTTATGGATAGTATTAGTAGTAATAATACTGGGAACAATGCTAGGATACTCAGGTTATAGAGAACTAGGAGAGTTTGCTAAAAATAATCGGCACAGGCTCAGTAAAGAATTTAACATAATTCCAGAAAGAGTCCCGTCCTATTCAACAATTAGAAGGGTAATGATGGGAGTTGACTGGCAGAGTTTGTTAAAAATGTTTAATGAATGGGCATTACAAGAATATGGACAAAGAGATGACATAAATTGGCTAGGGATGGATGGAAAAAGTCTCAAAAACACCCTAAAGAATCCTAATAATGAACAACAAAATTTTATCATGTTTGTCTCATTGTTTAGTCAAGAAAGTGGCTTAGTATTACACTTAAAAAGAATCGAAAACAAAAAAGGGTCTGAAATCAACGAAGGTCAAGCTATAATTGAGGATTGCTCTCTCCAAAATAAAGTTTTTACTGGGGATGCTTTACACTGTCAGAAAAAAACAATCAGCTTAATAGCCAAGACTAAAAATGATTATGTTATCACCGTTCAAGGAAATCAGAAAAATCTTTATCAGCGAATACAAGACCTGAGTAATTCCTCAAAGCCAGAAAGTTGCTTTCTTGAACAAGATAATAGTCATGGACGAAAAATATCAAGAAAAATAGAAGTTTTTAAAGTGAGGAACAATGAAAGACAAGGGTTTGAAAATCTGCGAAGAGTTATTAAAGTAGAAAGAAGGGGTAGTCGCGGGGATAAAACCTATGAAGAAACAGCTTACTATATCAGTAGCCTAACTGAATCCGCTCAAGTATTTGCTAAAATTATTCGAGGACATTGGAAAATAGAAAATCAGTTACATTGGGTAAAAGATGTAATTTTTGAGGAAGATAAAAGCGAGATAAGTGATTTTCAAGCGGCCAGCAATTGGTCAATTCTCACAACTATAGGATTGAATCTTTTCAGAGGTTTGGGTTTTCTCTCAATAACAGAGGGACAGAGGTGGTTAGCTGAACGTTGGGAAAAACTGATAGTTTTATCGACGTAAGAAGCAGAAAAATTAGCTAAGTTAACAGGATGTACTCTCAGAAAATTTCAAGAGAGATAGGCTTTTAGTGGCTTGGGAACAAGCTTTATCAATTTATTCATAATAAATTTGGCAGAGGATTAAAGATTAGTTATTGTGACTAACTCTTTTGGTTAGAACAAGATAAACTTGAGAATCTTCGGTCAAATTTATTGACTCAAAATCAGCTATACTTAATTTAAATGAAACAGCCCTAGGGCAGGGGGGGTGGGGGGTTTGGGTCGGTTTCTGTTTGCCCAACAGTACCGTTGAGATGATTTCCCAAATATTGCAACTCTTTTTTAAGAATATTTATTGCTGCATTATGATCCCTATCTAAGACTGTTTTACAATTGGGACATTGATGAGTTCTAGTGCTTAATGATTTTTGAACTCTTGTTCCACAAACTGAACAATCTTGAGTCGTGAAATGGGGAGGAACAGCAACACAAACAATCCGATAAATCTTGGCAAAAAATTCAAACCATTCAGTGAATTGATACCAAGAAGCATCAGAAATCGACTTGGCAAGTTTACGGTTTTTGACTAAGTTTCTTACCTTTAAAGCTTCATAGACTACCAGATCATTAGACTGGACTAACGCCAAAGCGTCTTTAATTGCTTTGTCTCTACGTTGTCTTGACACCTTAAGATGAAGCCTAGCTACTTTTATCCGTTGCTTGTGATAGTTTTTAGACTGTTTGTTTCCTTGACGAAATCGTTTTGATCATCGTCGTTGTGCTTTTTTAAGTCGTTTTTCTGACTTTCTTAAATAACGTGGATTCTCTACAGTATTGCCTTGAGCATCGGTATAAAATTCCTTTAACCCTAGGTCAATTCCTGTTATTTGTCCCGTTGGTTTATGGTATTCTTGCCGCTCTACGTCAATCAAAAACTGACAATAATAACCATCAGCACGTCTAACAACTCTTACCCGTTTAATCTGTTGTTCTGAATAATAAACTAATGTCTTTTGACTACACCATAAATCAAATTCTCCTGCTTTAAAGCCATCGGTGAACTTGATTTTACGTCGCTCATCAGATAGTTTGTAGCCCGTTAATTTGTATTCAACAGAACGGCTATGTTTTTTAAATCTAGGAAACCCCTTTTTCCCCGGTATCTGGGCATCGACAATTATGATAAAACCGATTAATTGATTGCCAGGCTCTATCAGCAGCCGATTGACGAGCTTGAGAGTTTAATTTCTTCACCCAAGGGGTCTCTTTATTGTTAGCTAGTACCGCACAAAGTTTTTGGAGATCATTGCGGGTTGTCCCTTGATTGAACCGCCAATAACGAACACAAGAGTTACGCACAAACTGAGAAGTTTTGATAGCTTCATCAAGCTGGTGATATTGCTCTGGTGTTCCGTTTTTTAGCTTTGCTTCTACGACTAGCATCTAACAATCCTCGACCATTGGCCAAATTAAGTATAACACAGTTTACCTACAAATGGTAGAATTAAAATCGGGCTTCGCAGTTAATATCCTGGTCGGATTTCATCCCCCGCAAAGGTTGATGTCTTGTCGAAAAATTTAGCGGGGGCATTCATCCGACATTTTAGGGAAATATGTTCTCATCCCATCTGCATTGATCCGAGTAACTTCGTGCTTTATTGGTTATTACTCTGTCAAGACTCATGATTAAACGCCAAAATCTTGCTTTTTCTCGTTATTTAACCTCAGTTACTCCCTTAACCGTCCTGTCTACCTTAGTATTTCTAGGTGCTTGTGGACAGCAACCCCAACAACAAGGAAGCCAACAACCCAGACAACAGGGACTTGAAGTCAAATTTCTCGTGGGAAGCGACCTAGCCCAATTCTGTCAGCAAGCAGCCACGAAATTGAACCAAAGCCAACCCAAACTCGCTAGCGGTGAAGCCTTTTACCTCAGTTGCGAAGCTAAAGGAAGCGGCGATGTGGTCCAAACGATTCTCTCGCTGGCCCAACAGTACCAAAATGGAACTCTCAAAGCCGATGCGCCCGAATTTCCCACCCTTTTATCCGTCGATGGCGAAATTTATCAGAGTCAACTCATCTACCAGATGAACAAGCTATTTCCAGGACAAAATTACATCCCGGAAATTACCGACTCACCCCTGATCGCCTACAGTCCGATGGTTTTCATGACAACCGCTGACCTCGCCAAGGGTTTAGAAAAAGTAGAAGATCCCTTCGTCGCCCTAGCTAAATTGGACAACTACCGCCAACTCGATCCCAAAGCCCCACCCCTCCCCATCACTTACGTCCACACCGCGCCTACCCGTTCTAATTCTGGCTTACAAACCCTGGTGGCCCAATTTGCTGCTGTAGCAGGTAAGCGCCCGGAAGATCTGACTGTAGCTGACGTAGAAAAATATCAGGGACAAATTCAACAGATCCAGAGTAAAATCACTCGCTATGGTACTTCTACCGCTTCCCTTGCCCAATCTATGGTCGCCAACGGACCCTTTTGGGCTTCGGTAGCCTCAGTTTACGAGTCTTTGGTAATTGCTGCTAACAGCCAAGCTGGTTCCAATCAAACGCGCTATCAAGCCGTCTATCCCAAGGCTACTTTCAGTTCCAATATGCGGGCAATTTTAGCCAATGCGCCTTGGATAAGTGACCGAGAAAAAGAAGCTGCTGAAAAGGTAATTGAATTCATTCTTTTGCCCGAAACCCAACAAATTGCCACAGATTTGGGACTGCGACCGGGTGTTCCAGGAGTAGCCTTGGGAAGCAAGTTTTCTGCTGAATTTGGCGTGAATCCTCAACCCACCTATGACTCTTACCGTTCGCCCCAACCAGAAGTAGTTGAAGCCATGCTTAAAAGCTGGCAAAATTATGCCAAGAAACCGTCGCAAGTAGCAGTAGTAATTGATACTTCTGGGTCGATGGAAGGGCAAAAACTGACATCAGTTAAGAATACTTTACTTAATTACGTTCAGAACCTGGGACCGAAGGAAAGAATTGCCCTAATTAGTTTCAATTCAGTTATTAACGAACCTGTGATTATAGAAGGAACTCCACAGGGGCGAGATCGCGGCATTGAATTTATTGGCCAACTGCGGTCCAGTGGTGGGACCAGACTTTATGATAGCGCCCTCTATGCCCGCAACTGGCTATCTCAAAATTTGCGGACTGATACTATTAATGCCGTGTTAATCTTAACTGATGGAGAAGATTCGGGGTCACAAATTAATCTGGATCAGTTGGAACAAGAGTTGCAAAAGAGTGGCTTTTCTTCCGATCAGCGAATTGCTTTCTTTACTATTGGTTATGGGAAAGAAGGAGAATTTAATCCCCAGGCTTTGCAAAAAATTGCCGAAGTTAACGGCGGTTACTATCGTCAAGGAGAGCCAGCGACTATATCAACTGTGATGGGAGACTTGCAAGTAGAGTTTTAAGTAATGAATTATGAATTATGAATGGAATTCGGAGGTGGCTTCGCCGCCGAGTCAAGCGCGGGGCGGAATTCGGAGTTCCGAGGCGCATTTGTAAGTCAACCAAATGTAGAGACTGTGATTAATTCCTGAATTAATCTACTAAATCATCAACCATCAATCATCAACGGTTAACTAAAAATGAAAATTGCTAACCCTCTTTATTACCCTTTAGCCGTTTTAGCAGGCGGGATCGTTTTAGTTGTTGGTGTTCGCTTTTTGGGATTATCTAATACTGTTACTTTACCAACAGCATTGGCGGTAACTGTAGTCGGCGCAACCGCCTTGAAAGCTAGAGAACCAGATGGGGAGAAACGGGTCAAACAACAATTACAACAGGAACTGCAAGTTATTCAAGGTTCGGCTCAAAGTTTAGCAGGAAAGGCAGAAGTTCTGCGTCAAGAAGCTAACCAATTATTAAGCAGCAGTTCAGTGCAAATGGACTTATTAATCGCCGTACAGCAAGCTTGCGATAGTGCTATTGAACTTCCCCCAAAAATAGAACAAATTGCTCAACGTTTGCGAGAAAGTGAATCTTTATTGTCAATCAATGAGTTACAACAGCAACTCTTGGAAGTTAAAAGTAAAATTCGTTCGAGTTCCGGTGTATCTCGTAAACAATTAGAACAGTTGCAAGCCAGTTTAGAACGGAATATTGAATTAGCACAACAAGGACAAGATACTCGTCAAGCAAAATTAACTAGCTTGTACACTGTGATTCAAGACTCGGCTGGGGTTCTGCAACAATTACAAAATAAATTGCGGACGGCTGACTTGACTAATTCGGAAGAACTTATAGAGTTAAGAAATTTGAGTGAAGAATTGAGTGGCTTTCAAGAAAATATTGATTTTATCATTTCTTGAACCTGACTAATCAATCAACTAAACTGGAAAAATCAACACCACAATACTACCCTGGAGATTGACGAGTAATGAACTTCTTAAAAACAGTTGCTTTATTAGCGTTATTAAGCAGCATCTTAGTTCTGACGGCTTATCTACTCATCGGCGGGATAATTGGTGCAGTTATCGGCTTAATCGTTGCTGCTGTAATTAACTTTAGTCTCTGGTTCTATTCCGACCAAGTTGTTTTAGCCGCTTTTGATGTTCGTCCTGCCAATTCTCAAGAAGAAGCTATACTCAAACCCATAGTTGAAGTGCTGTGCTACAGGGCAAATTTACCAGAACCTAAACTGTATATCATTCCTACTTCTTCTCCTAATGCTTTTGCTACTGGAAGGAATCCCCAACGGGGTGTTGTCTGCATTACAGAAGGGTTGATGAAACTGCTTCCTGAAGACGAATTAGAAGCCGTTATCGCCCACGAACTTAGCCACATTAAACACGGTGATGCCCTTACAGCTACAGTTGCTGTCACTATTTCTGTAGCAATTTCTCTCCTCACGGAAACAGGAATGACGGGAATGTTTGCCATGTTTAACTACCGCAACGCCAATCCCATCCGCCTAGCCGCCTTATTCCCTACCTTGCTACTTGCGCCCCTTACGGCTACCTTAACTCAATTAGCCATATCTCGAACGAGAGAGTATGCTGCTGATGCAGGTTCAGCAAGTTTAACCGGAAATCCTCGCGCCCTCGCTAACGCCTTAGAAAAATTAGAAAATAACAGCCAACAGCAGTCAATATCCACAGAAGAAAACCCAGCGTTAGCTCCCCTTCTAATTATTAATCCCTTCAAGGGTAAACTTGTCAATCGCTTATTTGCCACCCATCCTCCCACTAACAACCGCATTCAAGAATTACTCGCCATGCAACCAGGACTCTTAACGCCTCCCACTAGGAGAAACAGCCCTCAATCGAAACGCAGACGGGCAATAATTTCGGCTGCGATCGCCCTAATTGCTTTCGCTTTAGCTTATGCACCTCTTCCTGGCGTGCAGCAAAACCTTACCATCGTCAGTGGGACGGAACTTCAAGAACCATTGGCAGTCCTAGAGCCACAATTCGAGGCATCTCATCCCAACATTAACTTAGAACTGAAGTTTCAAGGCTCTCAGGACATAGTTAATAACTACATCGACCAGAAACATGACTTTACGCCTACTATCCTCATTCCAGCCAATGGGGAAATCTTAGAGGAGTTGCGCGATCGCCTGGCGGTACAGGGAGAAAGCAATCCCTTCTACGATACGCCCCAACCCATTGTCAAAACCTTCCTGGTGGGTATCGCTTGGCCCGAGAGAGGAAAGGTTATCTTCCCTAGGAGACGCTTTCAATGGCAAAGTGTAGAACGGGCCATGCAAAAGCGTAACTGGACTGCTATCGGCGGACAATCTACCTGGGGAAGCTTCGATTTTGTCATGACAGACCCTAGCCGTTCCAACAGTGGTCAGTTAACCTTAAGTTTGTGGTCCCAGTCCAATCTTGGCGGAAGTCCCCTAGCTGGTACTAACTTGAATGGGCCGGGAATTCAATCTTTGTTTGCTCTGATTAAGCGTTCCGTCTATCAGCCGCCCCTTTCGAGTGACATTCTCTTGCAGGAATTTATTGCTCGCGGATCCAACGACGCTGATGTGGCGACTACCTACGAAAGTATCGCCCTCTATCGCTGGTCCCAAGCCCAAACTACCCAGGAAAAACCTTACCAAATCTACTATCTTGACCCGACTATTGAGACAGTAGCGACGGCGGCGATCGCACGGCGGGATGTGAATGAGGGACAAGCGAAAGCAGCCAGGGAGTTTGTCGCCTTTCTCAGACAGCCTTCCCAACAGGAAGTATTCGTCCGCTACGGGTTTCGCCCTGTGATAAGTGGCATAAACTTAGAATCAGTCTCCAACAGTCCCTGGAATCAGAATATTCCCGGTGTGCAGGTCAATCCTTCTGTACAATTTAGCCAGCCTCCTGATGCACAACTGAGGAAAGAAATTCAACGTTTATGGCAGCGAGTTAATTAATTTGAATCAATTGACATACTCCCACCGTCAAGCTACGCTGTGACAGGGGATTCTTTCCATATCACTAAGTAGTCGTACAAAATTAATTTCCTAGTCGAGACAGGAGACTCCGAGACAGGAGACTCCGAGACGGGAGACTCCGAGACGGGATACAGCTATTAGGGATCGGATTTGAGTTTTCAGTTCACTGTTTACTGATCACAGCAGAAGTCTGACGGAGTAGTGGCTTAGATGTGTAATTAATTGTGCTTAGATACTTATCGGAAATTCCTTGTTCAACGAGACAGCTTAGATTCTCAATGTCTCCACTGAAAACCCAGAGGCCGGACTCTCCCCCCCCGATGTCGGGGGGGCAGGGGGGGTGGGGGGGTTGGGTCGGTTTCTGTTTGCCCAACAGTACCGTTGAGATGATTTCCCAAATATTTCAACCCTTTTTTAAGAATATTTATTGCTGCATTATGATCCCTATCTAAGACTGTTTTACAGTTAGGACATTGATGAGTTCTAGTACTTAATGTTTTTTGAACTCTCGTCTCACAAACTGAACAATCTTGGCTAGTAAAATGGGGAGGAACAGCAACACAAACAATCCGATAAATCTTGGCAAAAAATTCAAACCATTCGGTGAATTGATACCAAGAAGCATCACTAATCGACTTGGCAAGCTTACGGTTTTTGACTAAGTTTCTTACCTTTAAAGCTTCATAGACTACCAGATCATTAGACTGGACTAACGCCAAAGCATCTTTAATTGCTTTGTCTTTACGTTGTCTTGATACTTTAAGGTGAAGCCTAGCCACTTTTATTCGTTGCTTGTGATAGTTTTTAGACTGTTTGTTTCCCTTACAAAATCGTTTTGATAATCTCCTTTGTGCTTTTTTAAGTCGTTTTTCTGACTTTCTTAAATAACGTGGATTCTCTACAGTATTGCCTTGAGCGTCGGTATAAAACTCTTTTAAACCTAGGTCAATTCCTGTTATTTGTCCCGTTGGTTTATGGTATTCTTGCCGTTCTACATCAATTAAAAACTGGCAATAATAACCGTCAGCACGTCTAACAACTCTTACCCGTCTAATCTGTTGCTCTGAATAATAAACTAATGTCTTTTGATTACACCATAGATCTCTTGCAAAAGTAATCAAGATATATCCTTTTGTCGGTAACGAAGTTCGTAATTGTAGATACCAGCAATCAAATTCAATCTCAGACCAAATCGCCGTCTGCGATTTCTGTATCT